>NZ_JACJED010000001.1:0-358872 GCF_014163885.1 Pseudoalteromonas sp. SR43-2 | reverse complement strand
TATAATTTAATACGAAGAATAATGACGATGGCGGCGACAGTCACAGGGATATGGCCTAACCAGCTTAGTTTCTCTAGCAGTTCGATGGCTGTCATTCAGTATTTCTCGTCAGTATCTATAATGAGCCCAGGGAACATTCCAATACACTGGCAGCACTTACTCGATACACTGGTCTTATTTAAGCTTCCAGCTAGACGAGAGGATAGAAGATATCCCCGATGGGTTAAGCCAAAACCATCTAAGTATCCCCATAAAAAGAAAGATGCCAGTCAGCTTAACTGACTGGCATTAGCCGATATAGGCGCCTTTCATGATTTACATTAACTGTTAAATCAGTTTTTTAATAAATGACTTTAATTCATCAGCAAATTCATCGCGACGAAGTGCAAATTCAATAGTCGCTTTTAAATAACCAATTTTACTTCCACAATCGTGGCTACGGCCTTTTATAGCGTATGCATCTACTTTTTCGTGTTCCATTAACATCGCAATTGCGTCAGTTAATTGAATTTCATTGCCTGCTCCTTGCGGAGTTTTTGCAAGTAACGGCCATATGTTTTCGCTTAATACGTATCGACCCACTACAGCTAAGTTAGATGGTGCTTCGTCTACTGGCGGTTTTTCTACCATGTTAAAAATTGCTGAGCTTTCACCTTGCTTTAGGTCAACATCGCCTAAATCAACCACACCAAACTTATCTACTTCATCCATTGGTACTGGCTCAACCATTATTTGGCTATGCTTGTTTTGCTCAAAATTAGCGATCATTTCTGCTAAGTTATCTTTTTTAAGATCGCTCTCTACATCGTCAATAATTACATCCGGTAGAATAACTACAAACGGTTCGTTACCAATAATAGGCGCAGCACAACTAATAGCATGGCCTAAGCCTTTTGCTTCACCTTGGCGTACGTGAATAATGGTTACGTCTTTAGGGCAGATTGCTTGCACTTCGGCAAGTAGTTGCCGCTTAACACGCTTTTCTAAAGTAGCTTCTAGTTCAAAACTTGTATCAAAGTGATTTTCGATTGAATTTTTACTTGAGTGAGTTACTAACACTATTTCTTTAATGCCTGCAGCAACGGCTTCGTTTACTACATATTGAATTAAAGGACGGTCTACCACTGGCAGCATTTCTTTAGGAATTGCTTTAGTGGCTGGTAACATACGAGTACCAAGGCCCGCTACTGGGATCACTGCTTTCATTTTATGTTTTCCTTAATCTTTTATTATACTGAAAATGGATATTGAATCGCTTCATGGCATTGATAGCCTATTACTTCAAAGTCGTCTCGTGTTACCCACGTTTCTATGTCTTCTAATGATTTTATTTTTGGATTAATTTTTAACTGAGGTGATTCAAATGGCTCACGCGTTAACTGCACGTCTCGCATCAGTTCAAGTTGGTTTTCGTAAATATGTGCATTAGCAATTTTATGATACGCCTTACCCGCTTTGTGGCCGGTAATTTGAGCCACTAACGCAAGCAACACAAAACACTGAATTTGATTGAAATTAAGGCCAAGCGGTACATCACAGCTTCGCTGGTATGACGTTAAGTATAGCGTATCGCCAAGTAGTGAAAAAGTGTGCGTGTGCATACACGGGCGCAAACAACCAAGCTCAAACTCACCTGGGTTATAAAACGTGATTATTTCACCACGGTCATCAATGCCATTTTTTAAGTTATTAATAACTTTGGAAAGCTGATCGAGTGTTGAACCATCTGGACGTTGCCAACCACGTCCTTGTACGCCATAAACACGCCCCATGTCGTCCTCACCTTTACGGTTAGGATTATTAAGCCATGCGTTGTTATCGTTCGCGTTGGCATCCCATGTTTTACAGCCAATTTCACGAAATTGCGCAGCGCTGTCGTACCCGCGTAAATAGCCTAGCAATTCAGCAATCGCGGCTTTGTAATAACTTTTGCGTGTAGTGATCATCGGAAACTGATTATTAGCCACATCGTATTCTAAATCAGCATTGATAAAGGTTAAACAACGCGTACCTGTACGTTTGTTTTCGACCCACTGCCCTTCGTCAACAATACGCTGACATAATTCTAAATATTGTTTCATGCTTTTCTTATTATGCCTTAGCTGATGTAACGTGTTGTGGTTTCTTATATGCCCAAATTAATAAGCCTAAACCACCCACTATCATAGGAAGTGAAAGTATTTGCCCCATTGAAATAAAGTCTGCAAATAAACCTAGTTGTGCATCGGGTTGGCGGAAATATTCAATACAGAATCTAAACACGCCGTAACCTAATAAAAACACTCCGGCTACACTGCCTGCTGGGCGCGGTTTTTTAATAAACCATTGCAGGATTAAAAACAGCACTAAGCCTTCAAAAAATGCTTCGTATAATTGCGATGGGTGACGCGCAAGCGGACCGCCTGTTGGAAATACCATTGCCCATGGCACGTCGGTAACTCGGCCCCATAATTCACCATTTATAAAGTTACCAATACGTCCAGCTAAAAGCCCTACTGGAACCAGTGGAGCAACAAAATCGCCCACTTGAAGCAGTGATTTTTTACGCGTCCACGAAAAAATTGCGACGGCGGTTATAACGCCAAGTGTTCCACCATGGAACGACATACCACCCTGATCTATTCTAAATAAATACAGTGGGTTTTCTATAAAGTAACTAAACTGGTAAAACAATACGTAGCCAATACGCCCGCCTAGTATTACCCCCAACATGCCGTAAAACAGTAAATCGCCTACTTGCTCTTTAGTCCAACCCGAATTTGGCTTTGATGCTTGACGATTTGCAAACCACATCGCAAATGCAAAACCTATTAAATACATTAAGCCATACCAACGTACGCTTAGCGGTCCAACAGAAAAAATAATTGGATCAATTTGAGGAAACTCAAGTGCCATAAAAAATCAACCTTTAGCTAAAAACCATTTTAATTGCGATAACTACAAGCAGCACCGCGAAAACTTTTTTAATTGTATTAACAGGTAAATAGTGAGTTGCTTTAGCGCCAATAGGCGCAACAAACCACGAGGTAATAACAATTCCAAATAATGCAGGTAAATAAACAAACCCAGCAAAGCCATGCTCTAAATCGGTAACATGCCAGCCTGCGCTGATGTAACCAATAGAGCCAAATAATGCTATAACAATTCCGCACGCGGCTGCGCAGCCAATTGCTTTTTTTATATCAACCGAAAAATAATTAAGCATAGGTACTATTAAAGCACCACCGCCAATACCAATTAAACCTGATAATCCGCCCATTACCGCAGAAAATCCACATAAAATAGGACCTGCCGGTAACGGTTTATCTGACATCGGTTTATTACGCGCGGATAGCACCATTCTTGCTGCAATAAATACAACACTTATAGCAAACACTGTACGCAATATTTGTTCAGGGACTAAACTTGCTGCAAAGCCACTAATAAGTGCACCTAAAGCTACGCCCGACATAACCCATGGGGCAAAATCCCAAGGCACGTTATCATTTTTATGATGAGCCAGCGCTGAAGACGTTGAAGTAAATAAAATAGAAGCGAGTGAGGTTGCAATAGCAATTACTAGTACATGATCAGCTGACGTTACATTAAATGACAGTAGCAGAGTACTTAGAACTGGAACGATAATTAAACCGCCACCAATGCCTAGTAACCCAGCTAAAAACCCAACAATACAGCCTAGTAGTGCACAGCTTGCGACTAACAAACCTAAGTCATACATAGTAATCTCAAATACCCTTTTAAGGTTTATATATTAAAGGATTATAAAACTAATAGCATCTGTGTATTGAAATTAATTAGGCGTATAAGCTTATTTGGGAGTGTAAAACAAATCACCTAATTTATGCTCTAGCATAAAGCTTCGCGTTAAACGTAGTACTTGTTTGGCTGTGGATTGCGCTAAGCATTCACTTAATAGTTGTTCCATGTCACTAACATTTAAACGCCTAAGTACCCATTTAACTTTATTAAGCGATGATAAATTCATACTAAGGCGCCTGTAACCCATGGCAATAAGCAAAATAGCCCCTTCAGGATCGCCGCCTAGTTCACCACATAAACTAAATGGCAGTTCATATTGCTCACATTCACGCGCTACTTTATTTAGTACCCTGAGTACGCCCGGATGATAAGGGTTAAAAAGTTCGGCAACTCGTGCATTAGCCCTGTCTACTGCTAATAAATACTGTGTTAAATCGTTACTACCTACTGAGCAAAAATCGACTTTTTTTGACCACTCTGGAAGCATAAATACACTTGAAGGTACCTCTAGCATTATCCCTATGTCGGGTCTTTCTATGGTTTGCTCTGGGTATTTTTCACTTAACTCAAAGTAAGCCTGTTCAAATAACGCAAGTGACTCATCAACTTCTTCAGTGCCGCTGATCATAGGGAGCATTATTTTTAGATTGCCTAAACCAATATTGGCTTTAAGCATCGCTTTTAGTTGATCTAAAAATAACTCTGGGTGATCAAGGCTAATACGAATGCCACGCCAACCTAAAAATGGGTTTTCTTCGGTAATGTTAAAGTAATCGAGTACCTTATCGCCCCCAATATCCAATGTACGCATAACCACAGGATTAGGATGATAGCTAGTTAGTACTTCTCGGTACCAATTTTCTTGCTCTGATTGCGAAGGAAACTGACCCTTTTGCATAAACCACGCTTCGGTACGGTAAAGCCCCACACCGTCACAAATATGCGCGCTACTTTGCTCGGTATTAAGCTCAAGGCCTGCGTTTAATAATAAGCTAACATGCTCACCGTCAAGCGTAATTGATTCAGAGTCTTGCTCTGCTAAAAAGCGGTTATTAAGTAGGTTATCTTGATGCTGTAACTCTGTGTATTCATCCATCAACATTTGCGAAGGCGATATATATAAACGCCCAGCAAATGCATCTAAAATCATCGGTTTGCCATTAAACTGCAGTAGAGGTAAATCTTCTATACCCCAAATGGCAGGGATCCCCATCGCACGCGTTAATATAGAAGCATGGCTATTTGCAGAGCCATTTACGCTTACAACGCCTGTTAAGTGACCTTTTGGCACCTCAGCTAGCATGGCGGGTGTTAAGATATTAGCAATTAAAATAGTGTTGGCCGGATAATTTTTAACAGCGTGCTCGGTATTTACAAGATGGTGTAATACGCGAAGACCAATGTCTTTAACGTCAACAGCACGCTCTTTTATATAAGGGTCTTGCATGGCATTAAATTGAGATATTAAACGCTCTATTACAATTTTTAGGGCGCTTTTAGCACACCAGCCTTCTTGTAATTGCATTTCAACATTATGCCCTAAACTTTTAGCGTCAAGCAGTTGTTGATACACATCAAATACCGCAAGAGCTTCGTGCGGAATAGAATCGCTTAGCGTCATAGATAGGGTATTAAATTCTTTGCGCGTTGCAGCTACAGCTTGTGTAAACAAACGGCGCTGCTCAGTAACGTCACTGTCTTTTAAAAGCTCAATAGATTTAAAATCGAGTTTTGGTAATACAACAAATGCTTGCCCTATACCTATTCCAGGCGCGCTCGATACGCCTTTTAAAACAGACGTTTGATGAGATGACTCATCTTGGCGGAGTATTTCTTTAATTTCAGCATGCGCTAACTGTGAAGCAAGCTGGGCAGAAAGCGTTATTAAAAACGACTCTTCGTCTTGGCTAAATACACGTGCCATTTTTTGTTGGACAACAATAACGCCCAGTACTTTTTTTTGATGAACAACGGGTACAGATAAAAAAGCGTTGTAGCCTTCTTCGTTTACTTCGGGGGAGAGCTTAAAACGAGGATGCGATTTAGCAAATGCAATATTAATAGGTTCTTCGCGTTGCGCTACTAGGCCAACTAAACCTTCGGTAAAACCAATTCTAAACTTACCTACCGCATCGGGGTTTAGCCCTTCGGTTGCCATAAGTACAAAATTGTCTTGGCTGTAATCTGCAAAATAAATGGAGCAGCACTGGGTTTTCATGGCATCTTTAACCATTTGCACAAAGCACACTAATGCGCTGTCTAAATTCGCTTGTCGCGATACAGACTCCGCAATAGATCTCAGTGTAGCCAGCATGTCCTGCTCCTTTATTTTATTCTGAATTAACTACCTTTTACTTCGCCAATGATCTTTATGTTGTTCTCTCTTATTAAAAGGCATGGCGAAAGGAGCAAACTCTTTCATTACTCGTCGATAAACATCCCGTTTAAACGATACAACCTGTCTTACAGGATACCAATAACTTACCCAGCGCCAATCATCAAACTCTGGATGATGGGTTTTAAGTAAATTTACATCTTCGTCTTTACAGCGTAATTTTAGTAAAAACCATTTTTGTTTTTGCCCAATACACACCGGACTAGAGTCTCGGCGGATTAATCGTTTGGGTAATTTATAGCGTAACCAATGTTTTGAGCTTGCGACTATTTCTACATCTTCTGGTCGCAACCCTACTTCTTCGTGTAATTCACGGTACATGGTTTGTTCTGCAGTTTCGCCATCATCAACACCACCTTGGGGAAATTGCCAAGAGTGTTGACCATAACGTCTGGCCCAAAAAACCTGTCCCTGATTATTGCAAATCACAATTCCGACATTGGCACGAAAACCTTCGGCATCAATCACCTTAGTGCCTCATTTGTAAGTCGATTTTTAATGATTGTTCCACATTAGCCGCAATACGGCAAATACTATTATACCCAAGCCAATTAGTGAGCTAAGTTTGAGCTTTTAGTATGTTGATAAATTAATAGAGAATAGGTAAATATTTAGAAAATAACTCAGCAAAGCTATTGCGGTTCTTGTTTTCCTCTAGTTACTCACAGTTTGTGCATAACTTTTGTAAAACACGCTCATTTTGCAAACAAATCCACAATATTAGATCTTAAAACTTAGCTTCTCCACAGATTCTGTGGATAAACATGTTCATATAGTTGTATTTATCCTTACAACTTTTAAATGGCTTAATCAAAACTGAACGTGAACATTTAAAAAAACCTGCAGAGTCAGTAACTTAAAGTAAAGTAGCTTAATTTCAATATGTGCAAAATTAACACAAACAACAGGCGGGCAAAAAACGTACAACCCTAAAGATATCCACGGCTTAGCCTATTTGCTATCATGACTATGGTATTTATACAACCGAAATTAAGAATATGCGACCTACAAAACCACACTCAATAAACGACTTAATGCAGCGCGTTAACAGTATTGCCGGATTAACACTTGGGCAACTTGCAAACCAGTACCATTTTAAAACGCCAGATGATTTACTACGTGAAAAAGGTTGGACTGGGCAACTCATTGAATACGTACTAGGCGCTACTGCAGGCTCCAAACCCCTCCCCGATTTTGAAGATTTAGGAATTGAGCTAAAAACACTGCCTATTTCTTATAAAGGTAGGCCACTGGAAACTACGTTTGTATCGGTTACACCTTTAATGAACGTAACGGGAATGACGTGGCATACCAGCTCTGTGCGTAAAAAACTAAATCATGTTTTATGGCTGCCAATTTTAAGCGAACGTGATATTGCGCCGTTTGACAGAACTATCGGCAGCGGCTTTTTGTGGCAGCCTTCACCTGAACAAGACGCTTTGTTACAACGCGACTGGGAAGAGCAAATGGAGCTAATTGCGCTAGGTAGAGTCGACGAAATATCAGGCCATTTAGGCGATGCTATGCAAATACGCCCTAAAGCTGCTCATAGTAAAATAGTCACTGATGCTATTGGCCCAAATGGGCAAATAATTAAAACTCTACCCCGTGGTTTTTATTTAAAAACCAGTTTTACAGGTGATATTTTAAAGCAGCAGTTTCAGCTATGAGTACGTAAGAAGTTAAAGTATGAATAAAGCGTTATACTTTTGTGTTCCACTCTTTAGTGCTGCGTACATCAACAAGCTTAAAGCCTACAACTTATTTTCATCTCTTTGGAAAAAGTATCAGGCATAAAAAATCCCCGCATAGGCGAGGATTTTATCATCTAAATTAAAAGTTAGATTCTATATAAAATAGAATTACTGACCTTTAACTTCTTTAAGACCGTTGTACGGTGCTTTATCACCTAATTGCTCTTCAATACGTAGCAATTGGTTGTATTTTGCAACACGGTCAGAACGGCTCAATGAACCTGTTTTGATTTGACCTGCAGCCGTACCCACTGCTAAATCAGCAATTGTTGAATCTTCAGTTTCACCAGAACGGTGAGAAATAACAACAGTAAAACCAGCATCTTTAGCCATTTTGATTGCAGCTAAAGTTTCAGTTAAAGAACCGATTTGGTTAAACTTAATTAAGATTGAGTTAGCAATACCGTTGTCGATACCACGTTTTAAGATCTTAGTGTTTGTTACAAATAAATCATCACCTACTAATTGGATTTTATCACCCATTAGTTTAGTTTGATGTGCAAAGCCATCCCAATCAGACTCATCAAGACCATCTTCGATAGAAACGATTGGGTACTGATTAGTAAGATCTTGTAAGAAGAAGTTAAATTCTTCAGAAGTGAATTTTTTACCTTCACCTTTAAGATCGTAGATGTTTGCTTCTTTGTCGTAAAACTCAGATGCAGCACAATCCATCGCTAAAGTAATATCTTTACCTAGCTCGTAACCTGCGTTTGCAACAGCTACTTTGATTGCAGCAAGAGCCGCTTCATTAGATGCAAGGTTAGGTGCAAAACCACCTTCATCGCCAACCGCTGTTGAATGACCATCAGCTTTAAGCACTTTAGCAAGGCTGTGGAATACTTCAGCGCCCATACGTAGGCCTTCGCGGAAGTTTTTAGCGCCAACAGGTTGGATCATGAATTCTTGAATATCTACAGAGTTATCTGCGTGCTCACCACCATTGATGATGTTCATCATTGGAAGTGGCATAGAGTAAACACCTGGTGTGCCATTTAAGTCAGCAATATGCTCATAAAGCTCAACTTTTTTAGACTGTGCAGCTGCTTTCGCAGTTGCTAGTGATACCGCTAAGATTGCGTTTGCACCTAATTTTTCTTTATTTTCGGTACCATCTAAATCTAGCATCACTTTATCAACAGCGTTTTGATCTAATGCATTTTGACCAGCTAAAGCATCAGCAATTTCTTTATTAATATAACCAACTGCTTTTAATACGCCTTTACCTAAGTAACGTGATTTATCACCGTCGCGTAACTCTAATGCTTCACGAGTACCAGTAGATGCGCCTGAAGGTGCTGCTGCACGACCCCAAGAACCATCTGCTAAATGTACGTCTGCTTCAACAGTTGGGTTACCACGCGAGTCCATAATTTCGCGACCGATTACTTTTACGATTTCTGACATCTTGATTCCTCTATATTCCCAAAATGGTGAGTTCAGCTAACTTTACTACGTTTTATATAGCTTAGTCAGCCCTTAAAACAAAAAAGCCGTGCAATATGCACGGCTTTTAAAATTACGAATTCGCTTTTTGGTGGATGTGCGCAGCTGCTACAAACCCTTCAAATAACGGATGACCATCACGTGGCGTTGACGTGAATTCCGGATGGAACTGCGCGGCAATAAACCATGGGTGATCTTTATTTTCGATAATTTCTACCAGTTTTTTATCTTCTGATAAACCAGTAAAGCTTAAGCCTGCTTTTTCAAGTATTTCTACGAAGTTATTATTTACTTCGTAGCGATGACGATGACGTTCAACAATTTCGTCGCTGCCATATACTCCATGTACTTTAGAACCAGGCGTTAAATGACATTTTTGTGCGCCTAAACGCATAGTGCCACCTAAATCAGATTTTTCGCTACGTGTTTCAACATTACCTTCAGCATCTAGCCATTCAGTAATTAAGCCAACTACAGGCGCTTCTGAATTTGCATTAAATTCTGTAGAGTTTGCATCCGTTAAACCTGCAACATTACGTGCATATTCAATTAATGCTACTTGCATTCCTAAACAAATACCTAAGTATGGTACTTTATTTTCACGTGCATATTTAGCTGCTAAGATTTTACCTTCAACACCACGTCCGCCAAATCCACCAGGTACTAAAATAGCATCTAAGTGTGAAAGTAATTCAACACCTTTGCTTTCTAAGTCTTGTGAATCTACGTATTCAATGTTGATTGTTAGGCGGTTTTTAAGACCCGCATGCTTTAATGCTTCGTTAACCGATTTGTACGCATCTGGTAATTCAATATATTTACCAACCATACCAATGGTCACTTCACCCGTTGGGTTAGACTCTTGATAAAGTACTTGTTCCCACTCAGCTAAATCAGCTTCTGGTGGATCTAAGTGAAAACGACGACATACAAAGTTATCTAATTCTTGTGTTTTTAATAACGCAGGAATTTTATAAATACTGTCTACATCGGGTAGTGAAATAACCGCTTTTTCTTCTACGTTTGTGAATAATGAGATTTTTGCACGCTCATTATTAGGTAGTTTACGGTCTGAACGACAAATAAGAATATCTGGTTGAATACCTACTGAGCGTAACTCTTTAACAGAGTGCTGAGTTGGTTTCGTTTTAACTTCACCGGCAGGGCCTAAAAATGGCACTAGCGTTAAGTGAATAAATAGCGCGCGTTCGCGACCAATTTCAGTACCCATCTGACGAATTGCTTCAATAAACGGTTGTGATTCAATATCACCTACAGTGCCGCCAATTTCTACAATAGCAATATCATAACCTTCAGCACCGTCGTATACACGTTGCTTAATATCGTTAGTGATATGTGGAATAACCTGAATAGTAGCACCTAGGTACTCACCACGGCGCTCACGACGTAATACGTCTTCATATACACGGCCTTGTGTGAAGTTATTACGACTAGTCATTTTGGTACGGATAAAACGCTCGTAGTGACCTAAATCAAGGTCCGTTTCTGCGCCGTCTTCTGTAACGTAAACTTCACCGTGTTGAATTGGGCTCATTGTGCCTGGGTCAACGTTGATGTAAGGATCCAGCTTTAAAATGGTAACATTTAAACCACGGGCTTCTAAAATAGCGGCCAGTGAAGCTGCGGCAATACCTTTACCCAACGAAGAAACAACTCCGCCAGTAACGAAGATAAATTTTGTACTCATGCGAACCCTAGAATATCAGGAATTAAAAGGAATATAACACCCAAAGAAGAGCCTAAGGGTATATCATCAAGACGGGGCGAAATTGTACCAAAACACTGCTTATCAATCCAGCTAAAATTAGCTAATACGCGCACAAAAAATGTGCACTATTTAACATTAAGCCTATTTTACTTTTTTAATCGCATCCCACGCACAATCCATCTCTTCAAAGGTTGCTGTATCTAAGCTTTTACCTTGCGCATGCAAATAAGCGTTTACCTTTTCAAAACGCGCTGAAAACTTATCATTAGCGCTACGAAGCAGTTGTTCGGGATCTCGTTTAACATGGCGTACAACATTAACAGTGGCAAAAAGTAAGTCGCCGAGTTCTTCCGCTGTATGATCAGATAGCGGGTCTTGCTCAATCGCTTCTTTTACTTCAAGCACTTCTTCACTCACTTTATCTAGTGCACCATGATACGTTGGCCAATCAAAGCCAAGGGAAGCCACGCGTTGTTGAATTTTTTTGGCTTTGCTCAAGCTTGGCATATTGCCAGGGATATCTTGCCAAAAAGAAGGGGATTCGATTTGCGCTTTAGCACTTCGCTCCTGTGCTTTGATTGCTTGCCACTGCTGCGATAATTGATCGTCTGTTAACTCTTTTTTTTCACCAAACACATGCGGATGACGACGGGTAAGCTTATCGTTTAATTGCTCTACTAGATCATTAAAATCAAATAGATTTTGCTCTTGTGCAAGCTGCGCATAAAAAACTATTTGAAATAACAAATCACCCAATTCACCTTTAAGCTCATCTAAGTTGCCTGATTCAATACAGTCAGCAACTTCGTACGCTTCTTCAAGTGTATGCGGCACAATAGATTTAAAATCTTGCTTGAGATCCCACGGACAACCGCCCTTGGGATCTCGCAGTGTTTTCATTATGCTAAGAAGTTGTGTAAGCGCTGTATTATCATTCATGATTAATGACCACGCTTGGCATCGTGTACACCTTCAATTTGGTGTAATTTAGAAAGAACACGGTTAGTACCCGATAAATCATGCACTTCTATTTGCATTGTAAATATAGCTAACTGATTATCTTCAACCGTATTTACGTTCATGTTTAAAACATTTACTTTTTCATTAGCAAGTACTGAGCTTATATCGCGTATCAGCCCTGAACGGTCGGTGGCTTCTATTTTAATACTTAGTGCGTACGAGCCGTTAATATCATCTGACCAGCTTACAGAAATTACACGCTCAGGATGCTGGTTTTTTAAGTTATTAAACGAATCACAGTCTTCTTTATGAACACCTATTCCTCGACCTTGGGTTATATAACCTATTATTTCATCGCCAGGTACTGGGCGACAGCACTTGGCTACATGGCTCATTAAGCTGCCAACGCCATCAACCACAATGCCGTTTTTATCACCAGTTACTTTACTTGGTGCTTTAATGCGAATAACCGGCTCGTCTTCTGTCCGATCACTTACAAAGTTAAGCATTTGATTGAGGCGAACATCGCCCGCACCAATCGCAACCATTAAGTCATCCAGCTCTTTAAAGTTAAAACGCTTAATGGCTGGCTCTAAATCTTTGTATGTTAAATTGAGCTTTTGTAGCTCACTGTCGAGAATTTCTTTTCCCGCACTTAAGTTTTTGTCGCGGTCGAGCTGTTTAAACCAGTGATGAATTTTAGCTCTAGCACGCGATGACTTAATGTATCCTAATGACGGGTTTAACCAATCACGACTTGGATTTGGTTGTTTTTGGGTCAGTATTTCTACCTGATCCCCTGTTGTAAGTTGATGCGTAAACGGCACTATTTTGCCGAATATTTTTGCGCCAATACAACGATGCCCCACATTTGAGTGGATGTAGTAAGCAAAATCAAGCGGTGTAGCGCCAAGTGGTAAATCGATAATATCGCCGCTTGGGGTAAATATATATACGCGGTCTTCTACTACTTGGTTTTTAAGCTCTTCTGCTAAATCGCCGCCATCGACTACTTCTTCTTGCCATTGGAGTAGTTTACGCAACCAGCTAATTTTTTGCTCATAACCCGAGCCGCGCCCTGGTAATGCACCTTCTTTGTACATCCAGTGTGCAGCCACCCCTAACTCAGCATCTTGATGCATGTCGCTGGTACGAATTTGTATTTCTACTGTTTTACCTTCAGGTCCAAATACCACGGTATGAATTGACTGATAGCCGTTTTGTTTTGGGGTTGCTACATAGTCGTCAAACTCTTTATTAAGATGACGCCAATTGGTGTGCACAATGCCCAGCGCACCGTAGCAGTCTTGCAATCGTTCAACGACGATACGCATTGCCCGAATATCAAAAAGCTGATCAAACTCGTAGTTTTTTTGCTGCATTTTTTTATAAATGCTGTAAATGTGCTTAGGACGGCCATAAACCTGGGCCTCTATGCCCGCTTCACTTAAACGATTTTTTACTTGCTCAACCATATCTTCCATGTAGGCTTCGCGTGTAAGACGTTTGTCGTCAAGTTGTTTGGCTATGCTTTTATAGGTGCCTGGGTGCAAATATCTAAACGATAAATCTTCCAGTTCCCATTTTAATTGCCCTATTCCTAATCTGTTTGCCAATGGTGCAAAAATATCAGCCGTTTCTTTAGCGGCAATGACGCGGTCTTCTTCATCCGCATTTTTTACATTGCGTAAATGACATACCTGCTCGGCAAGCTTAATGACCACGGCGCGCACATCTTCAACCATGGTTAATAACATTTTTCGAATATTATCAACTTGCATAGTGCCTTTACCTTGATGCGATAAAGTACTAATAGTGGCCATTTGTGCAACCCCAGTTAGCAGCATGGCAATGTTATTCCCAAGCTGCTCTTCGATGGTTTCAAGCGAAATTAAGTCGTTTAAAAAATACGGGGTTAAATACGCAGTAGCTAACGATTCGGGGTCGAGATTTAGCTCAGCTAAAATTTCAACCATTTCGATTGCAGTAGTTTGCCTGCTTTCACTATCACATTTTACGCAGAGCGCTTGGGCCTTAGTAAGTAGCTCTGTTTTTTCTTCAGACAAGGCAAGAAATGAAAGCCGAGTGCTAAAATCTGTTGTCTCATCTTGTTGATGTGATTGTCGTGTAGCTACCATAATGCGTTCTACCTCCGTTGAAATAACGCCATAGTTTCAATATGCCCTGTATGAGGAAACATATTCATTAGCCCAATTTTATTAAGATCAAAGCCAGCTTGTGAAATAATTGCGCTGTCACGGGCTAAAGTAACAGGGTCACAAGAGACATATAAAATAGTTTTAAACTGCTTTAAAGGTAATTGCTCTAATACCGCCATAGCACCAGTCCTAGAAGGATCAAGTACAAGCACATCTAAGTTTTTGCTAAACCATGGGGCGCTCTGTATGCTTTGGGTTAAATCAAAGCAATGAAACTGCGCATTGGTAATAGAGTTAGTTTGCGCATTTTGAGCAGCCATTGCAACCGCTGAAGTCACACCTTCTACACCAATTACAGATTTTGCTTGTTTTGCCAGCACTAATGAGAAATTACCAATACCACAAAATAAATCCAATAAATTTTCATCACCTTTTAAATCAAGCCAATTTGCAGCTTGCTTTAACATAGCTTCGTTAACTTGTGCATTTACCTGAATAAAATTACCTAAACCAAATTCAAATTTTAGATCAAATTCTTTAAGATAATAAAATGGCATGGCTAAGTGTGAATGTTCTATTGCATCGCTCTCGCTTTGCCATACAATTTCAAATTGCTGGCTTTTTGTTATGTGCTCAACCAAAGCCTTTGTATCATCATTAATTGCTTTAGTGTGACGAATAACAACAAAGTTTTGTTTATCACTTTGGCATAACTGTAAATGGCTTATACTGTGCAGTGCTTTGTGTTGATTAATTAAATCATCAAAAAGTGTAAAAACATCTGTAAATACTTCATCAAGTACTGCACATTTATTAATACTCACAATATTTTTTGAGCCACTTGCTCTGTAACCCACGCGCATTTTTTTAGCTGCTTTATCAAACATAACGGCTATGCGAGCGCTGCGTCTGTAATGCACAGGTTTACTTAATAATGGGGTTTGCCAGTTTAAGCTGTTTAATTTAGCAAACTTACTAAATAACTGAGTAACTGCAGTTTGTTTTTCTACAACTTGTTGGCTTACTTCTAAATGCTGTAATTGGCAACCACCACACTGATTATAGTGCTCACAAAAAGCATCTAATCTTGATTCACTCGCTTGAATAACTTTAATTACTTTTGCACTGCTGTATTTAGCTTTATCTTCGACGAGTGTTGCTTTGACTGTTTCGTTTGGTAATGCACCGCTTACAAAACATACTTTATTGTTATGTTTAGCAATGCCACGCCCTTGATGATCCATTCCCGTTATAGTTAATTCTAGTGTTTGTTGCTTTAACGGTTTTTTTTTCGCTTTAAAAATTTGCGCCATTAGGCATTACCTTAACTTTATTTATGAAGCACCTATATTTAGATGCTTTAGAATGCGTGTTGAACCGTATATACTCAAGTCATACTAATAACGATAAAACGCTCTCATTATGACCAAATTAGGCTTACGCGATTCTGTTTTAACACTGACCCTGATCCCAACGGTGATCATAGGATTACTACTTGGTGGCTATTTTACAATAAATCGTTACATTGAGCTTGATGAAATTTTATATCAGCAAGGCACTACTATTTCTGAGCCCCTTGCTATTGCACTTGAGCAACCCATGCTCGAAAAAAACAAACAGCTATTGAATCGCCTTATAAGCTACACACATAACAAGCACTCCCCTACAATTAAGTCGATTGCAATTTTTGATAAAAATAATGCGCTATTAATGACCAGTAATTATCACCGCTCATTTAAAAAGTTAATTAGTCAAAAAACGCTCATAAATTTAAAAACCACCCATGTGCAAAAGTCAGATGAGCTTGTTACATTTTTCACACCCATTATTAACCATACAAGTCACGATTCTAAATGGGACCCGTCGGCTTTTCAGTCATCTCTGGGCACCGTTATTATACAGCTAAATAAAGACCAAGCTGTTATAGGGCAACAACGAGCTTTATTAATTAGCGGTATTGTAATTATTTTATCATTGGTGTTTGCAGCTATTTTAGCTTTAAAGTTAAGCCGCATGTTTATGACGCCGCTTAATAAGTTAGTACTTGCAACCGACAAGTTAGTTGAAGGTAAAAGAAGTACTGGCCTTAACGACAACATGATTGGTGAGTTTGAGTTACTTCGAGAAGGCTTAAACACCATTGCTCACACTATGGTGATGCAAAAAGATGAAATGCAAAAAAATATTGATCAAGCAACAAGCGACTACCGCGAAACACTAGAGCAATACGAAACGTCAAATATAGAGCTCTCGTTTGCAAAAAAAGAAGCGCAAGATGCTAACCGTGTAAAATCAGACTTTTTAGCTAAAATGAGTCACGAGCTTCGTACTCCGTTAAACGGTGTTATTGGATTTACACGCCAGCTTTATAAAACACCGCTGAATAAACATCAAAAAGATTACCTCGACACTATTATGCTCTCAGCAAATAGTTTAATGACTATTATTAGCGACATTTTAGACTTCTCCAAACTAGAAGCGGGGGCAATGGAGCTTGAGTCGATTCAGTTTCAACTTCGTGATGCTGTAAATGAAGTAATGACACTACTCGCTCCTAGCGCACACGATAAGCAATTAGAGCTATCCATTTACATTAACCAACAAGTACCGGATGACTTAACAGGCGATCCCACTCGCTTTAAACAAGTCTTAATAAACCTGTTAAGTAATGCGATTAAATTTACCGAAAAAGGCTCTATTAAGGTCGACATAAGCCATCGGTTACTCGACGACGAACGCACTTCTTTACTTGTGTCAGTAACAGATACTGGCGTGGGTATACCTATGGATAAGCAAGACTCTTTATTCACTCCATTTGGGCAAGCAGACTCAAGCATTACACGTAAGTTTGGTGGTACAGGCCTTGGTCTTATTATTACCAAGCATATTGTTGAAGCAATGAGTGGTCGTATAACGTTAAATTCTGCGCCTGGTAACGGTACCTGCTTTACATTCAATAGTGTGTTTAGTTTGCCAAATCACGTATTTACAAATGACTTACCGACTAAATCGCTCATTGGTAAGCGTATCTTATATTTAGAGCCACATGAGCATACGCACCATGCCGTACTTTCGTTATTAACCCAGTGGGAATCAAACGTTACGGCATGCTTTAACGAAACTAGCTTTTTAGACGCTATAAAAAATACTGAACATAAATATGACGTTTGCTTAATTGGCCATATGGCATCAGTTGATGATATGCAGCAACTAAAAAGCTATGTAAAAGCCGTGCGTGAATCTACTGATTACTTATATTTAATGCTTAATACTGTATCGCACAATATGCGAGAAGCCTTTATAGGCAGCGGAGCTGATGCATGTTTAAGTAAGCCACTTAATCACCGTAAGTTATGTGAAGTACTTGCAGCACCTTACAGACTTGACCACCCGACTCATAATATTGAACAAAACGATCAAGCTCTACTGCCGTTAAAAGTATTGGTTGTTGATGATAACGATGCTAATTTAAAACTTCTCCATACTTTGTTAAGTGAACAGATTGAAGTAATAGAAACGGCTCATAATGGTTCACAGGCATACAGTTTAAGTAAAAGTCATAAATACGACATAATTTTTATGGATATACAAATGCCAATTATGGACGGTATAACCGCATGTAAGCTTATACAAGAATCATCACTTAATGAAGACACACCCATTATCGCTGTAACGGCACACGCCCTTCAAAGCGAAAAAGAGCAACTACTAAAAGATGGCTTTAAAGGCTATTTAACTAAGCCTATTGATGAAGATATGCTTAAACAAATTATTAGCGACCATAGTCCACAGACTCCTGTTAATCGTGACAAAGCTAAGACAGATACACCACAAAGTCCTGCACCATTTCAAAGTAGTAGAATTGATTGGGCACAAGCCCTGCAGCGTGCTGGCGGAAAGAGCGAGTTAGCGCTAGAGATGCTTAACATGCTACTTTTAAGTGTCCCTGAGACCCTTACATTACTTACTAAAGCAATAGAGAGTAACGATTGCCAGCAAGTGTTAAGTATTGTCCATAAGTTTCATGGTGCATGTTGCTACACTGGTGTACCAAAACTTAAGTCACTCGCAGAAACAATTGAAACATCGCTTAAAAATAAATGCTTGTTAGAGAATATTGAACCTGAATTATTTGAGTTACAAGATGAGCTTGAAAACCTACTTGCGGATGCAAGTGTGACCGAACTACAAAGATAAGCTTTGAATTTTAGATACAAAAAAACGCGGTATTTACCGCGTTTTTTTATTAAGCTTTTTAAATGCTTATGTTTGCTTATCTTACATTCTTGCTTCAATCATTAATCGTTTCATGTCGCGTACGGCTTTTTCAAGCCCATCTATCGCTGCACGAGCAATAATAGCGTGACCAATATTTAGCTCATAAATCTCAGGCATTGCAGCGATTGGTTTCACGTTATGATAATGAAGACCATGGCCAGCGTTAACAATCAAACCTAAGCTTGCTGCGTATTTAACACCTTCACGAATGTGCTCTAACTCTTTGTATAAATCAGTATCATTTGTTGCATCAGCGTACGCGCCTGTGTGTATTTCTACATAAGGAGCACCACATTCTTTGGCTGCATCTAACTGTGCTTTATCTGCATCAATAAATAGCGATACTTTAATACCCGCTTCGGTAAGCGTTTTTGTTGCTGCTTTAATTTTATCTATATTACCGGCTACGTCTAAGCCACCTTCGGTTGTTAATTCTTCGCGCTTTTCAGGTACTAAACACACGTACTCAGGTTTTACTTCAAGCGCTATTTTTATCATTTCATCGGTAACAGCGGTTTCAAGATTCATACGAGTTTGAATGGTTTTAGCCATTACATAAACGTCGCGATCTTGAATATGGCGTCTGTCTTCACGTAAGTGAATCGTAATACCGTCTGCGCCTGCATGCTCTGCTACACTGGCTGCATGAGCGGGATCTGGATAGCTTGTTCCACGCGCTTGGCGAAGTGTTGCAATATGATCTACGTTTACACCCAAAAGAATATCTTTCATTTTCTTACCTGTAAAATTACGTTTATTGAGAGGCCATAAATAGCTCGCGGCTTTTTAATGGTTTACTACCTAATAAGGGTTTTAATAAATAGCGACTTAATTGCTTTGCCATATATAGCACATCATTTTGGCTAAAGTCATGATTTGCTATGGCGTTAAGTTGTTTGCCACTAAATCCAGAACGTGTATCTTCTTGTACTAAAAAACCAAGTTCGGGGAAATAACTATACGTCTGCTTTTCATCTATTGGTTCACCACTGGCGTCAAAACTAAAATCCACGCCATAACCGAGTAATTCCAATAGTTGAAACTCGTATGAGCGAAGCACCTCTTGTAAATTAGCCCCGCTGTTTAGGTTTGATAGATGAGTTTTATATAGCTCAAATACTTGTTCAATTGGCTCGTTAACAGGAACGATACGATTTGTAAGCTCATTTAAATAAAAACCACAATAAAGCTCATCACCTTTTAAAAAGTGCGAGTTCCCATGCAGTTCAAACTTATTGATATATTTTAAATCGTACTTGCCACTGTAATTAACAAGCAGTGCCTGAAACGGCTGAAGTTGTGCTTTATGTTTAGTGGCCTGGCGACCACTAATTCGGGCCAGCATTCTTAACTGACCAACGCCTTCTACAAGCATATCTAACATTACTTGGGAGTCACTATAAGGACGCCTATGTAATAAATACGCGGTGTAGAAGTCGCTATCCATTCACTAAGCTACTGCTTGGTTTAGTCTTCACTGTAACCTAAGCTTCTTAGTGCACGTTCATCGTCAGCCCAACCCGACTTAACTTTAACCCAAAGCTCTAAAAACACTTTGTTATCAAGCATTTCTTCTATGTCTTTACGGGCTTCACGGCCAATGGTTTTTAGCTTTTCGCCTTTATTACCAATAACCATGCGTTTTTGTGTTTCGCGCTCAACAAGAATCAACCCGTTGATATGCCAAATACCGTTGTCTTGCCATTTAAACTGCTCAATTTCAACAGTTACAGAATACGGCAATTCTTCGCCCATAAAACGCATTAGTTTTTCACGAATTACTTCAGCTGCCATAAAGCGCATTGAACGGTCAGTTACATAATCTTCCGGAAAGTAAAATTCGCAAGGAGGTAAGCGTTTAGTAACTTCTGCTTTGATTAAATCAACATTTTTACCTTGCGTTGCCGATACAGGCATAATTCCAACAAAATCAAACTTGTCGCTTAACCACTTCATATGAGGCAACACAAGGTCACGGTCTTTAACTTGGTCTATTTTATTAATAACCAATAATACCGGCTTACCACTTTGCGATACTTTATTAAGTACCATGTCGTCATCGGCATTCCAATGAGTGCCCTCAACTACAAAAATAATAAGCTCAACATCACCAATAGAGCTAGACGCGGCACGGTTCATTAAACGGTTAATCGCACGTTTTTCTTCAACGTGTAGACCTGGTGTATCTATGTATACCGCTTGGTGTTTACCTTCGGTATGAATACCCATAATACGATGACGCGTGGTTTGTGGTTTACGTGAGGTAATACTCACTTTTTGCTCAATAATTTCATTAAGCAAAGTCGACTTACCTACGTTTGGGCGCCCTACAATAGCAACCATTCCACAAAACGTATCTACATCACCTTCATGAGGCTGTATTAGGGTATCAAGGTTCATTTTTAAGTATCTTCAATGCTTTTTCAGCAGCTTTTTGTTCGGCTTTACGGCGCGAGCTACCTACAGAAATTATGCTATCCATTCCATCAACAATACATTCGACCGTGAATGTTTGATTGTGTGCTTGGCCTTTGGTATCAACCACAGTGTAACCCGGTAAAGATAATTTACGGGCTTGTAAATACTCTTGCAGCAGGGTCTTCGGATCTTTTTGGTTAAGCCCTGGTGAAATAGCATCTAATCGTGATTCGTACCATGACAATATAAGATCGCCACAGCTATCAATACCTGAATCTAAAAATGCAGCGCCAATAATAGCTTCTACTGCATCAGCAAGCGTTGACTCGCGACGGAATCCGCCACTTTTAAGCTCGCCCGGCCCTAAGCGTAAATAATCGCCTAGGCCAAATTCAAGACCAAACTCGGCAAGTGTTTGACCACGCACAAGCGTTGAGCGCATGCGGCTTAAATCGCCTTCACGCGCTTTAGGAAATTTGGCATAAAGTGCATTGGCAATCACAAAGCTTAAAATAGAGTCGCCTAAAAATTCTAGTCGCTCATTATGCTGGCCTTTGTGGCTGCGGTGCGTCATTGCTTGCTCAAGTAAACCTTGATCGGCAAATTCATAGCCAATTTTTTTATATAATTCTGTTACATTTTTTTTCATCGTTACTGAATATTACCTAGGCGCTCAAAGCGAACACCAGTTGGAACCCATCCTGGTAAAATATCATCAGGGCCATTCTCAAATTCAAAACTCATCCATATAAAGACAGCTTTACCCACCAAGTTTTCTTTTGGTACAAAGCCCCAAAAGCGACCATCTTGGCTGTTGTCGCGGTTATCACCCATCATAAAATAATGATCAGCAGGAACAGTCCATTCATCAGAAGGCGTGCCCGGTTGCTGGTAGTAACGCCCTTTTCTCTCAGGCGCTTGTGGGTTGATTAATATATCATGCGTAACTGTTGTTAAATTTTCATTTACACGAGCTAGAGGCATTGGGCCTTGTTTAAATTCGTTATCATTAATTAGTTTAAAATCAATTTTATTGAATTCATTACATAAAAGCTCACCCTGCTGGGTTTCGCCTTCTTTACAATTTGGCTGAATATATAAACGTTTATCGCGATAAACAATTTTATCGCCAGGTAAACCAATTGTACGTTTAATATAGTCAACATTTTCGTCTAAAGGGTATTTAAAAACAACAATATCACCACGCTCAGGCTGCCCAATATCAACTAATTGAGTACGCCAAACAGGGTCTTTTATTCCATATGAATACTTTTGTACTAAAATAAAATCACCTACTAATAATGTAGGCATCATTGAACCGGATGGAATTTGAAACGGTTCAAAGATAAATGATCTAAAAATAGTAATTGCTGCAATCATCGGGAAAATCGACTTTGCTGTTTCTGTTAGTACTGGTTCTGGTGCAATTAATGCCGCAGTTTCTTCATCTAACGGAGCTCCAGCAGACGTTTGCGCTATCGCTAAGCGCTCCTGCCTTTTTGGGGCGTACATTAGGTGATCTATTAACCATATTAAGCCTGAGCCTAAAGTTAATAACACCAATAAAACTGAAAAATAACCAGCCATTTATAATCCTTTGTTTTTATTTGCCAACTTTTAAAATAGCTAAAAACGCTTCTTGAGGCACTTCAACATTACCTACTTGCTTCATACGTTTTTTACCATCTTTTTGCTTTTTAAGTAGCTTTTTCTTACGGCTCACATCACCACCGTAACACTTAGCAATTACGTTTTTACGTAATTGTTTTACCGTGGTACGGGCAATAACATGTTGTCCGATAGCAGCTTGAATCGCTATATCAAACATTTGACGTGGGATAAGCTCTTTTAACGCATCAGCTAACTGGCGACCACGAGACTGTGCACCATCTCTGTGAACAATTATCGCAAGTGCGTCAACGCGCTCACCATTGATTAAAATATCAACACGCACCATATCTGATGTTTGAAAGTGTTTAAAGTTATAATCAAGCGACGCAAAACCACGGCTAGTAGATTTTAATTTATCAAAGAAATCCATCACCACTTCAGCCATAGGTAGCTCGTAAGTTACAGCTACTTGCTTTCCGTGATAAGTCATTTTTGTTTGGCTACCACGTTTTTCAATACACAAAGTAATAACGTTACCTAGGTATTCTTGTGGTACCAAAATATTAGCTTCAACAATCGGCTCACGAATCTCTACAATATCGTTTACTGCAGGCAAATCAGATGGATTATCAATCTGAAATGTACCTTCTTTAGTAACTATCTCATAGATTACCGTAGGTGCTGTTGTAATTAAATCAATATCGTATTCACGCTCTAAACGCTCTTGAATGATTTCCATGTGTAGCATACCTAAGAAGCCACAGCGGAAACCAAAGCCTAGTGCAGTTGAATTCTCTGGTTCAAAGAATAACGACGCATCGTTTAAGCTTAATTTATTAAGTGCATCACGGAACGATTCATACTCATCTGATGCAATTGGGAACATACCCGCATAAACCTGAGGCTTAATTTTTTGAAAGCCAGGTAAGCGAAGTGGAGCTGCATTTTTTTGATGAGTAATAGTGTCACCTACTGGCGCACCATGTATCTCTTTAATACCAGCAATAACAAACCCTACTTCACCTGTTCTTAAAATACCGGTGTTGGTTTGCTTAGGTGTAAACACACCTACTTGGTCGGCAGTATGTATATGCTCGTTCGACATTATTTTTATTTTGTCGCCAGTGCGTAATTCACCGTGCTTAATACGCACTAGTGATACAACGCCTTGGTATGGGTCAAACCAAGAATCGATAATAAGTGCTTGTAAAGGTGCATCTTTGTCGCCTACTGGCGGCGGTACATCTTTAACAATCATTTCAAGAACTTCGGCAATACCTACACCTGTTTTAGCGCTACACTGCACTGCATCAAGGGCATCAATACCAATAATCTCTTCAATTTCTTCTGCAACACGTAAAGGATCCGCTTGCGGTAAATCGATTTTATTAAGTACTGGAATTACTTCTAATTCCATTTCAATAGCGGTGTAACAGTTAGCTAGTGTTTGTGCTTCAACGCCTTGGCCTGCATCAACAACAAGCAACGCGCCTTCACAAGCAGCTAAAGATCGTGAAACTTCATACGTAAAATCAACGTGTCCTGGAGTATCAATGAAATTAAGTTGGTAGGTTTCGCCGTCGTTCGCTTTGTAATTCAACGTTACACTTTGCGCTTTAATGGTAATACCACGTTCGCGCTCAATATCCATTGAATCCAAAACTTGTTTTTGCATTTCACGGTCGGTTAAACCGCCACAAACTTGGATCAAACGATCTGAAAGGGTCGATTTACCATGGTCAATATGGGCGATGATCGAAAAATTACGGATATGCTTCATAAACTGGATTCTATACTTCTATTTTAATGGACTAAATATGAATACCTAAGTGACTTGAAAATACTTGCTTTAGGATGCCATAAGCTAAATTTGTATATAACAAACTGTACTTACGCTTTTTAAGATGGGTTATAACCATTTTATGTATTGAATAACAATAAGTTATATTTACTTAACTTAAATAATTCAGCCAGATAAAATAATTTAAAAAACCACGGTTCCCTGTATTTCCAAGTTACTTTGGTATAAAACGGCAATTTTACATTTAATTGGCGTCAATCACCATCTATTTGAGTTAAAGGGATACTAATTGGGTGAATTTTTATAACTTTTATATCGTGCTTTAGAGATTTCACGCGAGTTTTAGCTATAAAAAAGCCAGTAACGCCACCTAGAGCAGCAGCTAAAATCTGCCAGCCTTCGGAAGCTATAAACAATTGCGCCGCAACAAATGCAAAAACAAGACTCAAAAGGAGCGGTAGCATGTAAACCGCAAAAGCATGCTTAACAACATGACTATCATCTAGTGACAAAGTGACCTTTTGCCCTATTTCTACTGAGGATTCAAATTTATAAGGAAAGGTTTTTTTTGCAGTGCCAAATAATTTACTAAACACTTGTGAGCCGCAACGACCATTGCAGCCTTCACAAGCTTGTTTTTGCTGTGCTTCTAAATGAGCAATGTGGCCATCGAGGGCCACAACAGTGAGGGTTTGTTCAATCATAACAATCCTTACGGAATCGTCTATAGTGCGCGGGTAACTGACTCCGCAATCGCTTTTGCGGTCATACTCGGTACATTACCAACAACCGAAACATCAAAATTACCGCCATTATGCACATATACTGTCGTTGCACCAGAAGTGAGTGCTCCACTTAAACGCTTACCTGGTAATGGGCGCTGAATAAATACAGAAACCTCAACAAAACCATCAGAGAACAAGTAATAATCAGTTAACTCGTTATTTAAATCGAGCTTATGTCTGTCTGATTTTAGCAACTCAAAGCCATCTGGTAACCAGCTAATTTTCCAATTAGTGGCAGTACTATCTTCATTTATAAGTGCATCGTTTGGCAAAGGCGTTGGAAAGTTTCGATTGAGCACTTCAACTAGCATACCGGCTGGCTGCTCTGTCACACTAATATGTGTAAGCTGTAACTGCTCTAAGGCTTCACCTTCATGGTTAACATACGCGGCTTTTAGCAACAACGACGATTCCATATCCAGCCAAATCCAATAATTATATTTATACTCGTCTTTAGATTCAATGCGAACAAGTTGCGCTGCGCGCCCTGCAATACGCCCTTTACCGCCTAGTACAAAATCATAGTGCGCACTTAAGCGATCTATATCTTTAAAAAGTACTTCGGGGATTGGACCTGCTATTGAATCTGTTTTTAGAGAATATGGTTCAGACTGAGGTTCAAAATAAGTAACTTGATTATCGATACGGACCATTTCAAGCCCAGCACCGTTAAGTAAACTTAAATGCTCAAGCTCGGTGTCACCTTGTAAAGCATGCACCCATCGGTAGGGTTCCATTGTTTTACCTTTAACAACCACAAACGAGGCGTCAAAATTACGGGTGTGAACGGCATTAGCCATTTTGAGTAATAAATCTTTGGCAGGATTTGTGTCGTTGGCAAATGCATTAAAGCTTACTACCAACGACAGAACAAAAGTGATTACTTTCATTTAATTAGTTTTTTTCCTCAGACGCTTTGGTATTAGTTTGCGCTGTTTCTAAAGAATTCGCAACTCGTGCTTGGCGTTGATGCTCAAGAACTAACGCACCAATACGCTGTTGCTGTAGTTCACGTAAACCTTGCTCAGCATTTTCAAGCGCAGGCTCAGATGAGTAACTTACTGGCGAGGCCATACCTGCTAGCGGTGTGGTTTGCAGTAATGGAATTTCACTTTGCTGCTCATTGTTACTTTGAGGAAGCGTATTAACGCCCACAATAGCAAACATCGCTACACTTGCTGCAATAGCTAATTGAGCAACTGGTTTGCGCCAATTAAAAGCGACTACTTTATTATCTTGTACTGTTTCACTGATTGCTTGAGGCTGTGTTTTTGACTGACTAAAGTCAGCATAAACAGGCTCGCTTTCTAGTGCTAATGCAACGCGATCGCTAATATCAATATGTATGTCGTTATTATTTTTTTGAGCACGCATCGCATCACCAATTAACGCATAACGGCCAAACGTAGTTACATCTTGCTCTGCAATTTTTGCATCAGTTAGATGTTGCTCGCCATCAAGTAATGCCGATAACGCTTCGTTATCTAACTTGTTAAGGTGTGCTTTTGTCATACTAAGACTCGCCTATTAATGGGTTTAATTTGTTATCAATTGCTTCACGGGCACGAAATATACGCGAACGCACAGTCCCGACTGGGCAATCCATTACCACTGCTATTTCTTCATAGCTCATCCCTTCTATTTCTCTAAGGGTGATTGCGGTTTTAAGATCTTCAGGCAAACTATCAATCGTATTAAAAATAACAGCGCGTACTTCTTCGCTTAAAAGTAGGTTTTCAGGAGATGCATTCGATCGCATTGAATCTGCACAATCATAAAACTCGGCATCTTCAGCGTCTATATCATTTGCTGGCGGCTTGCGCCCCTGAGCTACTAAGTAATTTTTAGCACAATTAACGGCAATACGGTATAACCACGTGTAAAAGGCGCTGTCACCTCTAAAGTTAGGAAGTGCACGGTAAGCTTTAATAAAAGCTTCTTGTGCTACATCAGCAATATCGCCTTGGTTAGATACATAACGTGAGATCAAACCTGCAATTTTGTTTTGATACTTCTTTACTAATAGGTTGAAGGCGTTTTTATCTCCTTGCTGGACCCTTTTTACTAGCACTAAATCTAATTCCTGCTCGCTCATTCGAGCCGGTACTCCTATGTCTGATTTTTGCTTGTTATTCATATTGTCGTCATTGTTCACAAATACTCTGACCTCTTTATGAATAAAAAGTTCTGCTTAATATTATTTTTTTATAAAATAGATGATAATAACGGCGCTAAGCCTTTAAAATCACTACGTAGTAGTATGGCAAATATGATACAACTACAGATATTAAAAACAAATATTGCTCTATATGGGCATTGTAACCGCAAAGTACCTCTGACATGAACCAAAATAAACATCACATTGCAGATGTCGCTATTATAGGTAGCGGCGCAGCAGGCTTATCACTTGCATTATCTCTAGCTAATTATTGTAACGTTACCGTGATCAGTAAAGGAGCGCTTACTGAAGGTTCTACTTTGTATGCCCAAGGCGGTATAGCTGCTGTATTTGATAAACAAAACGACAGCATAGAATCTCATGTTGAAGATACACTCGATGCAGGCGGCGGTTTATGCGATAGAGACGCTGTTCATTATACCGCCAGCAATGCTCACGATTGCCTACAGTGGTTAATCGACCAAGGCGTACCCTTTGATATGGAGTTTGATAGCAAAGGAAAAGAGCGTTTTCATTTAACACGTGAAGGTGGTCACAGCCATCGCCGTATATTGCATGCAGCCGATGCAACAGGCAAAGCGGTGCAAACAACACTTATCAGCCAAGTTAAAATTCATAAAAATATAACGCTTTTAGAGCAGTACAACGCCATTGATTTAATCACAGATAAAAGCGCCGGAAAAACAGGCTCACACATTGAAGGCATGTATGTGTGGAACAAAAAAGCTAAAAAGGTAGAAACCATTTCAGCTAAATTTGTTGCTCTTGCAACCGGTGGTGCAAGTAAAGTGTATTTATATACATCTAATCCAGACGTATCAAGTGGTGATGGTATTGCAATGGCTTGGCGTGCAGGTTGTAAAGTTGCCAATATGGAATTTAATCAATTTCATCCAACAAGTCTTTATCATCCAGAGCTACAAAACTTTTTGATTACCGAAGCCATGCGCGGTGAAGGGGCTTATTTAAAGCGCCCTGATGGAACTCGGTTTATGAAAGACTTTGATAGCCGTGAAGAGCTTGCTCCACGCGATATAGTGGCACGCGCAATCGATTTTGAAATGAAGCGCTTAGGCGCTAACTGTGTTTATTTAGATATTAGCCACAAAGATAAAGACTTTATTATTGAGCACTTTCCTACTATTTACGCAAAATGCTTAAGTGTAGGCCTCGATATAACGAAAGAAGCAATCCCAGTTGTGCCTGCTGCGCATTATACCTGTGGTGGTGTAATGACTGACTTTAACGGCAAAACAGATCTCGATAACTTATATGCTGTAGGTGAAGTTGCTTACACAGGTTTACATGGTGCAAACCGTATGGCAAGTAATTCACTATTAGAGTGCATTGTATTTGCCCACGCTGCAGCTAAAGATATTTTAAGTAAAATTGAACATGCACCAGAGCCGATGGCGCTTCCTCATTGGGATGAGAGCCGTGTTAGTAACTCAGATGAAGAAATTGTTATTACCCATAACTGGCATGAACTACGTTTATTTATGTGGGATTATGTAGGTATTGTACGCTCTACTAAACGCTTAGAACGAGCACTTCATAGAGTTGAGTTGCTACAGCAAGAAATACACGATTACTATGCAAACTTTAGAGTAAGTAACAACTTACTTGAGCTTCGTAATTTAGTGCAAGTATCAGAGCTTATTATTAGAAGTGCTATGGAGCGAAAAGAAAGCAGAGGCTTGCATTACACTATTGATTACCCTGAACAAAGTGAAAATCCAATGCCGACTATTTTGACTCCAAAACGCAATTAATTGCGCCGACAGTGGCACGTTTTAGACGCGCATAACTTTGCTCATTAACGCCATTGGCTGAAATTATAAGCCAATGGTTGTTACTAAAACCTTTAATATGAAGCCATATATTATTACCATAAAATCGGCTTTTGTTACTTATTTCCCCCTGAATTTTTAAGCTCTCGCCCTCAAACCTAAATAACTTTGGTTCTAATATTATAATGCCCTCATGCGGGTGAATTGCTAATACCTTGCGCCACATTATCAAGCCAGCTAGTGCATTAATTATTAAACAAAAAAGCATAGCTAATAGTGAATCCAAAAATAAACATAATATAAAACTGAGCATGCAAAAAAAGACCACAATTGGTTTGTGGTCAGCTTTATTATTCGTAACCGTAAACCTATACACGAACTCGGTCTAAGATCAGCGAAACCATACCGTTTAACTGCTCGTCTTTACATTCTTCATGACCCATAAACCATGCAAATAAGTCAGGGTCTTCTTCTGTTAGCAAACGTTGAAAGATAGCCTGTTGCTCTGCGCTCAAAGAGTCGTATGCTTCTTCTACAAACGGCATAAACAAAACATCTAGCTCTAACATGCCACGACGACAAGCCCAACGAATACGTGCTTTACTATGAATTTCAACCATTTTAAACCTCATACTTAATTGACTCGAGTTTAACAAACACAAGCCTGTTTAGCAGCTATTAATCTCTCATTAAATAATAAACCCGCACCAATAAGCGCTTGTCTGTACCATACGTAACAACTGCGTTATTATGTCACTTCATTTATATTGCAAAGAAGGTTTTTATGTCGAGCGTTTATGCATGTCCGTTATCTCATCAACTTATTAGCCTCCGCGGTGCTGATAAATTATCTTATCTGCACGGACAAATCACTCAAGATCTAAATAAATTAACCAGCAGTAATTATTTGTGGGCTGGCCATTGCAGCGCCAAAGGTAAACTTTGGGGTGTATTTAAATTATTTTCTTACCAAGATAGTTACTACCTTGCAGGTAGCCAAGCTGAAGTTGAAAAATCATTAGCTGAACTTAAAAAATACGCTGTATTTGCAAAAGTTGATATTACTGAATGCTCAAAACGTTTAATTGGTTTAATTGGTGATGATTTATCTGATGTACTGGCACAACTTGATATTAGCTTTGAAGGCGATGCAAGCGCGTGTGATTTTACTAATGGCAAAGCGCTAAAATTAGCTGATAACCGTGTTTTAATAATGGTTGATAACCAATTTAGCATGCCTGATAACGTATCCACACTTGATAACGAAGCCCCTTGGCAACAAGCAGCGATGCTTGCCGGTGAGCCTCAGCTAAGTGCAGATGCAATTGGCGAGTACGTTCCTCAAATGGTAAACCTACATGCTATTGGCGGTATAAGTTTCAAAAAAGGGTGTTATACAGGTCAAGAAACCGTAGCCCGTATGAAGTACCTTGGTAAAAATAAACGTGCAATGTATATCGTTTCAGGGCAAAGCGAAGGGATTCTTTCAGAGCCTGATTTAGAAACCCAATTAGGCGAAAATTGGCGCCGTGCAGGTAAACTTATTGCACAAAGCTTTGATGAGCAAACAAATAAATTAACAGGCCTCGTTGTGTTGCCAAACGATACTGATGTAACTCAGGTACTTCGTGCAAAACACACACCTCAGGTGGAGCTAAGCATTCTGCCTCTACCCTACTCTCTTGAAGATGAATAAATAGGAATGACTATGATCGTTGCGGCAAACAAAGTGGTAAAAATGCATTATTCAGTAATGGATAATGATGGCAATAGCATTGATAACTCGTTCGGTGGTGAGCCACTACACTTTATCATTGGCACAGGCTATTTAATTTCAGGCCTAGAAAATGCTTTGCTGGGCAAGCAACCAGGCGACACGCTTAGCGTAAAGGTTGAACCTGAAGAAGGTTACGGCGAGCGCCACGAAAACCTAATGCAAGCAGTACCTAAATCAATGTTTGAAGGTATGGAAATTGAAGTTGGCATGCAATTTCGTGCATCAACAGATGATGGTGACCAATCAGTAATGATCATCGATATCCAAGATGAAGAAGTGATTGTAGATGGTAATAACCCACTTGCAGGTATAACACTTAACTTTGATGTAGAAATACTAGAAGTACGTGATGCTACAGAAGATGAATTAACTCACGGCCACGTACATGGCGAAGGTGGGTGTGGCCACGACCACTAATGCACTGCTAAACAAATAAAAAAAGCGCCTTAGGCGCTTTTTTTATATCATATTGTTACGCTTAACCGTTTCAGCTTTTGGCTTACTAGGCAGCGCGATTGATACGTTTTTTTCTTTTAAAGCAGCTAGTAAACCTTTTTGATCGTTTGTACCAACTCTATACAAGGTGCCATCTTTGAGCGTTAACTGTATTGCACTAAAGCCAGATACTGTATATACCCAACCATCATGAGTAATTCGCATACCAATACCGTGCCTGTAAGAGTTTTGAACTGCTTTTGCTTCTGCTACTTCGCTAAGCTCAATACTTTGCCCAGCAACGCCTGGACCAAACGCCCAGCTAATATTTTTATCATCTACTTTTACTGTTAGGCCATGGAACAAAAAGCCCACCAGCACTAAAATCCCAGTAAATATTATTAAAGGTCCATCAGCGCCTAACAAGTTCCACGCAAGCGCCACAAAACCGCCAATCCACGCTAATACAAAAAAGATAAACACCGCATACTGTTTATGCTGATACATAATATTCTCTAAATTAAATAAATACTTAAAAGCTGTATACCAATGTAGCACTCAGCTCTGAGTCAAACTTGAGTTTATCATCTTCGGGTTTTGAATTATAACGATACATGTAGGTAAATTTGAGTGATACCGCGCCAATCACTTGGCTTATCAGTGCTGTTTCCGATTTTAAGCGAGAATTAAGACCTGAAAGCGACTGCTCTATACTCACATCTTGATTAAAACGAGTACGCTTAGAGACCAAACGTTCCCACTGCATTGCAACACGTACTAAATAACCGGTTTTATCAATTTCATCTTCGCTCACATCCGAATCTTCATCGGCGACTGAACGGTATAAACCAGGTCCTATATCAATATCTACTTTGTTTTTAGAGCCTTGATATACACGCGCACCATAGCCTGTCGCCACCGTGCTTTTAAAATCAAGTCCACTAAACTCATCTTCTTCGTAATCACCGTAAATAAAAAATGAGGAGTTTTTAACACCTACTTTATAGTTACCTTGCGCTGATACAAAAATACGATTAGCTGTAACATCAGTGCCACCGCTTTCATCGTTCTCATCACGCTTATAAAGAGAGTCTATTTTAAATTGGTTACGCCACTTTTCAAAATCTTGGTATAAATTACCTTTGAGCTTAAAACTGGTCGAATTGGTGTTACCTTTACTTAGAATAAAACCAAATTCAGTATCACCGTAAAGCATATCACCTTTGTGTAACTCATGAATTTCTTCATCAGAGAGCTTGCCATATTCATGAAAATCTTCAAATGGATCAACAGCCCAACTTGGGCAGCTAATTATTAAAAAAATTAAAAATAAATACTTACACACAACACTCTCTCTGCACACAATTATAAAAATAAGCGGTATTGCTTATTCACTCTCTTTCCATAAAATATGACAAAACGGAGCATCTTTATCACGACTAATCAAAATTTTAGCAAACAAAACATCATCATTTTCAAATTCTAAACCAACTAGCACCTGAATAAAGTGCTCTGGCTCTATCTCAAGGGCAACAAAATCTTGCCACTGATCGTCTGGCTCGTCTTCTTCGATAAAGCCTAGGTCTTCTCTAAACTCATTAAAGTCTTCAACATCTTTATCACTCAAGTTATTTGGCGCTAGCTCTAAAAAAATATCATAAGCTTGGTGAGTAGCTTCTTCTACCGTATATAAACGTGGACCCGACATATGTGCTTAACCTTAAGCTTTTAAGTTGCGCTATATTATCAAATCTCATCATCATTTTGATAAAAAAAAGCGTAAAACACAGACTTTTTTGTAACTGAGTCATGCTTTATTCAGCATACAACTCAAACAATAAATAATAATTTAACTAACCCATTGAATATCAAGATTACTTTTTTAATTTAAGCTTAAAATAACAACGTAAAAAATTTTATTATCTCAAGTGCTAATTGTTTAGCTTTTTCTCATCTAAATCTAACCCTTTAAGACTACAGCTTTAGCAATAAATTCCATTTATTTAAAAAATACCGTCACTTTACTTAATTCTTATAACAACATAAGCTCAACTAACAGGTCAGAGGAGTGTGTAATGATAAAACTAGAAAAACAAAATGGCATTGCAACCGTCACGCTTAGCAGAGCAAAAAAACAAAACGCATTAAGCTTTGAAATGTTTGTAGAGCTAAACAAAGCCATTAAAAACATAAAAAGAGATCGCAGTATTCGTGCTGTAGTAATAAAAGGCGATGGCGAGCATTTTTGTGCAGGCCTTGATATATCAGCCGTAATGGCGGCACCATTGAATATTATAAAATTATTGCTTAAATGGTTACCTGGCAATCAAAACTTAGCGCAAAAAGTAGTATTAGGCTGGCAGTCACTGAGCGTGCCTGTTATTGCACAAATTGATGGCAACTGTTTAGGGGGTGGTTTACAAATAGCGCTGGGTGCCGATTACAGGATTGTTCATATTGATGCCAAGCTTGCCATTATGGAAGCGCGTTGGGGGTTGTGCCCCGATATGGGCGCAAATGTAATGATGAGCGGTTTAGTTAAGCGTGACCAAGCCCTTTGGCTTGCAAGCCACGCAAACCCAATCACAGCACAACAAGCAAATGAGCTAGGTTTAGTTACTCAGCTTACCGATGATACTCAACAAGCCACGCAAAACATGCTCAATACATTACTTGAGCGCTCACCCGATACGCTTGCTGCTATTAAACGTGTTACACAACTTAGCTATAAACCAAACCAACGAAAAATACTCGCTAAAGAAACCTTCAGCCAAATTCGCTTATTGCTAAACCCAAACACTAAAAAAGCAATTGCTAAAGCAAAAGGAAAAGTGGATATAACCTACGCAAATACAAAGCACTGGTAGACTATTGCACAATGCATAAAAGAGTTTGATTTGTTAAAGTTAAGCTCTTATCTTTTCTGTGAGCCACTTTGATGAAATATCTGCTCAGTAGCGCTATTATTTTACTATGTTTAGCCTGCGCTAAACTCATTATGCACTTTATTGGTGGAAGCTTTCCTGCGCCGTTACTCGCTATGGTTATTTTATTAGTTTTACTCTTATCGGGTATTGTAAAAGAGCAACATGTAAAACCATGCGCCTCCCCTATTTTAAATATTATGCCTATATTTTTCATTCCTGCTGGCGTGGGATTTATTGAGCATCTCGGTCTTATAAAATCGCACTGGGCATTTTTAGCATCAGTTGTGGTGCTTGTCCCTATAACTACCTTATTGCTTGTTAGCAGTGTAATTTCGTACTTTAAGGGAAGAGAAAATAATGACTAATTTTACTTTTTACGCTATTTCAGAGCTACAGCCCAATTTATGGTGGCTAAGTATTCCTTTTATTATTGTATTATTTTTAGCACTAAGGGCCGTAAACCAAAGTATAAAAAACAGCGTATTTAAATCGCTCACCAACCCCGTATTTTTAAGTATTAGTATTATTGCTTTATTACTCGTTAATCTAAACTTGCCTTATACGCAATTTGCCACGCACAGCAAATTACTAAGCTGGTTATTAGAGCCCGCAATTGTGGCTCTAGCGCTTCCTTTATATCAGCAGTTTACACACGTACAAAAAAATCTATTACTCATAGTCGCAACATGTAGCTTAGGCATTGTTACTGCAACCGTTGTGGCATTTTTGCTAAGCATATTATTTAACGCACCTGCACAGCTAAGTGCATCAGTTGCCGCACTCAGTGTGACGACCCCAATATCTTTAATTGTTACTGACTCGTTAGGAGGGATTAGCTCACTTGCTGCGGCTTTAGTTATTTTTATTGGTTTACTAGGCGCTTTATTTGGTTTTATGCTTTTTAAACTCATTAATATTTTTAATCACGAATCTCAAGGCGTTGCCATGGGCACAGCTTGCCATGCAATTGGGACCGCTGCTGCTATTGCTGAGCATCCAAAAGTAGGCGCTTACTCATCAGTTGCAATGGCACTAAGTGCTTTATTAACAGCGATTATAGTGCCGCTGTTATATCCATTTTTAGTCAACATTTTGCTATAGTTGGAAAAATACAACATAGCCCTAACTTAGAGCGCTTTATGATCAGTTCTGAAATCGAACAGTTTGAAAAATATTACACCATGCTTACTGAGTATATGGTTACCTACAGTATGCAAATTGTTGGCGCTATTTTTATCGTCCTCATTGGTTTGTGGATAGCACAAAAGCTTGCCAAATTTGTAGCCGCGTTAATGACCCGTCATAACGTTGATATTACGCTCACAAACTTTGTCAGTAGCGTGGTAAAAGTACTGCTAATTGTAATGGTTATAATTATTGCACTTGGCAAAATAGGTATCAGCGTTACGCCATTTGTAGCAGCCATTGGTGCTGCATCTTTAGGTGCTGGTTTAGCGCTGCAAGGAATGCTTTCTAATTATGGTGCAGGCCTTGCCATTATAGCCACTCGACCTTTTGTTGTTGGTGATACTATTGAAGTTAAAAATGTAAGCGGCCAAGTTAAAACAATTGAGCTTGGCTACACTATTTTAATCAATGAAGAAAAAGTAGAAATCACCATTCCAAATAAGCACATAGTGGGTGAAATACTTCATAACTCATTTAGTTACTCATTGGTCAAAGGTGAAATAGACATAGCCTATAGTGCTTGCTCTGATAACGCGATTAGCCTCATTGAAGACGTACTTAAAGCACATGAATTAGTCGCACAAAATCCGTTATCACAAGTGGGTATTGAACGCTTCGCCGATAGCGGTGTTACAATAAGCTACCGATACTGGGTGCCTACTACTAAAATTATCGAAACCAAACTGGCTATTAACGGTGGTGTTTATAAAGCAATTAATAACGCTGATATTGAAATTCCATTCCCTCAACGCGTCATTACAATTAACAAAGCCGACCTAGAAAGCTAATTTATTTTTATTTTGAGCTTGCATATCTGCAAGCTCATCCTTTACTCCCCCCTCTGCTCAGAATAAACTCAAATAGTTGTGTTATAGATTTATTTGCCATATAAATAGTGTTAATAAATATCAATACGCACTTAATTTTAATAATAAAAAAACAATAATGAGTAATGATGATGCGCAACCCCTTCTACCTAGGCGATTGGCAAGTAACACCTTCAACTAACTCAATTCAACTCACTGGTAAAGCCAAACAGTTAGAGCCCAAAGCGATGGAAGTTTTATTGCATTTGTGTCAACAAAATGGCGACATTGTAAGCAGCGATGAATTGCTCAATAAATGCTGGAAAAACAATGATATTGGCGATAATCCATTACATAAAACTATCACTCAGCTAAGAAAAGCGCTCGGTGATAAAGCCAATGAACCAAATTATATTGAAACTATCCGTAAACGTGGCTACCGCATTATTGCAAAATTATCTTTTCCGTTAGCAGATCCTATCCCAAGCACTAAAAGTACATGGCAGGGAGGATCCCCTTTCTTAGGCCTGCGTGCATATAACCCAAATGATACCCACGTTTTTTTTGGCCGTACCCAATCTATAGCTACCCTGCTGGAAAGGATATCTAGCCAGGTAAATTACGGTCGTGCTTTTTGCTTAATACTTGGCCCTAGTGGTACAGGTAAATCCTCGCTTGTTAATGCTGGAATTTTACCAAAACTGCTAGATGAGCGAGGCTATAATAGCATCGGGGTTATTTCCTACACCCAGATCGACTTTGCAGATGTGCATAAAAATAGACTTTTTCTAGACTTAGCTTCTGCATTACTTGATTGGGATATAAACGCCCAGCCTGTGTTTGAAGGATTAAGCGCGCAAACACTTGCAGAGCAACTAGAATTGGCAATAGATGGCGTAATTAACGCCATACAAGCTGCACTTAGTAAAGCCTCTACACAACTTAAAACACCACAGTTATTTTTATTTATTGACCGCTTAGAAGTACTGCTTTCTTCTCCTATATTTAGTAGCGAAACACGCAGCCATTTTTTATCGGTTATTGAACGCTTAGCAATCTCTAAAGCTGTGATTGTATTTAGTGCGTGTCGTAACGACTTTTACCCTTTAGTTGTTGAACAACCAAGTCTAATGGCAGGCAAAGCTCATGGCGCCCACTACGATTTAACACCGCCAAACCGCCAAGAACTCCAACAAATTATTCGCCTGCCAGCGCTAACCGCTAATTTAACGTTCTCAAATGACCCACAAACCCAAACACCACTGGATGAAATATTGTGCGCCGATACAGCCAATAACCCCGATGCATTACCCATGCTGCAATACACATTGCAAGAGCTGTACTTACAGCGCAGTGATAATAACGAGCTACTGCACAGTGTTTACACAAAACTCGGGGGTATTGAGGGCGCCATAGGCAAAAAAGCTGAAGATATATTTATTGACCTTAGTAATGAGCAACAGCAGCAACTAAAAAGCGTATTATCACAACTGATCACTTTAAACCCAGATGGTAAAACCATTACGAGCCGCGCTGCCCGCTGGCAAATATTAACGAACACAAGCCAAAAAGAGCTTGTGCAAGCCATGGTCGATAGCCGTTTATTTGTATCGCATTTACAAAACCAAGAAGCCTGTTTTAGCCTTGCTCACGAGGCATTATTACGTCAATGGCCGCGCGCAAAACAATGGATTAATGACCATAAAGATGCCTTAGCAATAAAAAGTCGTTTACAACACCAAGCGCAAAATTGGATAGATGAAGGTAAAAATAGTGCTTACCTCCTAGCGCCAGGTAAACCGCTACAAGAAGCGCAGCTATTACTAAACGACAAACTGTTTAAATTAGATGATAACGAGCATGCTCTTATCAAAAGCTCTGTAAAAAAAACAAAAACAAAAATAAGAGTAAAACGGGTGACCGTTGCTTTATTGTGCTTACTTACATTTACCGCGTTATTAATGAGCTTTACTAGTTTTAAGGCCCAACAACATGCGCAAAAAAAACAGCTTGAGGCCGAAAGCTTACTAGGGTTTATGGTGGGTGACTTTGCCGATAAATTACGTAGCGTTGAACGCATGGACTTACTTGATGGTATTAGTAATAAAGCACTTGAGTATTTTACTGATCAAACTGACGATTCAAGTTCACTTTTTAGCTTTAGCGATAATAAAGCACAATTTAACAACCGTTTTCAGTACGCACAAACCCTCGAAGCAATGGGTGAAGTAGCTTATTCGCGAGGTAAAACCGATGAAGCCTTTACCGCCTTTGAAAACGCCCGCACCCGCCTTGAGGCATTATTAAAAATACAGCCTAACAACTTAGAGCTACTAACGCTTGCAGGCGCCAATGCCTTTTGGCTTGGTCAATTAGCTTATGATCAAAATGATCATCAAGCTACTGAGCAAATGTTTAAAAAATACCACGCTTACAGTAAAAAAATGTATGCGCTGGCAGCCAATGATTTTAACTCCATTATGGAATTATCGTATTCGTCTAATTCTTTAGGTTCTTTATACATTGAAAAATCCAACTACAGCGCTGCAAAAAAGAACTTTGCAGAGTCACTTTTACTTAAAAATAAAGCGCTTGAACTGAAACCCAATAACAAAGATTTACTTCGAGATAAATCCGATACGATTAGTTGGCTTGCAAAAACAGAAGAGAAGCTAAGTAACTTTAATGAAGCAGTTAATATATTGGAAGATGCAGTTGAGGTAATCACAAAATTGATTGCTAACTACCCTCGTGATGCAAGCCTTTTTTACACGTCAGCAAACCTATATATGCAACAAAGTTATTTACTGAGCTATTTGAGTGATAAACGGATGGCTCATAAAAAAGCCAGCTTGGCTAATCAAGTTATCAATGAAGCTTTAGTACAAGATCCAAAAAACAATAAATTTCAGCTTATGTATTATCGCTCTTTAGCACATTCACTAATGCTATCTACTGATGAAGCTACTGACTCAACAATTGAAAAAATAATTAATTTTTTAAAATCTCAAAATTTTAAAAATACCAGCACTATTAATACACAAATTACACTGATTCAATATTTTATAAATAGACAATCACCACTCAAAGCGCAGGAGTTATTAACTGAGCTTGAGAATAATGAAAACTACAAACATCAATTAGCCAACCTAACTAAAACTGGTGATTACTTAGTATATACAAGAATAAACTTAATCAAAGCAAACTTAGCTACAACTAATAAACAGCGAGAGCAATTTTGCTTAAGTGCTATCAAAGCAATTTCTAAAGCTGCAAAAATAAGTCAGAGCGTAAAAATAACATACCCACTAGTACAAGCTTATACCTGTTTAAACAGAGAAGACGAGATATCAGAAATAAAAACAAGCCTAGTTAAATTAGGCATTACGAACTTCCAACTATAATTACTCATAAAGGAAATGATATGAATAACACCCTAGAAAATGTCGACTTTCAAGTAAATATTAAACTTAACAACGGTGAAGCTATTTTTAGCTATACAAAAAATGGCGAATCCGCTACTGGCGGTGGTGTTGTAAGAACTGAAACCGCTGGCAACTACAATTTAGACGACGCCACAATTCAAAATGGTTTCGTATTTACTGGCGCTACTATCACCGATATCGACACACAAAAACCATGCGCCCAAGACTTCAGCTATAAAGTAAGTGACAACGGCCACACAATTATCATTACCGACACAGATGAAAATAATGGCTCTGTATGCTTAATCTTTAACGTTGAGTGTAATGGCAATAAATATGAAAGCGCTGATCCCCAAGTTAAGAATGAAAAAGAACTCTAATTAGTAATGCTTATTTTTAAATTGCACAGCCATATTAATTGCGATGCAATTTATTTAAAAATGCCCCTTAAATAAACATAAATAACAACAACTTAAATCAGAAGGTTACCGAAAGGTTTAAAAACGATAAATTGAATAAACTGCTAGACATAAAGTTTCATTAACAATAAAAATGAGCAACACCATGTCTAACAATAATGAAAATAGCAGAGCAAACAACACCGACAGCGCTGTATCTGCATTAATCAGCAGCATTTCTAATACCGTTAACAATGAAAAAATAAGCGCAATTATTAATGTCACTAATGTCATGGCCGATGCTATTTTTATTGTTAATGCAGATGGGGTGTTTGAATCAGTAAATCCCGTAGCAGCACGTTTTTTCAATGTAACGTCTGATTCATTAATAGGTAAAAAATGGCAAGATTGTTTACAAGAACAGTATCGCGATGACTATAAATACATGTTTGAAAGTTGGAAAAACAACTATCAAACACCACTCAACCATGGTCCGAAAGAAGTTAAAATAAGAAAAAACAATGGTAACTGTTTAGATGTTGAGTTATCTATATCATGTTTACCCGAATCGGTAGTCGCAAGTACCCCACTTTTTATTTGTATAATGCATGATATTTCAAAGCACGTTAAAAAGTATAAAGTACTGGAAAACGTAGCCAGACTTGATCATCTCACTGGTATTGCTAATCGTTGTACTTTAGAAAAAACCATCATTAAAAATTGGCAAGAGTGCATAGTTAATAAGCAGCCTCTTAGCTTTATACTTATCGATATTGATTACTTTAAATTATTTAACGATAACTTTGGCCATGTAAAAGGTGATAAGTGCCTTCAAAAAGTCGCTCGTACAATTGAAGAGTGCTTACCATCTAAAGACAGTTTAGTAGCACGCTATGGTGGTGAGGAGTTTGCTGTTGTGCTGCCTCGTTCGCACATTTCAAATGCACAAATGATTGCTAAGCGTATTCAAGAAAAAATACTCAACATTAATTTTAGAGATCTCGGTTTACCAGCGAATGTAAAAATAAGTGTAAGTCAGGGTTTAGCGTGTGAATACGATAATCAATACAGAACATCTGAGGCATTAATATGCGCGGCGGATACGGCCTTATACAGAGCGAAGTCGGAAGGTCGTAATAAATTATGTATAAGGTGATGTACTAACTATTTGGCATGGCATTTATCTACTAAAATAAAAAAACCGCAATTGCGGTTTTTTTATTACTTGAGAAAAGTTTAAATATCGATTAACAATCCTTCATCCTTTTTAATCTTTTCGATCACCATATAAGTATGATGAGTACCCACGCCGGGAATATCTACTAAGTCGCCAAGAACTTGTCTATATTCTTCCATATTAGAAACGCGAATTTTTAATAAGTAATCATAACCACCAGCAACCATGTCACATTCGACTACTTGTTCTATCCTTAATATGTGCTCTCTAAATACTTTAAATACAGCTGTATTTGAAGCAACAAGCGATACTTGAACATGCGCTACTAAGCTCTGATTAAGTTTAGCTTCGCTAAGCTTGGCATAATAGCCTTCAATATACCCTTCTTGCTCTAATCGTTTAACACGATCTAGGCACGGGCTGGCACTCAAATTAACCTGTTTTGCGAGGTTAACATTAGAAATTCTGCCGTTCTTTTGAAGAACGTCTAGTATGGCTAAATCAATACGATCTAGCATGCGTAATCTATTTGGAATTGTCATAACAGAATTTTATGCGGATAAGTTAAATTTATACCCTGTAAATTATCGTAAATCGCGAAATTTAACCAGCATATTCTGCTGAATTTTAATTAGAATGCACTCACAATATCACTGGTAATTTATTGGTAATTAATTTTACTTTAATTCTTAACATCCTGAGGGTTGCTTATGTTATTCAACGGCGATTTAACTACTACTTGTCCTATCAGACAAAGAATCCGTGACTTCTACCGCATAGATGAAAATGCAGTTATTGATCATATTTTACCGCTTGCAGAAGTAGGCGTAAAAGCACGAAGTCGTGCCTGGGAAAGAGCCCGCCAGATTGTTTTGAACATTCGTAAAGAGCAAGATGGGCAAGGCGGTGTTGATGCGCTTTTAAATGAATTTTCACTCTCTAGTGAAGAAGGCGTTGTATTAATGTGTTTGGCCGAAGCACTGCTTCGCGTACCAGACAAAGCAACTCAAGATGTACTTATTCGTGACAAGTTAGCCAAAGGTGATTGGAGCTCTCATTTAGGAAGCAGCGATTCTTTATTTGTAAACGCATCTTCTTGGGGATTATTAGTTACCGGTAAAATGGTTAACTACACAGACAAAACTAAAGAACAACAGTTCGGCATGCTTAAAAAGACCATTGGTCGTTTAGGTGAGCCAGTTATTCGTAAGTCTGTAAACTTTGCTATGAAAATTATGGGCAAGCAATTCGTAATGGGTCGTACCATTGACGAAGCAATTGAACGTGCTGCCGAAACAGAGCAAAAAGGCTATGTGTATTCTTACGATATGCTAGGCGAAGGCGCGCGCACAATGAAAGATGCGAAGCGTTACTTTGACAGCTACATGAATGCTATACACTCAATTGGTAAAGCGGCTAATGGTCGTGGTCCAATTAAGAGCCCGGGTATTTCAGTTAAGCTTTCTGCTATTCATCCACGCTATGAGTTCACTCATAAAGACCGTGTGATGGAAGAAATAGTACCAAAGTTAAAAGAACTTGCGCTTGCCGCTAAAAAATACGATATCGGCTTTACCGTTGATGCAGAAGAAGCAGACCGTTTAGATATTTCATTAGATGTAATTGAAGCGGTATTCAGTGATGAAGATCTTGGTGATTGGCAAGGATTTGGCTTAGCAGTTCAAGCGTATCAAAAACGCGCTATTTTTGTAATTGAATGGCTAACTGATCTTGCAACCCGCGTTGGTCGCAAGATGATGGTACGTCTAGTTAAAGGCGCATACTGGGATACTGAAATCAAAACCACACAGCAAGATGGTTTAGATCATTACCCTGTATTTACCCGTAAAGCAACAACAGACGTTTCTTACAAAGCGTGTGCTATTAAAATGCTTGAAGCGCGCGATGTGCTTTATCCGCAATTTGCTACACATAACGCTTACACTGCCGCAACTATTCTAGAAGTAGCAAAAGGCGACAACACTGGTTTTGAATTTCAACGTTTGCACGGTATGGGTGAGTCATTATTCGACCAAATCGTTAACGAAGAAAAAATTCAATGCCGCGTATATGCCCCAGTTGGTCAACATGAAGACCTCCTTGCGTACCTTGTTCGTCGTTTATTAGAAAATGGTGCTAACTCATCATTTGTGAACGCAATTGTTGATACAACAAAACCTGTTGAATCATTACTTCCAGACCCTGTAGAAACATTGCAAGGCTTGCGTAATAAGTACAATACGCAAATCAAAATGCCAATTGATTTATACGGTGAAGAACGTGCTAACTCAAAAGGCATGGATTTAACCGACATTAATGTTATCACTCCTTTCAAAGAGAATCTTGAAACATGGTTTAACGAGCACTTAATTGAGCAAAGCCAAGTACCTGAAGGCTCATTAGCTGTTAAAAACCCAGCAAATCACAAAGAAATCATTGGCCACGTTAAATTGCAAACTGGCGAAGAGATGAAAGTATTACTGGCTAACGCTGAAGCTGCACTTGAATCATGGTCACAAACACCAGTAAGAGAACGTGCTAACTTACTGCGTCGCGTTGCTGACATATTAGAGCGTCATCACGACGAACTTGTTGCTATCTGTATTAAAGAAGCAGGTAAAGTAGCGCAAGATGGTATTGATGAAGTACGTGAAGCGGTTGATTTTTGCCGTTACTACGCGGCGCGCGCTGAGGAGCTATCGCAAGATGAGCGTTTTGAAGCCCGTGGCGTTATTTTATGTATTAGCCCGTGGAACTTCCCGCTTGCAATATTCTTAGGCCAAGTTGCCGCTGCGATTGTTACAGGTAACACTGTAATTGCAAAGCCTGCTGAGCAAACAAGTTTAATAGCCCTTCGTGCTATTGAACTAATGCTGTCTGTTGGTTTACCTGAGCATGTTGTTCAACCGGTTATTGCTCGTGGTTCTGAAGTAGGCAAAACAATTGTTCCTGATGAGCGCATTCAAGCGGTTATGTTTACAGGCTCTACTGAAACAGGCACATTAATTTCTCAAACACTTGCTGCACGTAACGATATTCAAGTACCGTTAATTGCAGAAACAGGTGGCCAAAACTGTATGATTGTCGACTCAACGGCGCTTCCTGAGCAAGTAGTTGACGATGTGATCAGTTCTGGTTTTCAAAGTGCTGGGCAACGTTGTTCAGCTCTTCGTGTGTTATTCATTCAAGATGACGTAGCAGATGGCATTATCGAAATGCTTAAAGGTGCCCTAGCTGAGCTACACATTGGCGACCCATCGTTACTATCAACTGATGTTGGTCCGGTAATTGATGAAAAAGCACTTAAAAACTTAAACGAGCACGTTGAGTACTTAAAAGGTAATTCTATACTTCATTACGAGTGTAAAATTCCGGATAACACGCAAAATGGCGCATACTTTTTTGCACCTCGTTTATACGAAATCAAAGATTTATCAGTACTTAAGCGTGAAGTATTTGGCCCATGTGTTCATATTGTTCGCTTTAAATCGAGCGAACTTGATGATGTGATGGATCAAATTAACAACACAGGTTATGGCTTAACAATGGGTGTACATTCACGTATTGAAGAGCGCTGTGAGTACCTTGCTAAAATGTCACGTGCGGGTAATGTTTACATTAACCGAAACATGATTGGTGCTATTGTTGGTGTGCAACCATTTGGTGGCCGTGGTTTATCAGGTACTGGCCCTAAAGCCGGTGGCCCTAACTACCTTCAACGTTTAGTAAAAGAAAAGGCATCACCAGATAACGTGCAAATGACAAACCTGACGCCAGATGAGCTTGATTTACACCACTACAGCGGTGCAGATGAGCAAGTTAAAAAGCTAATGGCTAACTCAATGCGCGATGAAAAAATCTGGCGTGCAACACCACTAAACGACCGAGTTTCGGCTGTACGTCAGTTGCTTGCTAAAATCGCGACGGTAGAAATTATCGACGATTTAGCAGACGATTTAGCATTAACATTATCAGAAGCTCGTGCACAGCTTAACCGCCTTGAAAAGCACATGCGTAAATTTACTACCCTGCCAGGGCCAACGGGTGAGTCTAATACACTTCATCTAGAAGCGCGTGGTTGTGTAGTGTGTTATGCAGATAAGAGCACATCATTTAACTTCTGGGCATTGTCTATCATTACCGCTATTGCCGCAGGTAATACGGTAATTACTGTAGCGTCTGAGCTGTTTTACGATGAAGCTGTTGCCTTTAAAGATAAATTTATCTCTACAGGTGTTGCTGAAGGTGTTTTCCAAGTAGCTAAACCTAATCAGTTACAAGCTATCTTAGCTCACCCTCATTTAGCTGGTGCGGTAGTTGCCGCTCGCTCGTCTCGTTTAGGCTACTTCAGCCAACAGCTTGCACAGCGTAAAGGCGCAATTTTACCGGTAATTAGCTCTGAGTATTATGATACATTAATCAAGCGCTTAATTACTGAAAAAACAATTAGTATTGATACAACAGCATCAGGCGGTAATACCTCGCTAATGACGCTTGTTGAAGATGATGAATAATTAAGCTAATAGTTTTTCACTAAAAAATAAAAAAAGGCACTGTAAAGTGCCTTTTTTATTTGGTCGTTACGTATAAGTTTGTTAGTTTAAAAGTAGATTAACAACTGAAGCCGTGAAATTGAAAACCATTCCTATTACTAAGTTAGTCCCAGGTATGTTTGTGCAAAGCGTTACCAAACAAACTGGCAGCATTAAAATTAAAAACCAAGGCTGGGTTAAAACTCAAGCTGGTATTAATAACCTGATAAAAGCAGGTATTTTAGAAGTAGAAATCGACCCAGATAAAACCCTCATTGATTCAGTCCCTGAAAAAGATCCTATCGCTACACCTACAACAAAAATAAAGCGTGATCCTTGGCAAAAAATAAACAGCGCTGAGCAAGAAATGGGAAAAGCAAAAAAGCTTTATGACGAAGCAAAAACACTGCAAATAAAAGCATTTAAAGATATAAAAGCTGGCCGTGATATAGATATAACCCCGTTTAGAGAACTGGCAAGTGGCTTTATGGATTCTGTTTTTAGAAATCAAGATGCCCTAGCCTGCCTTACCCAAATGCGCCAAAAAGATGCCTACCTACTTGAGCACTCAATTAATGTATCAATATTAATGGGTATTTTTGCAAAACACTTAAATATAGAGAAAGACACTATTGTTGAGCTGACTACCGGCGCACTATTACACGACATTGGTAAAATAAAAATCCCTGATGAAGTGCTAAACAAACCTGGCCGCTTTACAGACGACGAATTTAAAATAATGAAAATGCATTCGCTTTTCAGTAAAGAGATATTAGAAGACTCTGGCTTAACAGGAATCGCGGTAGATATTGCAGGTATGCACCACGAAAGACTCGATGGTAAAGGCTACCCGTTTGGTAAAAAAGGTGACGAGATAAGTCAGTATGTGCGTATGGCGTCAATTGTAGATGTTTATGATGCACTTACCGCAGAACGTGTTTATAAAGCAGGCATGGAGCCAATAAAGGCGTTTAAAATATTAAAAGACGGGTGCCCTGATAGCTTTGATCCTGTGCTGCTTAATAAATTTATTCAATGTATTGGCATCCATCCGGTAGGAACGCTTGTAAGGTTATCGAGTCAAAGAGTGGGTTTGGTCACCGAGAGTAATCCGGGGGCACCACTAAAACCTGTCGTTAAAACATTTTACAGCGCTAAGCATAGCCGCTACACCGAAGTAAAAGATATTGATTTATCTAATAAAAAAACTGTAGACACTCTTGAGTCAGCGATTAAACCTAAAGAATATAACATTGATTTAGAACGCTTTTATAAAAATTCAATATTATCCTAAGCACTATTGAGAGCTCAATATTCTACCGAGCTCTCAACGTGATAACTAAGCGCTTACTGCGGCCAGTCTTGCAAAGCTTTTAAGCTAAACTCATAACCATCAAAATCTAGCACACTTTGCTCAGGTGTAATTTCTGTGACTGTTAGAGCTCCTATGCTTTCTCCTTCGTGTAATTCTCGGCCATTTAGCTTGATCCAACGTTTATCAGCACTCGATGAATATATATGCGCTTGATATTTAATACTTGGTAACATTGATTGCAAACCATCAGGTAATAACTCAACAGGCTCAACACGTGATGACGTTTTTGACGCTTGAGTAACTTCATAATCTTGGTTTTTTTCGACATCTTGTATAGCTTGCGCAAATGCATTTTTAAGAGTTGTAGGCACAGCATCAAGCTCAGGGTCACTCGTCTGTTGAGATTGGGTGCTGCCATTAATTGGCTTACCCAATACTTTATATTTACTCATATCAAGTTGAGCCGATGCGGTATTTTGATTTTGCCCAAATACCGAAGTGTTTTGTGCATTATTTGGATTGTAATTACTTTGTGGGTTAAACGCTGGCTGATTATAATTTTGAACAGGCATTACTTGTTGCATGTTTTGCTGATTATAACCTGCTGCGCTCGTGACCTGGCTCGACGGCATAGGAATATACTGACCATTTGGGGTTAATAACATTTGCTGTACACCATTGGGGGTTTGCACATGCACAAGTTGCCCTTCAATCGTTGCAGTATTTGTTGGAGCTACTTTAGCAGGCTCCAACTTAGCTACTTGCTGTTTTTCAGCTTCAGCATCTTCCTCTTTAACGTCTTTGTTAGGCGATGATTTTTCGCTTTCCACCACCTTAATTACAGCGGGTTCCGCTGCGTTTAATAAAGTCGTACTTTGAAACCACTTTCCGGCGGTAAAGCCACCCGCTACCGCAATAAAGGCAGCTAAGCTTGTACCAAATACTAATGCTAATCGTCTATAACGCTTAAGTGCTTGCTGTTGCTTTAACTGCTCAGATTGTAAGTCGTACTGTTCAGCACTCATATCTGATTGCTGCGACTGCTTTAGCGCATCTAATAAATAAGACATAACTTACCTAACTATAAAATAAATGAAAGCCCAATGCCTACGGCAAATAAAGCAGCGAATGCAAGGCTATAGGGTACAAATGACGTTGCTTTGTTAGCTTCGTTAACCGGTGCTACAAAATCCATGGGTAATGACTCATGGGCTGATTTTTTTATTATATCGCTATCAACTATCAACTGCTGCTTTGCAAAAGTCCCAACTAAAGCACGCTCACAGACCAAGTTCATTAATCGTGGCACACCGCCAGTTAATTGATGAACAGCTTGCATGGCATCCATCGAAAAGATTCCTTTATCACACCCTGCAATATGTAACCGATGCTTTATGTAAGCGACTGTTTGGCCTTGCGTAAGTGGTAATAAATGGTAACGAGCCGTTATCCTCTGGGCAAGTTGCCTTAATTCGTTGCGCTTCAAAAGATCTTGCAGCTCAGGTTGACCAACCAATACTATTTGTAATAATTTTTTATGATCGGTTTCTATATTTGTCAGCAAACGTAATTGCTCAAGCACGTTAGGGGCAAGTAATTGTGCTTCGTCAATAATAAGTATAGTGTGCCCGCCCGATTTATTATTAGTCTCTAAATGCTTTTTTATAATATCGGTAAGACTTTTAAGCGTCGCATTATGAACATCGTAACTAATATTGAGCTCATCACAAATACTGGCTAATAACTCCAGCTCTGAAAGCGCTGGGTTATGGATCATCGCTACTTGAGTGTTTTCAGGAAGCTGCTCCAACATACTGCGGGTAATTGTAGTTTTACCTGTACCTACTTCACCTGTTAATAATACAAAACCACCGTCTTCACCTAATCCATAGGTAAGGTGTGCTAAGGCTTCTTTATGTCGTTCACTTAAAAATAAGTAATGAGGGTTGGGCGAAATCGAAAAAGGTTTTTCGTTCAGGCCAAAATAGCTTAAATACACCGTGATGTTCCTTCGTAATTAAATCACGGCCTATAATGGCAAAAAAATGCGCTGAGTGACAACGTTGTAAGCGCTTTATTATTGAAATAACGTAAATTTATGTAAAACAAAAAAGTGCAGCTGTTTTAAGGCTGCACTTTTGTCTGTCTAATCTTAGTATGCATTTTACTCTTCGTAGCGCACTAATCGTAAATACACATTACTGGTTTTAGCATGTAAGCTATTCAACCCACTATCAAATTGATAAACCCACGCTGAGCTCATTGTGCTTACACCCGATGTATTTGACCAATAGTTTTGAAGCTTAGTGCCCAAAAATACGTCTTCATTAATACTCGGCTCTGTGCAACTGTGCTCTAAAATACTCGCCAATTCTTTAATGTTAGGCACTTGCCAATCATCGTAATCTGCGGTTGTATCATTTTTAGCACCGCGTAGTGCCTCTTGCCAAGTAAGAGAAGGTGTTGAACCTTCACAAAGTTGTGTCTCTGTATTATAAGTTTGTCCATAACTACAGCGTTGCCACATAAGGCCTGTTTCACTATCAGACACTGTGCCATCTGTATTTATAGTAAATCTATCTGTCGGTGTTGTGGTATCTGCACCGTCGTAGCACGTTTGCGCCGCTGCAATATTAAAGCTCAAACTTATAGTTGCTAGTGCATAGAGTAATTTAAATTTCATTATTTTCTCCTAACGACTTCTAACTAAACGTACATAAGCAGTATTTTCTTTTGGATAAGCAAGGTCGTTACCATCACTCATATCAATGATATACGCTTGAGATAAACTGGTACCATCAGCTGCTGTTTGAGAGGTCCAGTAACGTAAATGGCTTAATGCACTTTCACTTGGCATATTAGGAAAAAATGCCTCATCAATTAATATACTTTGCCCTTGTTTACCGTAATCAATTAAGTCCAAAAGCTCTGTATAAGTAGGTAATCGCCAGTTTGTACCACCACAAAAATCTAAATCATTAACTTCGTTTATATAACTTTGTACTCCACAACTTGTATTGTCCGGACACGTTGAATTGGCTGTACTGGTATCGGTAAAAGTCGTATTCCCTACATCCCAAAAGTAATGATTTTGACCATCACGTAACGAAGTATTTGGTACCGTGCCAGATGCCACACTTTTCACCTCCCATACAAGCCCAGTAACATTATCGCGTATACAGGTAAAGTCACTACTATCATCACCAACTTCATCAGCAAACTGATTAAGTTTAGTGTAATCAAACGCTAAATTACCTTTGCCAACTTTATCTAAGCGGTTTGCATAGCTATCGCGCCCAAGCTCTGCATCTTGCGCTGGAAAGTCATCACTCTCACAATTAATACGTTGAGTATTGTTATAACACTCACCGACACCACTATCGTTGATGAATCCAAGTGCTTTGGGTGATACATCAACAAATAAGGAGTCTGTATCTGTGCGTCCTTTTGAGTCGGTTACCGTGACTTCAAAGCTCAATGTAGACTCAGTATCAACATCTGAGGCAAAAAATGTCGTTGTACATTGGTCGCTATTGCTTAATGTTTCGCTATTACCGGTAAGTTGTTGCCATTCACACTTATAGGTATCGGTAACTGTTTCGCTATTTGTAGCATCAAGCGTTACTTGCTCAAACTCTTCGACATTTTGATCAGCGCCTGCATTTGCATCTACTAACTCATTTGTTTTGTTGAGTGTCATTGAATATTGAGTGCTCGCCTCGCCACCTTCATCATCAGTGACAGTTAGCTGCCAAGATAAATTCACGTTACTTTCAAGTAATGGATGAGAAAAACTAAGAGTTGATTCATTAAAACTCTCAATATCTAAATCAGGACCCGATAGCAATTGCCACAAATAACTATCAATTTGGCCATTATCATCAGGATCGCTCGACTCTAGGGCACTCAAAGTCACTGTATCGTTGTATACAGAGGGAAGTGTTTCAGGAGATGTTTGTGTAACAACAGCAAGAGGTAGTTGGTTATTAGAGCTCACTGAAATAGAAATGTCGTCACTAACAGCGCTACTACCTGTACTTTGATAGCTCACTCTTAATATTATTTCACTATCAGTTTTTACGTCAGGTGCAGTAAGTGTTTGCTCAGCGCCTTCAAGGGGGAAACCTTCTATGCTTGGGCCACTAACTTGTTGCCATGAAAACGTACCATCAGCGGGGGAACCTTGTGCTGTGATGGTAAATTCAGATTTTTCGATAATTTGTAAATCGGCTCCAGCATTAACAGACGTTTCAACAACTGTATTATCGCTATCACCGCCACCGCCTCCACACGCACTCAGTAAACTACAAGAAATGAGGGGGATTAAAGCAAACGCTTTCATACGCAGCACCTTATTATGTCAAATAATTACTATAGTGTAATCACTAGCAATAAAGATGCCATTAAAGTACTACATATATGTGTCTTGATGAATACGTACAAACAACTTCGTACCGATTTTACTGTAATCTATTTTGTATTCACGCCCGTCTAGAGCTTGGATAAACAGCAACTGCTTTTCTTCGCCAAATACATCAGCGCTACTTACATAAACCATTTCTAAATAACGCTCTTTTGCATCACGGCGGTTTTTAGGTAATTCTTCTTTAAATGGCTCCAGACCATGTTGCGTTACTTTAATTCGAGGATGAATTTCAGAGTTTACAATCACTAAATCATGCTTTTTATCTTTATGTATTATGGTGTTTCGACCACTTTTTAAAAAGGCTCTCTCTTGACTCATTTTTCTTTCCTACAGTCGTAGCTTAATTACTAAGCTGCGACGCTATAAACTGACTAGGCTCGCGCTTCCACTTATTTAAGTTAGCACTAAATGCCCAAATATCTCTATCTAACACGCTGGCAGGCAATAATAAATCGTAACCTGTTAGCTGCTGAAGGTGCTTAGTTCTATTAGCAAACATGGCTATAAGCCCAGTATAGCTTATCCCTTTATGGGATGTGTAATGTGTATCTTCTATTAACCATTCTGATGGGCAATTGCCATTTTTGCAATGTTTTTGAACAACTTGCATAAATAAATTACGCTGCTCTATTAATAACTTCCCTGCAATTCTAGGCGCTATACTTGATAAAAAGTCGTCTATATCATTTACCCTAACGCCAACCGCATTTAATTCTAAATAGTCAAAGCCATCTTCTACTTTGGGTATTCCACTGTGATGAAAGTTACTATGAGGCATACACCAAGCTCCGTACTTGTGGCAATAAACGAGCTCAGATTCGCTCAATATAAGGCTATGGTATGGTTCTTGAGATTTTAAAAATCCAATAAAAATAGCCACAAGGCACAAGCTCACTAAAAATATTTCAAGTATGCTAATTTCACCCGGCCTCAGTAAATTAAATAACATAATAAAGACTAAGCCTATAGCACCTACAACAATCGCCTCAATTGCGTTTCGCGCGCCCTGTGCCCGAAACTTAATGACATTGTCAGATTTATCCATATCGGTAAAACACCATATAAAAAACAAACATAATAATGCCCCAAATTATGACCTTTCTTGTTGTTATACATAAGTTACAGCTAGTTTTAAATTTCATACATTACCGCTTTTTCCTCAACAAAATAGGAACAATGAATAAATCTTATTTACTTTTACGCTTAACGCACAAATTTATGAGATACATAACCGTCTTTTCACGGTCTTATTTCGTACAATACTTACAATTCATTTTCAGGTATGAAATCAATGTACTCAAGACAATCAGGTAAAGCACTTTTTCCATTTATTATTACGTTACTTCTAATATTTAGCGTTTATTTATATTTACCCGCTAGCCACGGCGAACAAGCCGATTCATCACAAATGTCTACCGAAGTAACGGCTCATACTGTTACCTCTGAGGAAAACGCAGTGATGATAGAGGCCATCGGTAGTGCACGTGCAAACCAAGCTATTTATATAAAAAGTGCGCAAAACGATTATGTCACAGATATATATTTTAAAGATGGCGACTTAGTCAGTAAAGGACAAAAATTAGTACAGTTACAAAGCCAACAAGAGCAACTCGCAGTTAAAGAACTCGGTATTAACTTACGTGAGGAAAAACGCCAGTTAGATCGCCTTACCGAACTTTCACGCTCGCAATCAACGGCAAAGTCATTACTTGAAGAACAATTATCTCGTGTTGATGCCACTGAAGCTCAACTAGAAAGCGCTAAAACAAAGTTAAATGAAATGACTATTACCGCGCCATTTTCAGGCCTGTTAGGTAAGCGTGAAATATCAGTTGGCGCCTACGTAAGCAACACAACAATAATCACCACACTTGATGATATTAGTATTATTAAAGTTGACTTTAAAGTACCTGAAAAATATTTAGCACAATTAAACATAGGTATGAAAGTACTTACCCAAAACGATGCCTACCCAGGGCAGACATTTAACGGCAAGGTAACGCATATTAGCTCGCGTATTGATTCGGTAACACGCAGTGTTGAAGTAACTGCAAGTTTTGCTAATAAATCAGGATTACTTCGCCCAGGTATGCTACTAAATACAGCACTTGAGCTAAGCAGTAACCAAGCTTTAATGGTGCCAGAAAAAGCGGTTATCCCTTTACAAGACAAACACTTTGTTTTTCAAATTCAAGACGGAGTAGCCAATAAGGTTGAAGTGCATGTTGCTGGCAGAAATAATGGCTGGGTTGCTATCGATGAAGGTTTAAATGATGGCGAGCAAATTGTTACTGAAGGGCTAATAAAAATTCGCTCTGGTAGTAAAGTAAGCGTAAAGGGGTAATACGTGAAAATTACTGATACTAGCGTTAAACGCCCCGTTTTTGCCATAGTAATTAATTTGCTGCTTCTTACTTTTGGTCTGGTTGCATTTACTATGCTACCACTTCGTGAGTACCCTGATATTGAAACGCCAATAGTAAATATCAGCACTGAATACACAGGTGCTTCTGCCGAAATTATAGAAACCAAAATAACGCAAATAATAGAAAATCGAATTTCCGGTATTGAAGGTATTAAAAGTATTAACTCTTCGAGCCGGAATGGGCGCTCAAATATTACCATTGAGTTTGATATTAACCGCGACATAGATGCTGCATCTAACGATGTACGCGAACGTGTAGCACGTGCACTTGATAGTTTACCCGATCAGGTACGCCCACCAGAAGTGTCAAAATCAAATAGTGATGAAAGCCCTATTGCATGGTTTGTATTAAACAGCGAAACAATGGACTCGTTGCAGCTCTCTGATTATGCGCAGCGTTTTATTGTTGACCGCTTAGCCGTTGTAGATGGTGTATCTAACGTGCGTATTGGTGGTGAGCGCCAATACGCCATGAAAATTTGGCTAAACCGCCAAGCAATGGCTGCACGCGGTATTACCTCAAGCGATATTGAAAATACACTGCGTACAGAAAACGTTGAATTACCTGCCGGCGAAATAGAATCAATAGATCGCGACTTTACCGTGCGTACTGCACGTAGTTATAAAGATCAGCGCGATTTTAAAAACCTTGTTATTAAACGTGGTGAAGAAGGTTATTTAGTGCGTTTAGGTGAAGTTGCCGACGTAAAATTAGAAGCTGCCGATGACGAAAGCTTATTTCGTGGTAACGGGCGCAACATGATTGGCCTAGGAATTGTAAAACAAGCTAAAGCAAACACGCTTACCGTAGTAGACAACGCACGCAGCGAACTTGAAAAAATCAAACGTAACCTACCTGAAGGCACAACAATTCAAGACAGCTACGATTCGTCTGTATTTATTAAAGAATCAATTAGTGAAGTTTACAGCACACTTGCCATCTCTATGGGTTTAGTCGTACTCGTTATATTTTTGTTTTTAGGCAATATACGAGCAACGCTTATTCCTGCGGTTACCGTACCGGTCGCACTTGTTGGTAGCTTTATGTTTTTATTAGCAATGGGTTACTCAATCAACTTACTCACTTTACTTGCCTTAGTACTGGCTATTGGTTTAGTAGTAGATGATGCCATTGTAATGCTTGAAAACATTCACCGTCGTATTGAACTAGGTGAGCCGCCATTACTAGCTGCATATAGAGGTGCGCGTGAAGTTGGTTTTGCCATTGTCGCAACCACGCTTGTACTAATATCGGTGTTTGTGCCACTTGTATTTATGGATGGCCGTATAGGGGCATTATTTACTGAGTTTGCAATGGCGGTGAGTGCTGCCGTATTTTTCTCAAGTGTTACAGCGCTGACTCTCGCACCAGCCTTGTGTTCTAAAGTACTTAAAGTATCAGACAAACCAAATAAATTTAGCCAATGGATGGACCGCCAGTTTACTAAAATTGAAGTAAGTTACCGTAATTCGCTCTCCACTAACATAACCCGTAAATGGGGCTTAATGGTGAGCTTATTATTAGCGGGCTTTGTTAGTTACTCGTTGTTTTTACAAGTTCCCTCTGAGCTAACGCCAAAAGAAGACCGTGGCACGTTCTTCATTATGATGAGCGGCCCTGAGGGCGCAAGTTACGAAAATAACGCCGCTAATATGGCTAAAATTGAAGAACGCTTAATGCCTTACTCGCAAGCAGGTGAGCTAAGTCGCGTACTTGTTCGAGTACCTGGCTGGGGTGGCAGCGGCGGTGTTGCTATTGTTGGTATGGCCGATTGGGATAAGCGCAAACGCTCAACATGGGAAGTAATGGACGAAATAAGCGGTAAAATGCAAGAAGTTACCGATGTTCGTGCATTTGCCATTATGCGCCGTGGTATTGGCGGTGGTGGTTCATCTCGCCCTATTGAGTTTGTATTGCAAGGTAATGATTATGCACAACTTGCCGATTGGCGTGACCGTATAATTAAGCGTGCTGAACAAAACCCAGGTTTAGTAAGAATCGATCATGATTATAAAGAAACCTTCCCGCAGTTTTTAGTCAGCATAGATAAAAACAAGGCCGCTGATTTAGGCGTTTCTGTATCTGATGTAGGCCGTACACTTGAAACAATGCTTGGCCAGCGCCGTGTTACAACCTTTATTGACCGTGGTGAAGAATACGATGTAATTTTAAAAGGGACTAAAGAAGACTTTACTAACCCTACTGACATTTCAAATATATATCTTAAATCACGAAGCGGTGAACTAGTCCCACTTGATAGCCTTATCAGCTTAAAAGAAGAAGCAACCGCATCGCGCTTAAACCGATACAACCGTATGCGCGCAATTACATTAAGCGCCAACTTAGCCGACGGTTATACGCTTGAGCAAGCGCTTAACTTTTTAAACGAAGTAGCCGCGCAAGAAAACGATATAGATGGCGCCGTAGATTACAAAGGCGAGTCGCAGCTTTATTACGAAGGCGCATCAGCGATGACCTACGTATTTATACTTGCACTCACTGTTACCTTTTTAGTACTGGCAGCGCAGTTTGAAAGCTTTATGCATCCGTTCGTCATTATGCTTACCGTACCACTTGGTTTAATGGGCGCTATGTTCGGACTTTGGGCTACAGGACTTACCTTAAATATTTACAGCCAAATAGGTATTGTCATGCTCATTGGGTTAAGTGCTAAAAACGGTATTTTGATTGTAGAATTTACTAACCAACTGCGCGATAAAGGCGTTGAATTTAGTGAAGCTATTTTGCAAGCAGCAACTCAGCGTTTGCGCCCTATTATTATGACCTCGCTGACTACGGTTATGAGTTCGGTACCTTTAGTACTTGCTTCAGGTCCGGGCGCTGAAAGCCGTATGGTGATAGGTGTAGTCGTGTTTACTGGGGTTATTGTATCGACCCTACTAACTCTTTTTGTTGTACCTGCTGCATATTATGCACTTGCACGTAACACTCAATCACCTGAGTTTTTACAGCAAAAATTAGACAAACAAGCTGCTGAAAAACCTTTCGAAGAGATCTAGCCTCTTAATTGCGCCGTAACCTTGTTGTTGCGGCGCATACAATTTATGCTCGCCTTTAAACCCCATATACATTTTAGGAATACTTATGAGCTCAACAACGCAAGTAGCAACATTTGGTGGCGGCTGTTTTTGGTGTATAGATGCTGCATTTAGACGTGTAAATGGCGTACTAACCGTAAGCTCTGGCTACACCGGCGGTGAAACAAATAACCCAACATATGATTCTGTATGCTCAGGCACAACCGGTCACGCTGAGGTTGTTAAAATTGAATTTGACGCGACTGTAGTTAGCTTTGAAACACTCTTAGCTATGTTTTTCACACTGCATGATGCAACACAATTGAATCGCCAAGGTAACGATATAGGCACACAATATAGAAGTGTGGTTTACTATCACGATGAAGCTCAACTTAAGCAAACCAACGAAGTGATAGCTCAACTGCAAAGCCATGTCGCTGAGCCAATTGTGACAGAAGTCAGCCCTGCCACTACGTATTATCCAGCAGAGCATTATCATCAAGATTACTATAACGAAAACCCACAGCAGGGTTACTGTAGTATTTTAATAGCACCTAAATTACATAAGTTTGAAACCGTATTTAAAGAGTTCTTAGCTGACTAGCTAATTTGAGCAGTTAAATTAATTAGTTAAACTTAGCTACACATTAAAAAGCCCGACATAAGTCGGGCTTTTTAATATTAATAAATACCGTTAAAACTGGTAGCTTGCGCCTGCAAAAAAGCGACGCTCTGGTGTGTTGTAGTAATACACTTCACCCGTTGTAAAATCAACGTTTGAATCAACAGCGTTATACTCTTTATCAAATAAGTTTTCTACACGAAGCGAAACTTCAATATGTTCATTTACTTGATAATTACCCGCTAAGTTCCAAAGCGTGTATGATCCTAAACGCGTCACAGCACCTTGTCGGTCGCTACGGTATTGCATGTCTAAGCTTGCGTCAAAAGCACCAAACTGTTTTGCAAGTTCCCAGTTAAAAGTACGTTTAGCAACATTACGTAACTCTGCGCCCGTTTCTTCGTCTTCAGCGCTTAAGTAAGCAAAGTTAAGGTTGCTATCAAAACCAAAAAACTGCTGAGATAAGCTAAATTCAACCCCTTCGTAACGTGCTTCATCGATATTAGCCAATGCAAAGTTTGCATCGTAATCAATCTTATCTTCTATATTGTTTCTAAATATTGCAATATCAACTTGCGCGATATCAAAATCCACACTCAAACCTAACTCACGGTTTACTGATTTTTCAGGTTGTAAATCAGGGTTACCATAAAGTGGATAATATAAATCGTTAAATGTAGGAGCTTTAAAGCCAGTACTTTGGCTTATACGAAATGTTGCATCTTCAGATAAATGATAACCTGCAGCGGCGGTATACGTTGTTTCATCGCCAAATTGCTCGTCATCATCTTGGCGAACAGTTAAATTAGCCAGTACTTTATCTGCATCGTAGTAAGCACCTACAAACACAGCAAGTACATCGCGGCTGTCTTCAACAAATAGTTGCGAACTATGCGACACATCATCGTTGTACCAATTAACACCACCACTAATGTTAAGTTCATTAGATAACAGGTACTGGCCGTTATAATCAATTTGTGTGCGTTTAGTTATAAATGTACTTGTTGTTGGCCCAACTGAAAAATCGACATATGTATTGTCTGAATCATCTGTTGAAAGCGCTAAATCAATACTATGCGTTTGGTTAGTGTAGTTTTTACTCCAACCTGCAGAAAGTTGATAGTTTTTAAAATCATCTCGTTCAATCGTACTGCCTGCAGGGCTAAAGCGACTGTCGTAATCTGCATAGCCTTCACTGTATTGGCCTAATAACTTAAAGTCGCCGTAATGTGCATCGGTGTAGTTAACTTTAAAACCAAGGTTTTTATTTTCATAGCCATCTTCATCAGGTGCTACGCCTTGCAGTACATCAAAGTTATCTGTTTTTTCAAAGCCTGCGTTAAATGCTGTTGTTATATCATCTGATTTTACAGAGCCTGCAACTTGATAATTTTGATAAGAGTCAGAACCAAATGTAGCGCTTAGGGATAAGTTATCTGACTCACGCGTAATAATATTAATAACACCAGCGAGTGCATCAGAGCCATAAACAGCCGCGCGAGAGCCTTTAATAATTTCTATGCGTTCAATACTATTTAGAGGAACATTATTTAATGCTTTTTGACCTAGTGTTGCTGAGCCTGTACGTACACCGTCAATTAAAATCAACGTATCGCCAGAGCCCGTACCACGAAGTGACACACCTGTATTTTGACCAAAACCACCATTTGGATTAACCTGAAAACCCACTCGCGTGCTTAAAAGTGTAGGTAAATCGCGTACATTACTAGCTTCTATTTCAGCACGTTCAATAACATTTACACTCGCTAAAACGTCGTTAATTGATTGCTCAAACTTATTAGCTGTAACGGTTATTTTTTCAATTGATTGCTCTGCACCAGACACAGAAAATGAAAGCGCAGCAGAAATTGCAACGCCTAGAGTTGTTTTGTTTAACATGATGTCCCCTACCTTTGCCCACCGCAAAGATTTAAGTAAGTAAGATTGCATCAAGGCCGGTCTCCGGACTCAGTAAGCACATAAAAACATGCAATACTCTACCGTTGCGGGGGCAGTGTTGGGCTTGTAGTCATCATGAAAACGCACCAACTTCCCGATTATCCTGCTAAAAAAATCATTACATGAAGTGGCTAGCAAGCACCTTGAAAATATGCCGTCATTGTGAGTATTTTGTTTACAAATGTCAATGGACGTCTATATAGCTAAAAGCTATTTCAGTTCAGTGCTGTATTATTATAGCTTGAAGGAATACCGTACTTATCAAGTAGCTTCTGAAGTTGCATTTGTGTAGTAGGTAAATTTAATATTTCATCCATTTTGTGAATTGATATTTTATTTGATTGTGAGTTAATCAAAAAATGTGTTTCATACACTGCATCTGGTACGTCACTCTTAAATAGTAAATCCATATTTAAGATATTCTGCTTTTTAAAATACTGATAAGCAATACTGTTTAAAACCCCGACTTCAGCGCGCCTTAATAGCAGCATTTTAACTACATTGAATTCATCAATTGTTAGGCTTACCTGGTGCTCTTCTCTCAAGTATTCGGCATTTGTATTAAATCCTGCAAATTGATACGAGTACCCTAAAACCCCAACTTTGGTTAATTTGTCCAGATTGTCAAAATAAGTTTGTTCTGATGCATTCTCTTTGAGTGTATAAAGCTCGTTTTTGGTGATGGTATAAAATTCAGTTTTTTCAATGTTTTTCTGCGTTGTTTTTGGCAGCCATTGCATTGCCATTAAAAATAAAACGTCGAAGTTATTTTTTTCAACAGACAAAGTAAGCCTTTTTACAGGTAAAGAAATAAGTATAAAATTAAATTCCTCCTGTGCGTCGTTTAAAATATTAATAAACTCAGGAGCAAAGCCCTGCTTTTTTTGCGCGTTAATAATAATCGGAAAGTAGCCATCTTCGACCAATACATCAATATCAACTGCCTTTGATAAGCTTGGCTTGGTAAATATAAGCAAAACAAATAACAGAAATAATTGATGGGGTCTCATTTTAATACCTTCTAGAGTGAAATTTTTATTATATTCAATTAAATATAATAGCTTAAATATCAAAAAGAGGATTAACACATGCAGAACTACGAGAGGATAAAGTGGGAAAGTTGTAAAAAGATTAAGTAGCTTTAATCTGTCTGCAAATATAGACAAATTAAAGCACTTTTATTAAAAACAGTTTATAAATTAGTCGCGAAAGTTTTTAAACTGAAAAGGCTGACCTAAATCGGCACTGCGAACTACCTGCATTGCTTCTTGAAGATCGTCACGCTTTTTACCTGTCACACGCACTTCTTCGCCTTGAATAGCGGCTTGTACTTTAACTTTTGAATCTTTAATGGCTTTAACCACTTTTTTGGCCATGTCTTTTTCGATACCTTGCTTTAACCCAACGTTACGAAATACATTTTTTCCTGCACGGCTAATATCTTGAAGTTCTAAACTAGCTACATCCATACCGCGCTTTGAAATTTTTCCCGCTAAAATATCGAACAACTGCATAACTTGAGAGTCAGCTTCTGCTTTAAGCTTAATTGTTTTATCGTTTAGCTCAATAGATGCATCAACGCCTCTAAAATCAAAGCGAGTCTCTAGTTCACGGTTTGCGTTATCAACCGCATTTTTAGCTTCGTTCATTTCTACTTCAGATACAATATCAAATGAAGGCATTAGTATACTCCTAACTATTTAATCTTAATTTTATGTGGCAATTATAACGCTAAAATTATAAATCTTTACATTTTTCTGCATCTTGTTCAGGTGCGATACTAAATTAGTTTGATATACTTGCGCCTCTTTTTTAAGCGATTTTAGGATTTGTCGTGACAAGGCGTGTTTATCAAGCAGTTTTTTTAATCAGCATAGTGGCTTTCACCTTTTTATTTGCTAAAGAAATAAAAGGTGGCGTTGTAAATTTATTCCCTCATGTTGATAAAGTCGCCCATTTTGGGATTTTTTTTATATTAGCCATAATAATGGATAAGGCTTTTAAGCTTCCTTTATATGCTCAAATACTCTTATTAGCAGGCTATGGCGCCTCGATAGAAATAATGCAAGACGCACTTCCTTATAGGCAAGCATCACTTGGTGATTTTTTTGCTGATTTTGCAGGTGCTGCAAGCTACTTTTTACTTAGAGTAATTTTTACACCTCGAAAAAAGAACCCACATGGCTAATATTTTAATCGTTGGCGATGGCGCTATTGGCTTGTTGCTGAGCCACTTTTTGAGCGCATCGCATAATATCAGTGTTTTAACTCGTAAAAACCCAACAAACACCCGCTTTTACAGCAGAGCTAAGGGTGCATCAAAAAAAATTAACGCAAAATTTATTTCATTAAATCAGTTAGATAAAGCAACTGAATTTGATGTAATTTTATTTACCGTTAAAGCTTTTCAAGTGCTTGATGCGTTTTCTCAAATAAAGCCATTTTTACCGACACATTGCTCTGTTGTACTTTCGCATAATGGAATGGGCAACGTTGATGAGATAAATAACCAGCTAAACACCCATCAAGCACTCTACTTTTTAACGACAAGCATAGCTGGCTTTAAATCAAACCAATATATTGTGCAACACACAGGTGAAGGACAAAGCGTTATTGGTGGCTGTAATGAGCTTGCACTTCAAAATAGCGCGCCAATAGCTGATATTTTTAAAGTAATACCCAATCTAAAGTTTACTAATAACATTCAGCAGCTTCGTTTTGAAAAGCTACTCGTCAATATTGCCATTAATCCATTAAGCGCTTTAAGTAATGTAAAAAATGGCGAATTACGTGCACCTAAGTACAATACAATAATTTTTAATGCACTCACTGAAGCATGCAATATTGCAAAGGCTCAAGGGCTTAATATCCCATTAATTAAAGCTCTCAATACCGCTTATAAAATAATGGAGTTAACCGCAAATAATTACTCATCAATGCAGCAAGATATAGCTCACAATAGAGAAACTGAAATATCAGCTATATGTGGCTATATTAGCCAACAAGGTAAACTTCACAGTATTCCAACGCCTTACAACGATGAGTTGTTAGTTAAAATTCAGGCAAAAAAAAGCGTGGTATAAACCACGCTTATATAAGCTTTTAACTTTACGGGCGATAAACTTTTACAGTTTCGAAGCCCTGTTCGTGCAGCATAAGTGCCTGTAGTTGGCTCATTACGCCTCTGTCACAATATAAATAGTAGTCGGTGTCTTTTGGTAAATCACCAAACTTAGTAGCCAAACGGAAGAACGGCAAATGCACCACTTCAACACCATCGATTGCAAGCGGTGCAGCTTCTTCTTCTTCTGGTGAGCGAATATCAATTACTACAGAGCCTGCAGGTAAATCAGCAACCGACTCAGCCTCTTTTAGCTCTTGCTTGGCTTCTACGTCAATATCGCGTACATCCATTATGCGCGCGTTATTTACTACGGTATCTAGCACATCAAAATCGAACTTTTCTTCTTCGGCTTCTATTACTTCAATTTTAGCTTTAACTGTCGGCTTTTTAGAAATAACACCACAATATTCAGGCATCGTTTCAGCCATTTCAGCTGTACCAATTTGGCGAGCAAGGTTAATAATTTCTTGTTTATCATTTTGAATTAGCGGGCGTAAAATAAGTGTTTCGGTAACGCGGTCAATCACGCTTAAGTTCGCTAATGTTTGACTAGATACTTGGCCAATACTTTCACCAGTGACAAGCGCCTGAATGTTTAACTTTTCAGCCACTACACTTCCTGCTCGCATCATCATACGTTTAAGCACAACACCCATTTGGCTGTTTTCAACGTTTTCTAAAATTTCAGCAACAACAGGTTCAAAATCAACTGTTATAAATTTCACTTTATGTGTTGAGCTGTATTTTTTCCATAAAAAATAGCTCGCTTGCTTAACACCAATCTCGTGTGCTGCGCCACCTAGATTAAAGAATAAAAAGTGCGTACGTGCGCCTTTACGAATCATTTGGTAACTTGCTACGCCAGAGTCAAAACCACCCGACATAAGCGAAAGCACGTCTTCTTGCGTTGGTAGTGGAAAGCCCGCCATACCAAAATGCGTTTGCGAAACAATGTAAGCTTTATCGTCTTTTACTTCTAATCGTATTGTTACTTCTGGACGGCTAAGCTTAACGCTTGCGCCTTCAATATGTTGATTTAGCCCACCACCAACATAACGCTCTAAATCAGTCGAGGTAAAGTCGTGTTGGCCTATACGCTTAGCACGCACACAAAAAGTTTTACCCACAATTGTGTGACCCACTAACGCTATTGTTTTTTGATAGATATCATCGAGAGTTTCAAATTGTGTTTCGGTTACTTCAATAAACTGAACGATACCAGGTATGCGTTTAAGGCTGTCGATAAAATCAAGGCGAACTTGTGCATCTTCAAGCTTTGTAACAACTGAAATATTATCCCAGTTATTTCTTACTTGTACTTTTTCGTCAAGACGTCGCAATACAATTTTAATGTTATTTTCTAACACTTTAGTAAAGCGTTTACGGACCGAACGGCTTTTGATGGCTATTTCAGGATGTAGTTTGACGATAAATTTAAGCATAGTTCACTCTTAGACTGCGGGAATTCGCGCTCCCAGGCATTTGGCGCGCGATTATAGCAAAAAATTCAGCGTCTAGGAAACAGCCAAAAGGCAACGGCTAAACAACAGTTGGGGCTTGTTGTGCTAATTCAGTGTATTTTTCGCGTAATAGGTTCATTTTATCAATACTTTTATCGGTACTGTACGCTCTAAATAATGTAAGTACTTTTAAAATACCGTGATATATATCTTGCTCAGCAAGGGTACCGCTTGGCCTACGAGCCTTAATATAAGGCGTCCAAAAGCTAACAGTTAACTTTAGTGTATGGGCTAAATCAATGACATCTTGCTCATCAATAGCAATCATTTCACTATCGCGAAGACCTAGAATAATTTTACGAACTTGCTCTAATAACTCTAACTGAAAATCAATGTAAGCTTGTTTTAGCTCAGTGTCTCTGGCGAGTATATCGCCAAGATTGTCGTAAAAAAAATGGTAACGCCACATCAATTCAAATAACGAATCTAAATAAGCCGTTAAATGATTAAATGCATCATCATCTTTATTAATAGGTTTAAAGTGAGTATTTAAATGATCGCGATACAGCGCAAAAATATGACGGATAATGTCTTCTTTATTTTTAAAATGATAATAAAGATTACCCGGGCTCATCCCTAAGTTTGATGCAATATGATTTGTCGTTATTGCACGCTCACCATTTTCGTTAAACAACAAAATACTGGTGTGTATTATTTTATCCTTGGTATTCATATGCTAATACTCAAATTATCTATAGGCTACATTACACTAAAAAGAGGTAAACAGTATAAACAAATATGAATCATTAAAACACTCAAACCTTGGACTGACCTGTTCAAAGAAAGTAAGTGTTTATATGCTTTATTAGCTAGGCTGCTTTGTGGCATAAACACTGTTAAACTAGCGCTAAAATCATAAATAGTGAACATTATGAAAGTTATTGCAATTTATCCAGGCACCTTTGATCCACTAACCAATGGTCATACAGATCTTATTCAACGTGCAGCTAAAATGTTTGATACTGTATTAGTTGCGGTTGCGAACAACCCAAGTAAAAAACCCTGTTTTAACCTTGAAGAACGTGTTGAACTTGCAAACTCTATTTTAAGTCACTTAGATAATGTTAAGGTCATTGGTTTTTCTGGCTTATTGGCTGACCTTGCGCGCGATCACAATGCTAATGTGCTTATTCGTGGTATTAGAGCGGTATCTGATTTTGACTATGAATTTCAATTAGCTAACATGAACCGCCGCCTGAATCCTGATTTAGAAAGTGTATTTTTAACACCCGCAGAGCGAAATTCATTTATTTCATCAACGCTTGTTAAAGAAGTAGCACGTCACAATGGTGATGTAAGCGAGTTTGTAGACCCTGTAATTGTCAAAGCGCTAAAAACTAAATTGGGCTGTGGTGCCAGTTAATAATAAATAAGGCCTGTTAGCACTGAAATCCATTACTAATAGGCCCTTTTATTAAACACTTTATTTAGCTTTCCTTCTAACCAAGCAAGTTTTAAAACATCTTTACCTATAAAGAAAACTAAAACCATGGTCAAATCTGTAAAATTTATACCTACTATGTACACCCACCAGAACCACCAAAATTCATAATGGTGCATAACATCATTATCTATATACATTGCAAAAAATAATAAAGTGTTTATACCTAAACCAAATAATAAATAAATGTATACACCGCTCATTTTTATAAAAAAACCAGATAAAATAATAACAAATAGAGTAATACTATCGAATAAGAAAAAATCGAAGTAAGTTATCGAGTCCATATCAATAAAAATACTAGAAGAGTAAGAAAGTGCCATGATGAAAGATAGCCAAACAATGCTTTTATCTGCGTTATTTATAGAGCTTACTAAAGAATATAGAAAAGCCATCAAAAAGCCCCACTGTACAAATGCACCTATATAAAAAGAGATATTTGTATTTAAAAGTAGCTCAATCATCTCACCCCAACACTATATAAACCATTATTGTACCGCTTAACATATAACGGCAACATAAAAAATGCACAAAATCACTCTTCTTTTAAGTTGAGCTTTACTGCCTCAGCGATCTAAACTTAACCCTCTAACACACCTTAAAAGCTTGTTTAAGCCTAAAACATCCTTATTGATGATTAATACCAATGCCATTGTAAAGTCGACAAAATACATTCCAAAAATATAAACTGTCCAAAACCACCAATAGTAAAGAGTACCTGCAATTTCAATATCGTAATGCATACCTAAAAATAAACATGCATTAATAAAAAGCCCTACAATTAAATAGTCAAAAGCAATTGGTACTAATTTTTTATATATAAATCGCCAAAGTATCAGGGCGCTAATAGTAGCAAGATCATAATAGAAGTAATTTAGGTGAGGATTTTCAATCAGTGGATCCATAAAAAGACTAGATATATATGAAACCATCATTATAAATGAAAGATGCGCTCTACTTTTATCATTTTTATTAATACTCGCTGATAGGTTATATAAAAATGCGATTAGGAAGAACCATGTAAATAGTATTGCTACGTTATATCCTAAATCTACCAGTGCCCAAAGTATGTCAGCTACCACTATTATTCCTTTTCATAATACTATTGTGGAACCATGTTTTAATTGCAGCTAAAGCTAAAAAATCTTTGTTTATAAAAAATATAGCTAGCATCATAAAGTCGGCTAAATTAATAACAATTGAATAAAAAAACCAAAACCACCAAGGTTCGTAATTTTTAAAAACTGACACATCTATATACATACCAAGAAACAATGATGAGTTTATAATCAACCCTAACAACAAGTAGATCGATATAAGATTTTCAATAATGAACAACCTTAAAATAATAATGGCGAAAATAGTTGTTATATCAAACAAAAAGAGCTGAAGATACGATATGTGTTGTATATCTATAAACAGGCTTGAGGAATAAGAAATTGACATAACAAATGATAACCATACAGCTTCTTTTCGAGGTTTGTTAATACTTATAACTAATGAGTACAAAAAAGCCATTAAAAAGCCCCACTGTACAAATGCACCTATGTAAAAAGAAATTGCTGGATTAACTAGAATATTATCCATTATTTTTGAGATTTTTGTTGAATACTAGTGACAGAATCATTAAAACATCGAACATATTTACACCAACAGAATAAACACTCCAATACCACCAAGGCTCATAGTTATACAAGACGTATAGATCGTAATGTAATATTAAGGTAAGCACAGCATTTATTATTAACGCAAAGATGATGAAGTGAAAAGCCATAGAGCGGTGAAGTACTTTAAAGTACTCTAAAATTAATAAAGCTAAAATAGTAACAAAATCGTAGAGCATCGAGTTTAAATATAAACCTTCTAATAAGTCTATATAACCACTAAAAACATATGAGCAGAGCATAAGCGCAGATAAATAAACAGGAGACTTATTTTCTTTATTTATCGTAGAGGTCAAACAATACAGAAAGGCCATTAAAAAGCCCCACTGAGTGAAGGCTTGTACATAAACCATTAGGGGTTCAGTAACGTACATTTAAGCTAAGTTACTTTGTGGGTATCGTTTGACTTGAAGTAATTAAGGAGTTTGCTTTTTAATTTATGAAAACCAAGTAAGTCTCTATCTACAATCAAAATAACAATCATTATAAGATCGATTATATTGACTGAAAATGTATACAAATCCCACAAGAACCAAGGTTCCCTGTTATTGTAAACATACATATCTAAGTACATACACAAACTCAATAATGAATTAACTATAAGGCCTATTAATAAATACATAAATGAGGGAGTTGTTTTTTTTAATAGTAAATAAACTGATAATAAGGCACCCACCGTAGCATAATCATAAAGTGCCCAATCAAGATAAAGTGAGCTTTCAACTGATAACCATGAGAAAAAATAGTCTGATGTAGAATAAGAAAACATCATAATGAAAGAACTGAGCAATAAGGTTGTATTTCTTTTTATATCTAATGAAAAAACAAAAATATTAAAAAAAAATGCCATCAAAAAACCCCACGAGGCAAAAGCTGATAGCGAAAAGAAACCAAAAAACTCAGTTAAAAACATTCATTACCTTCATTAATTATTTTGGTTTATTTGGGGGATAAAGTATCACACCACCACGCTGTAAATCAGTACTCGCAGCAGCCATAGCTTCTTGTGAGATGCTTACTGTATCAGATTGCAGGGTTTTAGGGCTAGCAGTTTGTTCCATTGCAGGCTTTAATTGTTGTGTTTTGTTGTATGCTTGCATTTGTAATTGGCTATTAGCTGAAACTTGCATGTGATTGATCCTTGTAAAAGTTTTAATTATATTCGGTGCAACTTTTAACCACATTATTATGTAGATAAATGCATTACCTGTTTTAAGCAGTGATAGCTATTTTGCTATCTATCTTATACTTAGCAACCAATGTGCCAACTTTTTTTGACGCATTAAAACTCACTCAAAAAAATATAATCAAACCAAACAACTCCGACCAGTTTACTGCAAATATAAAAAAACGCACAGGGATAACCGTACGTTTTTTGTATCCAGGGAGTTTAAGCTACGTATTTACACGGGATCTCCGCACGTGTACTTAGCTTCAAAATATATTCCATTGCTACTTCGTCACAATTTTCTTTACGAAGGCAAAGTTCACAATCTTTCATTACTTTTTCAGGCAAAGAGTCTTTGCTACAAAAAGTAAAACGTTGCTGTTCAAAAAAATCGGGGACACGGGTCAATACAATAACTCGGTTAAGTGCCAATTTTTTGGCTTTAGTAAGTAGGTGCTCTACAAGCTGTCTACCCTGCCCCGTCACTTTACTTTTTGGGTCTATACCCAATGAGCGTATTTCAGCAAGGCCGGTATCGTAAATGTATAACGATGCACAACCTGACACTTTTCCATTTATTTCAGTAACTGCAAACTCGTTAATAGAGTGCACCATATCGCTTTTTGCACGAGGTAGGTTTTCGCCTACCGTTGCCCAATGCTGTATAAGTGTTGCAATTGCCTCTACATCATCTAAATTTGCATCACGTACCGTTATTTGCTGTTTTTTTTTGGCTTCTTTAACAGCATTAGTTACTTGCTCAATAGACGTCCCACCAAGCGCTTGACGCGCTTTTATACACGCATCAATTTCAAGTACTGGGTAAACATCGTCTTCAAATACAGTGTTTACTGATTTGTACTGCTCAAGTGATAGCTCCTCAAGCGTTTTACCTTCGCTAATCGCAAGCTGTACAAGTACACCCACAATGTGATGCCCTTCTCTAAATGGCACACCTTTAGCAACTAAGTAATCAGCAAGTTCGGTGGCATTAGCGTGGCCGCCTTTTGCCGCTGCTAACGTTTTATCACCATTTACTTTTACGCCTTTAATACATGCTTGCGCCATATGAATACATGCAAGCCATGTTGGCATGGCGTCAAACAGGCCTTCTTTGTCTTCTTGCATATCTTTATTGTATGCAAGTGGCAGTGCCTTTAATGTCATCATCATAGCGCTAAATGCACCAAATACACGTCCGGTTTTACCGCGAATAAGCTCAAGTGCATCAGGATTTTTTTTCTGAGGCATGAGCGATGAGCCTGACGTTACGTTATCAGCAAGCTCTATAAATCCGGCTTCACCCGAATTATAAAAAATCAGATCTTCAGACATACGAGATAAGTGAATCATCGAAATAGACGCACAACTTAAAAGATCTAACACGAAGTCACGATCAGATACGCCATCAAGGCTATTTTTTGTAGCCGCTGTAAAACCTAATCCGTGGGCTAATGCTTGGCGATCAATCGGATAAGCTGTACCTGCTAATGCACCACTGCCTAATGGGCAAAAATTCATACGCGCTTTAGCATCTTGCAGGCGGCTTTCATCGCGCTCTAGCATTTCTACATACGCCATACACCAGTGGCTAAACAATACTGGTTGTGCGCGCTGTAAATGCGTGTAACCAGGTAATATTGTGCCAAGCTCTCGCTCTGCAAGCGCTACAAACTCGCCTTTTAGCTGTGCAATGGCATCTAGTAAATGATCGGCTGTATCACGGCACCATAGTCTAAAATCGGTGGCAACTTGGTCATTACGGCTTCGGCCTGTATGTAATTTTTTAGCTAAATCACCTACTTTTTCAATTAGAGCAGCTTCAACATGTGAATGAATGTCTTCTGCACCTGAAGTAGCAACTGATTGTGGATCAGCTTTAACTTCTTCAAGTAGCTCATTTAATGCAGCAACTAATTTTGTATGCTCATCACTTGAAAGTACATTTACCTGTTCAAGTGCACCAGCCCATGCCACAGAGCCAATAATATCTTGCTCTGCTAACTGGTAGTCAAAGGGAAGAGAGTCGTTAAATTGCTTAAACGCCTCATCTGGACCCGTAGAAAAACGTCCGCCCCATAATGCCATGAAATCTCTCCAAACCCTGTAGTGCCCCTTTTATAAGGGGCTATAAATAATTTACTTTTTAGCCAATGCTGAAATTCTGCTTGAAAGCGAGAATAAACGAATAAAGCCTTCAGCGTGTGACTGGTCATATACATCATCTTCGCCAAATGTAGCAAATGCTTCGCTGTATAAGCTATTTGGTGATTGCTTTTGAACCGCAGTTACTTGACCTTTATATAGCTTAAGTACCACTTCACCTGTTGCCACTTTAGAAAGTGCTTCTGCACCGGCTAAAATAGAATCTTTAAGTGGTGTAAACCAACGTCCGTCGTACACTAAATGTGAAAATTCACCACCTAGTACTTCTTTCCACTTACGGCTTGCTTTATCAAGCACTAGCTCGTCAATGGCTTGAAGCGCAGCCATAATTACTGTGCCACCTGGTGTTTCATAACAACCGCGTGACTTCATACCTACTAAACGGTTTTCTACAATATCAACACGTCCAACGCCATGAGGCGATGCAATATCGTTTAATTTAACTAAACAGTCATATGGTTTAAGTTCTTCGCCATTTACAGCAACCACTTCGCCTTCAACAACTTTTAAAGTTACTAGTTCTGATTTATCTGGTGCTTGCTCTGGAGAGTTAGTCCAAGTCCATACTTGCTCAGTTGGTTGACACCATGGATCTTCAAGCTCACCACCTTCGTGCGAAATATGCCAAGCGTTAGCATCACGGCTATAAATTTTTGTAGCTGATGCTGAACACGGAATGTCACGCTCTGCTAAGTAATCAAGTAATGATTCACGACTCGATAAGTCCCACTCACGCCATGGCGCAATTACTTTTAAATCTGGAGCAAGGGCTGCAAAACATGATTCAAAACGAACTTGGTCATTACCTTTACCAGTACAACCATGAGAAAGTGCATCAGCACCTACTTTACGTGCAATTTCAACTTGTGCTTTAGCAATAATAGGACGCGCCATAGACGTACCTAGTAAATAAGTACCTTCGTAAACCGAGCCCGTTTTAAGTGTTGGATAAATGTAATCACTTACCATTTCATCTTTTAAATCAACTACGTAACATTCTGAAGCACCTGAAGCGATTGCTTTAGCTTCTACGCCTTCAAGTTCTTCTGCGCCTTGACCTACATCCGCTACAAACGCAACAACTTCACAACCGTAGTTTTCTTTTAACCATGGCACGATAGCCGATGTATCAAGACCACCTGAATAGGCTAAAACGACTTTTTTAATTGAACTCATAGGTGTTCCTTAACAAAATTTGGATTTAGTAATGTAACTAGCAAAGCATTTTGCGCGTGCATGCGATTCTCTGCTTGTTGAATAATTTTCGATGCTGGACCATCCATTACCTCAGAGGTAATTTCAAATTCACGGTGTGCCGGTTGGCAATGTAATACCGTAGTTGCACCTGTTTGATCTAGCAATGCCTGATTTAATTGATAAGGCATATATTTTTCTTTAACTTGCTCAAGCGGTGTTGTATCACCCATTGATACCCATGTATCTGCATATACAACGTTTGCACCCACAGCCGCTTCAACACGGTCACTTACCATTACTGATGCGCCATTCATTGCTGCTATTTGCTCAGCCTTTTTAAGAATTTGCGAATCAGGCGAGCTACCTTTTGGCGTTACGGCAACAAAATCAGTGCCAAGCGTTGCCGCTAAAAGCATTAATGAATGAGTTACATTATTGCCCTCACCTAAGTAAGCTACTTTAAGCTCGCTCACATCGCCGTGAACTTCTTGAAGCGTTAAAAAATCAGCAAGAGCTTGGCATGGGTGGTATAAATCACACAAACTATTTACTACCGGTACTGATGCGTATTCACCTAATGTAGTTAATGTGCTGTGCTGATTTACGCGCGCAACAATACCATCGGCCCAAGTAGAAATATTAAGTGCGAAATCTTTAATTGATTCACGTGCACCCATAGCGCCATTTTGCTGATCTAAATAAACTGCATGGCCACCAAGGCGGTTAATACCTATATCAAACGATAAGCGAGTACGTAAACTTTGTTTTTCAAACAATGTTACGATTGATTTACCCGATAATACTTGGCTGTATTTTTCTGGCTTTGCTTTTATATCTTGCGCTAACTTTAATAAATTAAGTGCGCCTTCTTGGTCTAATTCTAAACCCGTTAAAAAATTCTCAAACATAATAAACCTATGGTGTAATCTTTGTTCCGACATGCTCGCCTTGCAGCAGAGCAGTTAAATTTTCTGGCTTTTGCCAGCTGGAAATATACACACCGCGTCGTAAATGTTGGGCAGCGTGAAGGCTGGTCTTAACTTTGACCTCCATCCCGCCCACAATTACTCCATTTGTAATTAAAGTATCAATGTGTTTTGTGTCAAGTTGATGTAACGGCTGTTTATTTTCGTCAAGCACTGCTTCAACATCCGTCATAAAAATAAGCTCAGCATTTAAGTTACTAGCAATAGCCGCTGCTGCTTCATCTGCATTTACGTTGTACCAAAGCCCTTGCTCATCAAAGCCTATAGAGCTAACAATGGGTAGGCGACCGATTTTGAGTAAATCATTAACAATAGAATCGTCGTTGCTTTTACATTTACCCACTAAGCAAAGCGCTTTTAGCTTTTGAGTGGCAGTAACACCTGCCTCAAAAAGACTTAAGCCAACAGGCTTGTGCCCAGCACTAATAGCTTGAGTCATTAATTGTTTATTAGCGCAACCTGCGAGTGCTCCGACTATATAAGGCATTTGCTCTGCTGGGCTAATACGTAATCCTTGGTGTTTAGCACTGGCAAAACCCGCTTGTTTTAACCATGTATCAACTAAAGCGCCACCGCCATGTACAATGACAAATTCATCATTTGTTTGCTCATTTAATACATCAAACAACGCTTTTGCTGCATTTTCTGTATTAAGTACTGCACCACCTAGTTTAATTACCCACGTTTTTTTACTCATTTAAAACGCTCCTTTTAATCCAGTGGTATGATCTAAATTCATAGAAATATTAATACACTGCAAAGCTTGTCCAGCAGCGCCTTTTAATAAGTTATCAATAGCAGACATCACAATTAACTGCGTTCCTTGTTGCTGCCAGCCAATATCAACAAATGGCTGCTTAGCTACACCTTTAATTGAAGGTACTTTATCGCCTAATAAACGAATTAATGGCTCGCTCGAAAGTACTTGATAAGCCGATGCAACGTTTTCCTTGGTAACGCCTGGCTTAAGCTGTACATAAATAGTTTCTAAAATACCGCGCGGAAAATTACCTAGATGCGGTGTAAACAACACTTTGTGGCCAAGGTGTTGTTCAATTTCAGGGCCGTGGCGATGGTTAAACAAACCATAAGGTGCAAGCGACACTTCACAAAAATGTGTTCCTACACTGGCTTTACGCCCTGCGCCTGTAACGCCCGAAACCGCATTAATAATAATACTTTCGCTGCTCAATAAGCCTGCTTGCTTAAGCGGTTTTAGCGCATTAAGCGCTGCTGTTGGGTAACAGCCTGCAACAGCAATTAGCTTTGCATTAGCGATAGCATCATGGTTCCACTCAGCTAGACCGTAAGCCGCTTCATTTAAAAGCTCTGGATGTTGATGCTCAAAACCATAGTAAGTAACGTAGTCGTCATTGCTTGCTAAACGATAGCCACCGGATAAATCAAATACCTTTTTACCCATAGCTAAAAATTGCGGCGCTAGATCAACACTTACTTTGTGATCGGTACATAAGCATACGTAATCAGCATCACTTTGAATGTCATCAAAAGCTGATACGCTAAGAGGAAGTAAAGGGCAGTCTAGTAAGCCAAGGTGCTCCGGGTATAAATCACTTAGCAATTTATTTTTATCTAAGCTACCCTCAGATACATAACAGTCTGTTAAAGTTAAGTTTGGATGCTTAGCAACTAAACTTGCTAACTCTGCGCCGCTGTATCCGCTTGCGCCAATAATCACTACATTCATTTGTTACTCGTTATCTTAAAATTAATTACTACTTATCTATAATGTTCGCTTAAACTAGCTTAGACGCTAATTAAGTCTTTTTTATTAATGAATTTTGATTATCGTCGCATTATTTTCATGGCGTTACTTTTAATATATTTATGCTTAAAAAGTGAATTGATATTCATCATAAATACTTTTATATTGTTATGCAATTAAATTGAATAATAATTTTGGATTTTTTTATGCCTTTGCCTTCGTTTATTTCCATGTACCAACAATTGATTGCAGCCCCTTCTATTAGTGCTATTGAAGACAACCTGTGTATGAGCAATAAAAACGTAATCGAACTCCTAGCCAGTTGGTGCGAAACAATCGGTTTTACGTGTGAAATTATAGAATTAGAAGGAGGTAAAGGGCGCTATAATTTATTAGCAAAACGCGGAGAAGGTGATGGCGGATTAATGCTAGCTGGTCATACCGACACAGTGCCTTTTGATGACAGTCGTTGGAATCATAATCCATTTAAACTTACCGAACTCGATAACAAATTGTATGGGCTAGGAAGTATTGATATGAAAGGCTTTTTTGCTTTTGTATTACAAGCGATTAGTGAACTTGATGAAAAGCAGCAAACTCAGCCTATTTTAATCCTTGCCACCGCCGACGAAGAAACAACGATGGCTGGTGCACAACAAATATGTAAGCACCCGAATTTAAAACCTGCGCGTTGTATAATAGGCGAACCTACTGATATGACGCCAGTATTTATGCACAAAGGCCATATGAGTACAGCAATAAGAGTGGTTGGTCGCTCTGGGCATAGCTCCGATCCCGAACGTGGTCTTAACGCCATTGAAGTAATGCATAAAGTGATTACAAAATTGATGATCTTAAAAGAACAATTAAAGCATAAGTATTCAATAAACCACTTCGAAATCCCTTATCCAACATTAAACTTAGGTAATATTCATGGCGGCGATAACGCGAATAGAATTTGTGGTTGCTGTGAAATGCATATAGATATGCGCCCATTACCAAGTTTAAGTGTACAAGAACTACAAGCATTAGTACTCGATGCAACGAAAGAGATAAATCAGCAATACCCAAATGCGGTGAGCGTTATTGATTTACATGAACCAATACCGGCATTTAGTGGTAGCACCGACAGTGCTTTAGTAAAAATGGCTGAAAAAATAGCGGGGCAAAAAGCGGTCGCGGTAAATTACTGCACTGAAGCGCCGTTTATCCAGCAACTCGGTTGTGAAACGATTGTAATGGGCCCAGGCTCAATTAACCAAGCACACCAGCCTGATGAATTTTTAGCTATGGAAAAAATAAAACCATCACAACAAATAATCACTGATCTTATAAAAGCAAATTGCTTTAGCTAATAAGATTACAATAAAGGCGCCAATTGGCGCCTTTATTAATACAGAACTAAGGCCTAATCACCTTTAACTTCTAAGTTAATAAACTTAACTAGTTCTTCAGGTTGCCCTACTAGCATCATAACTTGTTGGTTAATTTCCATCATAGTTTTACCTTCAGGTAGCTTTGCAGACACACTGAATGAATTTAAACCTTTCGCAAAGCTAGTTAAAGCCTCTGCAATATCTTCAGTTACAGGAGCTTGTTGTAACTGTTGTTCTAGCGTCATTTCCATTTGCTCAAGCGTCATACCTTGCTTTTCAAGCTCGCTTGATAGTAAATCTTTTAATTTACCTTGGTTATTTAAGGCAAAGCTAACATTACGCGGCTCTAATTTACTCATTGCTTGCATAACAAGTGTTTGCTGCTGTAATTCCTGTTCATACGTCAGCGGTTGATCACCCGCTTCTTGCTGCGCCTTGCTAATAGCTAATGAAGCATCCATTAACGCTTTTGAATTAGCTAAACCCATATCCATATTAAAACTAACAATGTCTTTTGCATCAAGCTTAACTACTACATCACTATTGCCAGACTCTTCATCGTAATCAAGTGATGAATGTAAATCGTAACTTGCCGACGCTAACATTTCGTTTGTATCAGCTGGTAATTTTGATACGAAGCTTTTATCAAACTGAAAGCTTTTTACATCAAATGATGTATGTGGTGATATTTTATCCGGCTCGTAGCCAGTTATTTCAATGCTTTGAATATTAGCAACATTGTCACCTTCAGGGCTTATTACTTCCATGTTTGTTATTTCTACACTCTTTGAAATAACACTTGCCGATAAACCAGCGTATTTAAATGTAGCGCCAGTTTGCTCGCTTACTAAAGCAAGTTGCTTATCTACTTCTGCACGCACTTCTTGAGTTGCTACGTAGTTTGCGTAACTAACACCACCCACGCCTGCGGCCACAAGAGCTGCAACTATAACTAATTTTTTCATGTCATTTCCTTATTTAATTCTTTCTATAAAGTGTCTCAACTTAAGAGTAACACTGAAGAACATCACCGATAAGTGTTAATTAATCAAACTAAGTAACTCATGTACGGTTTTTACAGGGGTAATTTTAGCGCCTAGCCCTTCCATCGATTTATGGTAATTGCGAAATGGAATATATATTTCTGTAAAACCATGTTGTGCAGCCTCTTTAACACGCGGTACACCACTGTCTATTGGGCGTACATCGCCGTTTAAGCTAAGTTCTCCCATAATACACGTGGTACGAGGTACAACAAATTCGTTTAAACTGCTAAGTAACGCGGTTACTAATGCTAAATCGATGCAGGTTTCTGTCTCATCAATTCTTAAACCACCCACAATATTAAAAAACGTATCGTGAAATATTTTAGTTTTAGTATGCTTACGTAATATACCGGTCAGCATTTTTATACGATTCATATTTAAACCAACACAAACACGCTGCGGAAATTCAGCTTCTGTTTCGGTAGTTAAACATTGAATCTCAAGCAATAAATTACGATTCCCTTTACGAATACAGGTAATAGTAGAGCCAGGTGAGTCAGTGGTTGAACCCGATAAAAATATTTCACTTGGATTATCAACACTTAACATCCCACGTTCACACATTTTAAAAATGCCAACAGTATCAATATCACCAAAGCGGTTTTTATTTGCCCTAAGGGTTCGTATTTGCCCATCGTTGGTATCTATGTGTAAAAGCGCATCAACAATATGTACAAGTGTTTGAGGGCCTGCTATTTCGTTATTTTTATTTACGTGAGCAATAATGAACATGGTTACATCATTTTGCTTACAGTACTGAGTTAATGCTTGGGCGGCGCTTTTTACTTGCGAAGGCGAACCTGGGCTACCATTTGCCGTATCGGTTACAACAGCTTGAATAGAGTCAATAACAGCAAACTTAATTTTATTTTTCTCGAGCTCTTCGATGATGGTTTCAACGCTCGTTTCTGAAAGTAAATAAAGCTCTTCCGGGTTATAGCTTAACTTTAAACGATTTACCCTGTTTTTAAACTGCGATAAAGATTCTTCTGCCGTACAGTAAAGTGACGGCATCCGTTGTGACATTCTCGCCACTAAGTCAGATAGCAAAGTTGTCTTACCCGCCCCCGGATCGCCCGAAATTATATTAACAGAGCCAGTAGTCACCCCGCCGCTTAGTACGCGATCAAGCTCGCCGATTTCAGTTAGCTGCTTTTCAGCCTCTGATGTAGCAATATCATTGATTTTTTTAGAGCCACCACCAACACCACCAGCATAACCACCAACGTTCGCTCGTATTGATGCTTTTTTACTGTGCCCTGCTGAAGGCTTAAATTCCGCTAATGTGTTCCACGCACCGCAGCGACATTGACCCTGCCAACGTTGATAGTTCATGCCACATTCGGTACAAACAAATTCTACTTTTGCCGCTTTAGCCATTGATAACTTTACCTACTATTCTTTAATTAAAAAAAATTCTTACTATTAAGCGCTTATTTTGCCATTTCAGGCATTTACTTAGCAACAAACTCTTGCCTGCTTAAAAATCTAGCGTCACAATCAATAAATACACATGGTGTTTCTTTTTAGCTATAATTTAGGGCATACTTTTTGCTTTGTAATAGTTTAAAGTAACTTGCCAATAAAATGGCAAATAACACATACATAACAAGAGCTAAACAGTAGTAACTCAAATAATCGTACCTATATTAATAACATAGCGCGATTTAACGTTTATTGAACTTCTAATAAATGGACTTAACAGTATACCTACTTTTTCAATTAGACGGTGATGGTTTTATAAATGGCTGATGACATAATGCTCAAACACGAAGACCTCGTGAATGAGTTAAAAACATATTTAGGCAACGCTAAATTTGATCTAATTTTCAAATCAAAAACCGCAGGGTTAACTAAACCTGAGCAATTTTTAATGAAAATGGAAATGTCGCGTTTATCTCAGCCAGTGGCACGTTTTGTTGATCTTCGTGGATTAGTGACAGGCCAAGTAAAACCATATGAGCATAACGGCAAGCAACACTTTATGGATGACACAGCCATTGAAGTGTTTGAAAAAGCGCTTAAACAACATGGTGAATACACCTTAGCTGTTTACGAAGCCGTAATGAATACAGAAAATAACCACCGCGTATTACAAAAACAAGCAGCCGAAAAATCAGAGTTACAAGAGTTAGAAAATAACTTAAACACTGAAGTAATTAAGTTTGCCTCTTACGAGAGCCGCCGTGAAGAACGGATGAATTACTCAATAAAAGTAACGATTGATTACAAAGATAAAAAGAACATTGCTGCTAGCACCTCAGATATATCTTTAAGTGGTTGTAAAGTTAAGCTTGCAACGCGCTACTCTATAAAAAAAGGTGAGCTCATCGCAATGCGCTTAGTAGGCCTTGAGCAAGACTTTGAACTTGGCCTAAAAAACGGTATTCAATACGAAGTTGTTGCAGTAGAAAATATCTCTCGTGAATTTAATCACATCCGCTTAAAGCGCACTTATATAGAAAACAACGATGCCTTTAATGACTTTTTAGAAAGTTTTATTCATGGTAATAAGCGTCGTTATAAAGTAAATCTAGATAATACGCTCGATGCTGTAGTATCAAAGGGGTATGAGCAGTACTACATTCCTCGCGTAACGTCTTTATATGTGTTTTTAAGTAAAAAAGATGAGCAATATTACCCAAGCCTTAGCCTTACCACTGAAAATAATATTTTTATTCAGCGCTACTTTACCGATGAAAGAAAAATACCGTGTTTGTACAATATACTTAATCATCAGCGTATTACACAATTACTAACTCAAATTACCGCAGTAAAAGAAGATTACCTCTATACATTTACACATATATCATCAGGTAAAATTTATTACTACTCAGCGACGCGTACAGAGTTAAATAACAACCCTAAATTACGTGATCTATTTTTAGGTTTTGGTAGCCAAAAAGAGAGCTGGCAGTGCTTTAAAATACAAATAATGCCAAGTCATCCAGATGATTCTTTTATACCGCTTTCACTACCCAATAGTGCCGGTGAAAATATAGAAAAATTAAATAAGCCGCCTTCACCTCGTGTAAAAGGCCTTATAAAAGATGTTAAGTATATTGTTGTACTTACAAATATTGGCAATAAAGCTGAGCAAGCAAATTATAAACAACTTACTTTTGATAAAGCATTAGTAAATCAGCTTAAGCACTTTGGCCACGCAAAACACAAAACACCACCCTACTTAGATATTGTGCCACTTGAATACGTAAATTTACGCTCGCATAAGCGCTATCTTTATAAAACACCAGTTAGTGTCACTATTAATGATGAGGTATTTAACGGCTATACACGTGACTTTTCGGTAATGGGCTTGCAGTTAGAGTGCGAACAACCTGCCACATTTAAAAAAGGCGATATAGTACTTTTAGCATTCCCTGAACTTCAAAAAATAACTAAAAAGCATAAGCTTAGTGAACTAAAGTACGAAGTAATGGCCATCAGTAAGTCATTTACTACTATTAACCTAAAAGCAAATCGTATTGCTGATTTACCCCATGCTGGCGTGACCTTTTTCACTCAGCTAATAGAAGGTAATAAAGACAAACTTAAAGTATCTGAAGAAGCACCTAAAGTAGAAGGCTTATCTACCGCACTTAGAAATATGGTTACAAAAAGCGTTTGCCAATTTCCGCTATATTTACACAAAGAAGCTGCACACTTTAAAACCGGCGCAATTGGATATGGGTTATACGCCAGCCCTATGCACGTGATTTTGCAAAACTTTGGTTTATTAAGTAACAAAACTGACTTTTCGAGCATTCTGACTGAAGAGCAAATTATTAATGTAATAACACCAAATATTAAAGATCGTAGCCGCCAAGATGCACCACTTGCTTTTACACTTGCTATTAACTTCGACCCTCGAAAAGGCAGTATTAAAGAGGCTATTGTTAGTCAATGCGCTTTAGGTGAAGACTACTCAAGCTTTTATAAACAAATTAGTAAAGACATTACATCGCAACTTATATTCGTAATGCGTTTGTATATATCGCGCACAGGTCGCCCCGATACTGATTATCTTTCTAATGAGCTAAAATACGTAAGTCAGTACGCAATGCACAAAGCTAAAGATTTAGAAGAAGCCTTATGGGCCGTAGCTGGTGTGGGTGATGTAGTAGATATAACTGAAGAAGCGCTAAGCCATTTAGAACTAAAAAAAGAGCAAGTAGCACAAATGAGCCGCCGTAAGCTAATTTGGTTAAACCGCTTACGTTAAGCGGTTTAACTTAATTTATTTTAAAGTGTTGGTTGTTTTTCTAACGGAATAGCCAACATATACAACAATTGCAATAATGACCCTTCACAAATAGCCGCTTGTGCTTGCTCAACCACTTTAGGCTTACCATGGACGGCCACACCTAGGCCAGCTTTTGCCATCATGACTAGATCATTTGCGCCATCCCCAATAGCTACAGTTTGTGCTTTTTTAAGCCCTAGCTTTTGCTGAAGTACCTCTAAAACGACCGCTTTTTGCTGCGCATCGACAATCGTACCCAGTACTTTACCTGTTAGCTTGTCGTCTTTAAATTCGAGCACATTAGCGTGCACTTCATCTAAATTAATCAGCTCTTGTACACGCTCTGCAAAAGGCACAAAACCACCTGAGGCAATCGCCAAATACCAGTTATGTTGCTTTAAAATTTGGCACAGTATTTTAATACCAGGCATTAATGGTAATGTACTTTTCAGTTCTTCAATTAAGCTTTTTTCAATACCTTCAAGCTTAGCTACACGCTGATATAAACTCTCACTAAAATCAAGTTTACCCGCCATTGCAAGTGCAGTTACAGAGGCAACTTCATCGTATACGTTCGCAAGGCGTGCTATTTCGTCTATGCACTCAATAGTTATTGCAGTTGAGTCCATATCCATAACCAATAAACCTGGCTCATATAAATTAGGCGGCGTAGCAACTTGCACTAATTGACAATCAAGCGTGTTTGAAAATTCTTGTAGTACTAACGGGTTTATAGTTTTATCTGCATTTTGCGCGTAAAAACACAGTGCTGGTGCAAGCCCTAAATCAGGTTGGTATTGGCATATAGCGGTGACGTTTTGGTTATGTGTCGCTAAAAAGTCAACAATACTGGCAATGTGTTTTTCTGCAAAATCACCTGCAAATGCGATGCTAAATAACCCTAATGCTTTGTTTGGAATATAATCGAGAGGTGTAGATACACCACCACTATAGCTAAACCATTTATTTAGAGTTAAGTGTTGTAATGGTTGCTCAGCAGCTTGCTGTGCCATGTTGATTTGCGACATGGGATCTCCGTGTTTATTTTTATTTTCCTGATAGTTGGCATCTCAAAACTGCTATTCTCAACACTAAATTCGCCATCAGGTGGGGTTTAAGGTTATAGTTAGTGTAGTTGTAACATCAAATCAAAATGCTGTCAGTAGCATAAACGGTGACTATGAAAAATAACCATATTAAAAACCCTATAAGCGCATCCCAAAGAAAGCGACTCGTTCGCTTAATTCTTGCGGCTGGCTGTTTTGTATTACTAAGCTGGGTGGGTGTTAATAGTAGTTTTCAGAGTCACCAGTTACTTTACGATAGCGCCGACAGCACCGCAAAAAGCCTCACTCAGTTTATGGCTTTAAATGTTAAAACACCTTTAATCGAAAAAAATAAACCCCAGCTCAATGCAATTTGTAACGATATAAGTAAAGATGAGTTCGTGCTTTCGGCCACTATTTACGATCAACAGGGTATTTTATTAGCCAGTAGCGACAATTGGCAGTCGCACCATGTTTATGGTCAACTTTCTGATTCTACCCCCGGAATAAGTAAGTTAAAAACACCTTTTATGGAACCTGTTATAAGCGATGATGACCGCCCTATAGGTTTTGTATCTATTACTTATTTAACTCGCGCTGCAATATCCGATAGCCATAATCATTTTCATGACTTAGGCAGGCAGGTTTTACTAATGCTAGTGATTGCTTGTATTTTTACGTGGCAGTTAGGCCGCGGATTAAAGCGCTGGCAGGTAAATCGTTATATGCAAAAAACATCTGAACAAGAATCATAAAGCTGCTTTGCAAGCGTCTCTTTTTCGCTGTGTGGCTTTAAATCACATAGTGCGTCAAACACATCAGGTAAATGCAATGGCGTGTTAACCTCCCCTTGGTAGCCACTTAACGGCATTGAAGGTGAATCCGTTTCAAGCACTAAGTGCTCGGGCTCAATAGCGGCAATAACAGCACGGGTTTTAGCTGCACGTTGATAGGTAATAACACCGCCTACGCCAAGCTTAAAGCCCTGTTTGATATAATACTTCGCTTGTTGGATTGAACCTGAAAATGCATGAATCACTCCCCCATTTTTTGGCTTACAACGTTTAAACGATTGCGCAATTAAATCATGGCTTTGCCTGTGATGTACAATAAGCGGTAAGCTTAGCTCGTTAGAAAGCTTTATTTGCTGTTCAAATAAATAAGTTTGTTTAGAGAGGTTTTCAATGCTTCTATCAAGCCCACACTCACCAATGGCCACTAACTGATGCTTATTTGTAGTTGCAAACTCGAATAATGCTTCTATGTGCGATTCTTCATGCTGTTTTAAAAAATAAGGGTGCAGCCCTGCCGCTATTTTTATACTTGGATAGGTTGCTTTGAGCTCTATAAGAGTATGCGATTGAGCAAGCGTAATACCCGGTACAACAAACTGATTAACTCCCTTTGCTACACACTCGTTTATCAGCGATTCACGACTTGAATTAAACTCACTAAAATCGAGGTGGCAATGAGAGTCAATAAATTGCACGGTTACTTACTCATCTATTTATTAAGGATTTAAGCGTGTAATTTGCCAGCTATTATCTGCTTGGCGCTGATACATAAAACGATCATGTAAACGATGCGCCCCACCTTGCCAAAACTCAATTTTAGTGGGCACTACACAATAACCGCCCCAAAAATCAGGTAATGGAATTTCACCTTTAGCAAACTTATTTTTCATATTAGCAAAGGTTTCCATTAGTACTTTACGTGATGACACCGGACGACTTTGCGCTGATGCCCACGCTGCTAATTGGCTTTCTTTAGGACGAGATAAAAAGTACTTTGCCACAGCAGAAGTTGGTAATGGTTTAGCCTCACCGTATACAATAACTTGGCGTTCCATGTGATGCCACGGAAAGTGAAGCGATATTTTGTTATTACCTTTAAGCTCCTGCGCTTTACGCGAACCTGTATTGGTAAAAAATACAAAGCCGTTATCATCCAGGTGCTTTAAAAGCACTATACGCTGTGAAGGCTGACCGGTTTCATCAACAGTTGCTACAACCATCGCTGTTGGATCGGGTAATTGGCTTGCTACAGCATGCTCAAGCCATGTTTCAAACTGCTTGAATGGGTCATCTTGCAAGTTATCTTCGCTTAACGCGTCTTGCAGGTATTCACGGCGGATATCTTCGAGTTTCATAACAAATCCTTTAAATAAAGACTTAGAAAAGAGCTTAGAGTAGCGAGCTTAAAACAATAGATATTGAGTAGTAACAAATATTAAGATTCAGGTATATGTGATAGCAATAACACCGAGTCTCGGGTGTATTCGATAGCAATAAACACAGAGCCTCAGGTGTATCGTTGGGTTTCGTTTCACTCAACCCAACCTACAACGCAAACTACACAGCTCAGATATCTGCAAGTGTAGGAGTGCTAGCAAGGCGGTAAAACTATTTATGCCAAGGAGCATACGGTTTGTATGTGACTTAGGCTAAATAGTTTTACCAACGCAGCTAAAGCGAACTGCACAACTCAAATATCTGCAAGTGTAGAAGCACGACAACGCAGTCAAAGCGAACTACACGCAGCAGACGGTTCACCTAAGTAGTTTAGCCTAAGACAAGGCATCCAACCCGACTTATCCCTATGAGCATACGGTTTGTATGTGATTAGGGTAAGTCGGGGTGGATAACGCAGTATTAGGTTAAAATACGACGGTGATTACATTTGCTCCATAACTTCAATGCCAAGTAAGTCCAATCCCGTTTCTAATGTTCTTGAAACCAAATTACACAACACTAAACGGCTATCGCGCACGCTTGGCTCCACGCCTTCTTTAAGTACTGGGCAGGCTTCGTAAAATGTCATGTATAAGCTTGCAAGCTCGTATAAGTAACCACATAGTACGTGCGGTGTTGCTTCGCTGATCATTAAATCAAGTACTTCTTCGAGCTGTAGTAGCTTAAGTGCAAGTGCTTTTTCTTGAGGCTCAACAATTGCAACGTCTGAATTTAATGTAGCAGCATCAACGCCTGATTTGCGGAAAATACTGCGTACACGTGTATAAGCATATTGTAAGTAAGGCGCTGTTGCACCTTCAAAACTTAGCATGCTGTCCCAGTTAAAAATGTAATCACTGGTACGGTGCTTAGAAAGGTCGGCATATTTAACTGCGCCAATACCTACTTTACGGGCAATTTCGCTGCGATCGCTATCACTTAAATCAGACTCACGTTCAGCTAATTTTGCTGCTGCGCGGTTAATTGACTCTTCTAATAAGTCAGCAAGTTTTACTGTGCCGCCAGTACGTGTTTTAAATGGTTTATTATCGGCGCCCATCATGGTGCCAAACGGGCAAAACTCGTAACTTGTTTCGTCTCTTAATAAACCAGCTTTACGCGCTGTTAGCTCTACTTGGTTAAAGTGTAGATTTTGACGTGCATCTACAAAAATTAAGATGCGATCTGCACCTAATTTATTTGAACGGTAGTCACATGCCGCTAAGTCTGTTGTTGCATATAAAAAGCCACCGCCAGATTTTTGTACGATAAACGCTGATGGCTCGCCATCTTTATTTGCTAGCTCATCTAAAAACACCACTTGCGCGCCTTGCGACTCTACGGCAATATTTTTATCTTTAAGTAGGCTAATAATATCGTTAAGCTCTGCGTTGTATGCGCTTTCAGCCATAATATCGTCTTGAGTAAGCGTTACATTCAAACGCTTGTATACTTCTTCAGAGTGTTTAACTGAGGTGGCTATAAATAGTTTCCAAAGTTTTTCACAGTGCGCATCGCCGCCTTGTAATTTAACAACGTAGTCACGTGCTTTATCTGCAAAGCCTTCTTCGTCGTCAAAGCGTTTTTTAGCGTCGCGGTAAAAAGTTTCTAAATCAGCAAGCGCAACAGTATCTAAGTCAACGCCTTGACTAATTTGATCTTCTAAATGCGCGATTAACATACCAAATTGCGTCCCCCAATCACCCATGTGATTTTGACGCACAACCGTATCGCCTCTAAATTCAAGCGCACGTACAATTGAGTCACCAATAATAGTTGAACGTAAATGACCTACGTGCATTTCTTTAGCTAGGTTTGGTGATGAATAATCAACAACTACTTTTTGTGGCTTAGCATGTTCGTTTACAGCTAGTTTTGCATCATTATTAGCCGCTTTCACGCTTTGCGCTAAAAACTCAGGCTTTAAATGAATATTAATAAAACCTGGACCCGCAATTTCAGTCTTTTGTGCAATATCGCTTACATCAAGGTTATCAATAATTTTTTGTGCAAGCTCACGCGGGTTGCTTTTCATTTTTTTAGCTGCGCCCATGGCTGCATTAATTTGGTAATCACCAAATTGTGGACGCGTGCTTTGCGTTACTGCCGGGTTTGTGTCTTCAGGTAAGCCTGCACCGACCATAGCTGCAATGGCTTTTTCAATTAAAATAGTACGAATATTCATATTTTTTTACCTTTATAAACCCGCCAAAGCAGGTTTTCTATTAATTCTTGTAAATGAGCTCTAGTTTTCGCGTGTATGGCTAAACGTTACTTCTGGGTAACGCTCTACCGATAAGTTAAGGTTTACACGGCTCGGTGCAATGTAAGTTAAGTTATCACCGCCATCGAGTGCTAAATTGCTTTCGCATTTACGTTTAAATTCTTCAAACTTTTTAACGTCATCACTGCTTACCCAGCGTGCCGTATTCACGTTTACGCCTTCATAAATAGCATCAACGTTATATTCTGCTTTTAAACGCGCTACAACCACATCAAACTGAAGTACACCTACCGCGCCTACTATTAAGTCATTATTAATAAGTGGTCTAAATACCTGTACAGCCCCTTCTTCAGAAAGCTGTACTAAGCCTTTTAATAATTGCTTTTGCTTAAGCGGATCGCGAAGGCGAATACGACGAAATAGTTCAGGGGCGAAGTTAGGAATACCACTAAATTTAAGTTTTTCGCCTTGCGTGAACGTATCACCAATTTGAATTGTACCGTGGTTATGCAAGCCAATAATGTCGCCAGCGAAAGCATCTGCGGCACGTTCACGATCGCCCGCCATAAAGGTTACCGCATCAGAAATGCTCACTTGCTTGCCAATTCGCACGTGATTCATTTTCATGCCTTGGCTGTACTTACCCGATACAATACGCATAAATGCAATACGGTCACGGTGTTTAGGGTCCATGTTGGCCTGAATCTTAAATACAAACCCGGTAAAGTTTTCTTCAGTTGCAACAATTAGTCTGTCTTCGGTTTCACGTGGTAATGGCGTTGGCGCCCACTTAGTTAAACCATCTAACACGTGATCAACACCAAAGTTACCAAGTGCGGTACCGTAATAAACTGGCGAAAGCTCACCGGCTAAAAACAGATCTAAATCAAATTCGTTTGATGCACCAATAACAAGCTCAAGCTCATCACGTAACTGCGCAGCTAAGTCTTCACCAATGGCAATATCTAACTCTGGATTATCAAGGCCTTTAATTGTGCGAACATCTTGAATTTTATGACCTTGGCCCGTTTTATATAAAACAGCTTCATCATTATGAATGTGATAAACACCTTTGAACTCTTTACCACAACCAATTGGCCAAGTAATGGGTGCACAGGCAATATTTAGCTCTGTTTCAACTTCGTCCAGCACTTCCATTGGGTCGCGAATATCACGGTCACATTTGTTCATAAACGTAACAATAGGTGTGGTACGCAGGCGTGTAACTTCCATTAGCTTACGGGTACGGTCTTCTACACCTTTAGCCGCATCAATAACCATTAAGCACGAATCTACTGCTGTTAATGTACGGTAAGTATCTTCAGAGAAATCTTCGTGTCCTGGCGTATCAAGTAAATTAACAAGTGCGTCGTTATATGGAAATTGCATTACAGATGTAGTAACTGATATACCACGCTCTTTTTCCATTTCCATCCAGTCAGATTTAGCATGCTGATTAGAGCCGCGACCTTTTACAGTACCAGCTCTTTGAATAGCTTGTCCGAATAACAATACTTTTTCGGTAATCGTTGTTTTACCAGCATCCGGGTGAGAGATGATAGCAAAGGTCCTTCGCTTGCTGATTTCATTGATAATAGTCTGGTCTGCCATTGATAAATTCTTTTAGTTTATATGCGGGGTTGAATGCATTTTAATAAGCGTCTGCGAGTAACCCGTTATGTTGATCGTAATTAACTACTATTCTCGCTGATTTTCACGTTGCAAACAGCTGATAATAAAGCGTCAATAGTTGATTTTTTAATAATGACAATTGTAACAGGAGTCGGTATAAAAGTGTGCTATCTACTTAAAAATATCTTAGCTTTAAAATAAATGTGTGCAGCGAGCGATATTTAAACGACCTACAATTTAGTCGTAGATCGTTTAAATAAAAAGAGTAGTTACTTAATAACATCAATAGTAGGTACAACCGACATTCCAACACGTAGCTAAATAAGTAAAGGCTGCTTAGCATCTAGGCTAATCTTTACCGGTGGACACTGCGCTATTTTAGTAAAGTTGCCTGTTACATTATGCGCACCAATAATGGAGTAATTTACATCACTTGCTGGACTTAGACTGTCAACGTGCCCTTTTAATGTCACGCTTGGCAGTGCATCAACTTTAATTAGTGACTTTAAAAGATGTAAAACTATGTAATTTTTTTAAACACTGAATTAATATTATTCAGTGTAACTTGTTAAATTTAAATAACTTAAACATAAAAAAAAGAGCTAAAGTTCATGCAACTAATGATTGTAATTTAGCCACCAAGACCGCTATAAGCTTGTGTAATCAGGTCGTAACGCATATTATTGGAAGATTGCATGGAGGATAAGTCGTTTGGTCATGAAAACCAGTAAGTTAAGTATAAGATTATTATGGTATATAACACCTCTTGTTATTTTGCCGCTGCTATTTTTAGGTGGCTTTACGCTCACCAATGTAACTAATTCAACACAAAAACAAGCTGATTTAATAATGAGCCGTTTTGTTGAGCAACAACAGCAAAAAATATTCAACTATATCGACTCATTTCACTCTACTGCAAAACTACTTTCAAATTCGCCAGTACTTAGTGACTTTTTAGCAAACGATATTAGTGCCAACGGTAATTACACCCGAAAACTTGGCGCGCTTATGGATGTATTTGCCAGTTACAGCGAAGCTTATCCAGATATAATTAGCATTAATTTAGTTTCAGCAAGTGGGAAAAGTGATGCCTACTACTCTAATAACCTAACAACAGCACCTAAAAGCTATCCGTTTTTTAATCGAGTATTGCAAAGTAATTTAAGTACACAGCAATTTATGATTCAAAAGGACGATGGCACCACGAGCTTATATTTCATTCAACGAATTGACAGCGTTGATTACTACTTGAAACGTCCACAGCAGCTTGGTTTTATTGTAATACATATAGAGCCTTCAATACTCAACTCCAGTATTTTAGAAGCGCCATATAACAACACACTTAATTTAATGTTGACCAAAGACGGGAAAATTTTATTTAGCTCCGACTACAACATGCGCGGCCAATACATAAGCGAATATGAACTTAACCAAGTACACGATCTTGCCGATATAGGCATGCTTTCTACCATTGAACTCTCAAGCATAGATAAAATAGAGCGAATGATTTTTGCCGTACAAATGCCCGGTGGATATTATTACGTTTCAACCATTCCCAAAGGTGTGCTTTATCAATCTGGTAAAGCCATAAGCTTAATAACAGGCTTAATTGTTATTATTTCGATAATCACCCTGCCAATATTAATTTTTATAGTGGTACGTAATTTATTACTTAACCCAATTGAATTATTAGGTGCTGCAAGCCACCGTGTTGGTGATGGCGATTTGTCGGTGCACTTACCAGCTCATACAAATGACGAAGTGGGTGTTTTGTTTAACGACTTTAACCACATGGTTAATCAAATTAGACACTACCAGCAGCAGCTTGAAGAATATAAACACCACCTTGAAGATAAAGTAGAAAGTCGTACTAAAGCACTTGAAGCCATGAACAGCCAACTAGAGCTTGCAATTGGCCAAGCCGAGCAAGCTAATCAGCTTAAAAGTCGTTTTTTAGCTAATATGAGTCACGAAATACGAACGCCACTTACGGCTATTATGGGCTTTACAGAGCAATTACTCCACAACGACAAAGTAGCCAACGACAAGCAACATCTAAGCACTATTTTACGTAATTCAAAACACTTACTAGAGTTAATAAATAATATACTCGACTTATCTAAAATTGAAGCTGAAAAGCTAGCTGTCGATTTGTCTGCGTTAAACGTAGTGCAGCTTGTGCATGATATTGAATCAATTATTCAACCACTGGCACAAGAAAAACAATTAACCCTTAATATTGATTACCAACTGCCGCTACCTCGCACCATTTATAGTGATGTGACCCGCTTAAAACAAATACTTATAAATATTGCAAATAACGCTGTTAAATTTACCGAAAATGGCAGTGTGTCTATTTGCGTGCATTATTTACAAGCAAGTCAAAAGCTAGAATTTGTAATTAAAGATACCGGTATTGGTATGTCTGAGCATCAAATTGAGCGTGTGTTTAAACCGTTTGAGCAAGCCGATGCAACAACCACACGCCGTTTTGGTGGTACAGGCCTTGGGCTATGTATTTCTAAAAATTTAGCTCTGTTACTTGGTGGCGATGTAACGCTTGAAAGTGAAGTTGGCGTTGGTAGCCGCTTTACAATTAGGGTGTCGTGTCAGTTATCTGATGATCAACCAATGCTTGAGTTTTTAACGCAAGAAAGCCAGTTGATACCAGAGAAAGACCCTCTCTTATCGTTTGCGACCAATAACTTTGAGGCCAATATTTTAGTCGCTGAGGATAACCCTGATAACCAACTATTAATTAAATTATTACTGCAAACTTGGGGCCTTGAACCCGATATTGCTAGTAATGGCGCACAAGCTGTAGAAATGGCACTCGTTAACGACTATCAGCTTATTATAATGGATATGCAAATGCCTGTAATGGGCGGATTAGAAGCAACTAAAATGCTTCGTCATGCAGCGTACGATGGCCCTATTATTGCCCTTACTGCTAATGTAATGAACCACGATATAGGCACTTACCTAGAAGCAGGCTGCAACAAAGCACTCGCTAAACCCATTGATAAAGATGCTCTGGAAAATGTACTCGTAAGCTACCTACATCTTGAAAAGGATAATCAAAATAAGTGGGATAGCTTATTAAAAAGCGAAAAGTTTCAGCAAATTACTGATAACTATTTAGCCAACTTACCTACTTATTTAGAAGAAGTTAAAACTCTGCAACATTGCAATGACTGGGAAGCATTAAGAAGTATAGCGCACAGTATTAAGGGTAGTTCTGGGTGCTTTAATTTTGATGAAATTTATCACAGCGCTGCGGCACTTGAAGAAAACTTAAAAAGTAACAATAAAGTGCCAAGAGACGAGCTGGTAAATAAATTAATAGCAGCCATTGAGCAAGCAATTAGCGGCAAAGTAACCTAAAAGAAAACTTACAAAATAGTACAAGCTCGGTGCGTTAGTGCTCTATGCTAAAACGCTAATCACCGACTTTAATTATGAAAAGTTTAAACCTAATGCCATGCCCATTAAAATAGCGTCTTCAAAGCCATTTTTGGCCGGATTATCACTTGGATAATAGTTTTTACGCACTGACATCTCTGTAAAGCCAGCGTTCTCGTATAGCGCAATAGCCCGTGTATTAGATTCACGTACTTCTAAAAAGAGGTTTTCAGCATTTTGCTGTTCACCATATTCAATAAACTGGGCTAACAACTGCCTTGCAATACCCTTACCCTGGTGGCTTGGCGTTACACAAATATCCATAAGCGTAAAGTCAGGCCCTGCTTTTTCACCAATATAAAAACCCACTAATGTGTTTTTATCAAACGCCGCCAAGTTAAAGTAGCGCCCCCCCATACATGAACTCATTGTATTTAAAGTCCACGGATGGCTATGGCAAGCAATTTCAATTGCCATTAATTGTTCAATAGCGCTTTCATCTACGGCGTTAAAGTTTATCAAGGTGTTCACTCATTAAAGCCCATAAAGCGCGTTTATCATTAGCACTGAGCTGTTGGGTTGGCAATATAAGCTTATCATCGGTTAACTGCATTTCACTGCCTTTGAGCACACTATTAATAACCATAGGTTGAGCACTTAGCTTTATATCAGTAAATAACTGCTTATTAAGCGTTAAAGGCTCAGTACTTTGTATAGGCCCTGAAGCAGAATTAGTATTGTTTGGACAATAATGTTGATTTAGTTCGAGGTTTTCTATACCAAAAATAGCTGCGTAACGTTGATGCATAACAACTCAGTAAATTAAACACTTGAACAATATATGAAGTAATAAAAACGATGTAAAGAAGAAATGGCAGGGGCGGAGAGATTCGAACTCCCAACCGTCGGTTTTGGAGACCGCTGTTCTACCAATTGGAACTACGCCCCTGCAATGTCGACGAATTATAGAGACCTTTGAGAAAAGGTAAAGCAATAAATCACTTTTTTAGTTCAACTGCTTTTAAAATAAGCAAAACGATGAATTAGCACACAAATACAGTGTATTTAACTTTGTTTCATAAATTAAATTCTTTAAAGCACAGCTGATTTTAGTTGAAGTATATGGACAATTTTTTAAATATGCATAACTAATAGTCGCCATAGCTCAAAAATAATTTGTAAATTTATTAAACCAAAGAGCATAAACAACTCAATAACATTATTAGCATTTGTGGTACGATTTTAATCCTAGGGGATCCGCGCCTTATTACCTAATTACATATTTCATCATGTATCTTACTTTCGCGGATCATTTAAAATGCAAATATGGAGGAGCTTTACTATTGGCTTAGCTAATAGTTCACGCCACGTTATATGAAGTTTAAATCAAAAAAATACAGTATCGACTCAACCGATTATCAAGTAGGTCAAGATAACGTTAGTAAATGGGGCATGGATATTCATAGTAATGTGTTTTCCGTTTCTACTGGATTATCTCTACTATTTATTATTACTCTACTTGCTCTCTCACCTAGCGAAGCTAAAGACGCTATTAACACAATAAAAAATGCAGCTCTAACAAACTTTGACTACGTATTTATGTGGGGCGCAAACATACTCCTACTATTTGCAATAGGTATAGCAGCTTCACCGCTAGGTAAAATTAGATTAGGAGGTGATAAAGCAAAGACGGAATACTCTACCCTTTCTTGGATTTCTATGCTGTTTGCAGCAGGTATGGGTATTGGCCTTATTTTTTGGGGGGTAGCCGAGCCTACCGCGTTTTACACTAACTGGTTTGGTACACCGCTAAATACTGAGCCCTTTACTGAACAAGGCCGAGAGATGGCTTTGGGGGCAACTGTTTTTCACTGGGGGCTTCATGCATGGGCTATTTATGGCATGACCGCACTGTGCTTAGCATACTTTGTTTATAACAAAGGTTTACCGCTTTCTATGCGCTCAGTGTTTTACCCACTTTTTGGAGATCGTGTATGGGGAAAACTAGGTGATGTTATAGATGTAATGGCTGTGTTGGTTACTCTTTTTGGCCTTGCTACATCGCTAGGTCTAGGGGGATCGCAAGCGGCTAGTGGTATCAGCCATGTTTTAGGGTTCGAAAATTCATTGTTATTACAACAAGGCATTATTTTGCTGATTATGGGCTTAGCTATTTTATCTATTGTGCGTGGTATGGATGGCGGCGTTAAATTGCTCAGTAATATAAATATGGGCATTGCTATTGTGTTTTTGGTGCTTGTATTTATTTTAAACTTTACCACTGTACTTGATTCAGTCTACACAGCAGTAATAGGTTATGTGAAAAATATTATTCCGCTGAGTTCTAGCACCGGTCGAGAAGACACCGAGTGGCTTCACGGTTGGACTGTGTTCTATTGGGCTTGGTGGGTGGCTTATGCTCCGTGTTTTGGTATGTTTGTAGCGCGCATTTCTAAAGGGCGTACCATACGCGAATTTTTAGTATATGTACTTCTTATCCCCACTTTAGTTACCACTGCGTGGATGTCGGTATTCGGTGGTGTGGCTATTGATCAAGTTATAAATGAAATTGGCGTACTCGGTGCTGATCAAGGTATTACCGATGTGTCACTTAGCTTATTTTACATGCTTGATGCGTACTCTTTTGGTACCGTCCTTTCACTTTTAGCTGTGGCATTAATAATTATATTCTTTGTAACCACACTTGATTCTGGCTCTATAGTAATTGATAGCCTTACATCAGGCGGGAAGCTTGAAGTGCCAATAAAGCAAAAGCTAGTATGGGCAAATATTGCCGGAGTTATTGCAATGCTCATGCTCTGGATTGGCGGTACGGAGTCTATTCAGGCGCTACAATATATAACCATTATTGCCGCACTACCTTTTACATTTATTTTACTGCTTGGCAGCGTAAGTCTCGTAAAAGGCCTACTAACTGAGTTAGAGCCAAAAGCTAAAAGTTAAAAATTAGCGCGTAAAAAAGCCCGTTTAATAAACGGGCTTTTTAATGTGCAATAATAAGCTCAGCAAAGTAGGCTTACTTATTTAGTATTATTCCCACTCAATAGTTGCAGGTGGCTTACCTGAAATATCGTAAACAACACGAGAAATACCATCAATTTCGTTAATGATACGGTTTGAAACCACACCTAAAAACTCATACGGTAAATGTGACCAGCGTGCTGTCATAAAGTCGATTGTTTCTACACAACGAAGTGATACAACCCAATCGTACTTACGTGCATCGCCCATAACCCCTACCGATTTAACTGGTAAGAATACAGTAAACGCTTGGCTTACTTTATGGTAAAGCTCAGCTTTGTGAAGCTCTTCAATGAAGATTGCATCTGCGCGGCGTAATAAATCACAGTACTCTTTTTTGATTTCGCCAAGTACACGTACACCTAAACCTGGTCCAGGGAAAGGATGACGGTAAAGCATGTCGTACGGTAAACCTAGCTCTAGACCAATTTTACGTACTTCATCTTTGAATAATTCACGCAATGGCTCAACAAGGCCCATTTTCATGTCATCTGGTAATCCGCCCACATTGTGGTGAGATTTAATAACATGCGCTTTACCTGTGGCAGATGCCGCAGATTCAATGACGTCAGGATAAATTGTACCTTGTGCTAACCATTTCGCATTTTTAAGCTTTTTGGCTTGCTCATCAAATACATTAATAAACGTGTGACCAATAGCTTTACGTTTATCTTCTGGGTCTGATTTACCAGCTAAATCATTTAAAAACTGCTCTTCAGCTTCAACTTTAACAATGTTTAAGCCAAATTTATTACCAAACATGTCCATCACTTGCTGGCCTTCGTTTAAACGAAGTAAACCATTGTCAACAAATACACATGTTAGCTTTGCGCCAATTGCACGGTGAATAAGCATAGCCACAACTGATGAATCAACACCACCAGATAGACCTAAAATAACTTCGTCATCACCTACAGTTTCTTTAATACGCTCAATAGCATCATCAATGATTTTTGCAGGAGTCCATAATTTTTCACAGCCACAAATATCAATAGCGAAACGCTCAAGCAAACGTAACCCTTGATGAGTATGCGTTACTTCTGGGTGAAATTGTACGCCGTAAAAACGCTTTTCTTCGTTAGACATTGCAGCATGTGGACAAGTAGATGTTTTAGCTGTTGTTCTAAAATCAGCTGGAATGTCCATTACTTTATCGCCATGACTCATCCATACGTCAAGTATGCCGTTGCCGCCATCAGTAATATGGTCTTCAATTGCATCAAATAATGCACAGTTGCCTACTTTTTCAACTTGTGCGTAGCCAAACTCTTTTTTATCAGAGCTGTGTACACTTCCGCCAAGTTGAGCTGCCATTGTTTGCATGCCATAACAAATGCCTAATACAGGAACGCCTGCATTAAACACATACTCAGGAGCGCGCGGGCTGTTTTCAAGTGTTGTTGATTCTGGGCCACCAGAAAGAATAATACCTTGTGGGTTGAACTCGCGGATTTGCTCTTCAGTCACATCCCACGCCCATAGCTCACAGTAAACACCAATTTCGCGGATACGGCGCGCGATTAATTGCGTGTATTGTGAACCAAAGTCTAAAATGAGAATTCGTGAATCGTGAATATCTTTGCTCATGGAGTATCTCGTAAAGTCTGATGCTAAATGCCGCTTTGAATACCAATTTTATTAAACATTACTAATTCTTGCAGGCTAAATAACTCACTAACCACGTTAAAAATTTCTTATTTAGAAGAACTAAAAATCGAAATTTTTGCCTCGTTATTGAGCCATTTATCTGTCGCAATAATTGACCACTTTATTAATGCAATTGGTATTTATATAAACGACTAAAAAGAGGGCTTGCAAAGCAAGCCCAGTATATTAAATTAATTACGCTGCTTAACCTAAGCGGTAATTTGGTGCTTCTTTAGTGATTTGCACATCATGAACGTGCGACTCACCCATACCTGCTGAAGTAACACGTACAAATTGTGGTTTTGTATTTAGCTCTTCAATTGTTGCACAACCCGTTAAGCCCATAGCGCTTCGTAGGCCGCCCACTTGCTGATGAATAATCGTTGCAATAGGACCTTTGTAAGCTACGCGACCTTCAATACCTTCAGGTACTAACTTGTCTGCTTCGTTTGATTTTTGGAAGTAACGATCTGATGAACCTTCTTTTTGATCCATCGCGCCCAATGAGCCCATACCACGGTAAGATTTGTAATAACGGCCTTGGTACAATTCAACTTCACCTGGTGCTTCTTCTGTACCAGCAAGAAGAGAACCCACCATTACACACGATGCACCAGCAACAAGTGCTTTAACAATATCACCAGAAAAACGAATGCCACCATCAGCAATAACAGGAATGTCGCGACCTTTTAAGCCTTCAACAGCATCTGAAATAGCGGTAATTTGTGGAACGCCACAACCGGTAACAATACGTGTAGTACAGATAGAACCAGGGCCGATACCTACTTTAACTGCATCGGCTCCGGCATCAGCTAGTGCAATCGCACCTTCAGCCGTTGCAATGTTACCTGCAATAATTTGTAAGTCTGGGTACTCTTTGCGAGTTTTAGTAACACGGTCAATAACGCCTTGAGAGTGACCATGCGATGTATCGATAAGTAAAACATCAATACCCGCTTCTACTAATGCAGCAATACGCTCATCAGTACCTGCGCCAACACTTACAGCAGCACCTACACGTAAACGACCTTGGTCATCTTTACATGCGTCAGGTTTGTCTTGGGCTTTTTGGTAATCTTTTACTGTGATCATGCCTTTGAGTTTAAATTCATCATCAACAACAAGGATTTTTTCAATGCGGTGTTCGTGCATTAAGCCTAAAATTTCTTCGCGTGCTGCGCCCTCTTTAACGGTAACAAGCTTTTCTTTTTTGGTCATAACGGTAGAAACAGGCTGTTCAAGCTTAGTTTCAAAACGCATATCACGACTAGTAACAATGCCTACAAGCACATTATTGCTGTCGGTAACCGGAAAGCCTGAAAAACCTTTTTCGTGCGAAAGCTCAATTGCATCTGCAATTGTTAAATCGGCAGTGACCGTTACAGGGTATGAAACAATACCTGCTTCGTAGGTTTTAACTTTACGTACGTTTTTCGCTTGTTCTTCAATAGTCATGTTTTTATGAATAAAACCAAGACCACCTTCTTGCGCAAGGGCAATAGCTAAACGAGCTTCTGTAACAGTATCCATAGATGCTGAAATAAGCGGCAAGTTAAGTTTGATACCACGCGTTAAGCGAGTTGAAATATTTGCCGTGTGTGGCAAAACAGTAGAATGACCAGGTACTAAAAGTACGTCATCAAAGGTAAGAGCTTCTTTAGCGATTCTAAGCATTTTGGCAACTTCTCACATGTGGATCTAAGATAAGGAATTGCGGCCAAATTTTAACAGCGTTGTTGGCATGAGTAAATAATATTTCGCAAATATTTATGATAATATAGGGTCTATTAGCCTTTCAAGGTTAAATTTGCAGCAGTTTGTTAGGTATTTAGGCAAGGCAGAGCCTATGCAGTGTGGTTATTCCCCATAAATAGGCGATAGCGTAGCATCAATTCCAAACAAGCGCTGCCCAAAGGGTTCAGCCTAGGGGCGATTAACTCTTTGTTACTCGGTTTTTACTTAGCCCACTAGGTTACAAACCTCGCGCCGCGATTAAACCGCCCCTAGTTTGAACAAATTTTAATCTACAAAGGTCAATAGACCCTTGCTTTATAAATAGTTTTAGGTTGTTTTTTATGTTTTCGAAGCCTTCGCAGGCGGTTTACACCGTTTCACGCCTTAATAGAGAAATTCGCACAATCCTTGAGCAAGGTTTTGCATCTTTAGTGCTCACGGGCGAAATTTCTAATTTTATTACCCCAGCATCCGGCCATTGGTACTTTTCGTTAAAAGACGATAAAGCACAAATTAAAGCCGCTATGTGGCGTGGGAATAATCGCAACCAAAGCTATCGCCCTGCAAATGGCGCGCAAGTTACAGTAAAAGCGCGTGTATCACTTTATGAACCTCGCGGTGACTACCAGCTTATTGTTGAGCATATGGAACCGGCCGGCGAAGGTCAGCTAAAACAAGAATTCGATGCACTTAAAATGCGTTTGGCCGCCGAAGGATTATTTAGCTCTGCGTATAAAAAACCACTTCCGCAAAACATTAATCGTATTGGTGTTATTACCTCTGCAACCGGCGCTGCTATAAAAGATATTTTAACGGTACTTAAACGCCGTGCGCCGCAGCTAGAGGTAATCATTTACCCTGCTATGGTACAAGGCAAAGAAGCACACCTACATTTAATTAATCAAATTGAATTAGCTAATGCTCGTGATGAAGTTGACGTACTTATTTTAGGACGAGGCGGCGGATCACTTGAAGATTTATGGTGTTTTAATCACGAACAGCTCGCTCGAGCTATTTTTGAAAGTGAATTACCGATAGTAAGTGCAGTAGGCCATGAAATAGATACAACCATTAGCGATTACGTTGCTGATGTTCGTGCAGCCACTCCATCAGCCGCAGCTGAGCTTGTAAGCCCAAATACGCAAGAGTTACACAACAAAGTAACACAATTAGTTAATCGTTTATCTAACGCGTTTAAGCACGGTATTGCCGATAAACGCGCATTAGCAACGCAGTTACAACACCGCCTTAATTTGTGTCATCCGCGTAATCAGCTTAGTCAAAAATCACAACGTTTGGATGAGCTAAGCATTGCGCTGCAACAAGCTATGCGTAATCGTTTATACCAACAAGAACGCACACTCAATAACTTAACGCCGCGTTTGATGCGCCAATCACCTGATAAAAAACTCGCTTCAGCAAGCCATCAACTCTCGCAATTACAAGCTAGGCTAAACCAAGCTATACAGCATCAGTTACAACAAGCGAATAATAGCTTAGCACTGCAAGCAAGCAGGTTAGACTCGGTAAGTCCGCTTAATGTTTTAGCGCGCGGTTATAGCATCACTAAAACACAGCAAGGAAAAGTAGTTAAATCTGTGGGGCAAATTAAAACAGGCGATGTTTTAGTTACAGAGTTAGTCGATGGCTCTATAGAATCACAAATTATTTAAAGCTCTGTACTTAGCAACATTTTAAGTTCGCTATCGCTCGATGTGGAGGTAGTGCTTTTAAATTGTTGCCAAAACTCTTGTTCCATCAACTTATCGTTTAGCTCTCGCCATTGAGCATTACCAAATGTGTCGTTATCAGTGGGAGCGGCAAGTTCAAATTCACATACTGTTTTTTTACATTTTGCACTAACAACGTCAGGAATAATTGATAAATCAGCTGTTAATAAAAAATCTTGTAATGCCATTTCAGTACGATAAGCCCATTCTTCATCGCGCGTTTGATTTTCAAATTTATCACGTAAAATCTGCTCAAAATCTGAAGGGTCCCTCATTTTCTTTAAAACACTTTTGAGCGCCGCTTTCTGTTCGGCGAGTTGCTGCTTAAGCTGAGTTACTTGCTCTTCTAAAGGGAGTTCATCAAGCTTTTGGGTTTCTGAATTGGTTGTAGGCGAGACTTCAGCGGGCTCTATACTAGCGACTTGCTCAGGTACTGCAGAGTCTGCATTACTCAACACCTCATTACTTTGTTGTTCAGTATGAAGCTTTTTCTGTTTTTCATAACTTGGCTGCGACTTAACAGATTCTGGATGACTTGAAGCTGCATTAAAGTAGCTCCAAGTTAAACCTACACCCGCAATAAACCCAATCCCTAGAGCCAATAAACTATTCTTGTTCATGTTAATTCCTTTTAAGTTTTATTATTTTTTAATTACCTATAGCATTGCACTCGTGTGCGATTCGTTTTCAGGCTCAGGATTTGCTAAAAAGTTTTGGTTCATACTTTGCGCCGGACACTCACAATCCGGTCGACCAATAATTTTAGCGGGTACGCCAACAGCGGTTGTGTGTGGTGGAACATTGCTAAGCACAACTGAGCCCGCACCAATTCGTGCGCCCTCACCTACTTCAATATTACCAAGTACTTTAGCGCCGGCGCCAATTAATACGCCTGCTCTAATTTTGGGATGACGATCGCCCTGCTCATTGCCCGTACCGCCAAGCGTTACAGATTGCAAAATTGATACGTTATCTTCAATTACCGCTGTTTCACCAATAACAATACCGGTTGCGTGGTCAAACATAATGCCTTTACCCACTTTACATGCTGGGTGAATATCGACCCCAAACACTTCAGAGTTACGGCTTTGAATAAAGCGCGCTAGCTCTTTGCGGTTTTGTTGCCACAAGCAATTAGCCAAACGGTGCGCCTGAATAGCATGAAAACCTTTTAGATTTAATATAACCGTAAGATAGGTTTCTGATGCAGGGTCGCGGTCTTTTACCGCTTTAATGTCCTCAGCAACAAAAGATAGCATACGGTCACATTTTACAAATGCTTGGTCAAACAGCTCTCGGATAGTGAATGCAGATACCACCGCATCAGCCAACTTATTAGCAACAATAAAGCTCAATGCCGAACCTAAACAATCATGATTTAAAACACATGAATAAACATGACTTGCTAATAATGGTTCACGTTTTACTACATCGTTAGCTTCGTCGCGAAGCTGTTGCCAAATTGCATGACGCATAATACTGCACTGCCTTAAGTTGATATAAAATAGCCTTTTCCCAAGTCTAACGGATTTAACCACTAAGGTGTTAATCCCTTAGTTATTTGTTCTGGTTATTAGGTATAACTGTTTATTAAGTTTCATTATTAAATAATAAAAATGCCTCGATGCTTATAGCACCGAGGCATTATTTTAACGCTTAAAAAACACTTAAATTATTGAAATACTTTATCGACTTTCATCACTTCAATATTTTTTGCAGGAATTGCTAATTTATAATCAGCAATTACTTTATCCTCAGCAACCAGCTCAGCAGGTTTATTAGTGTTGTAAACCATTGGTGAGGTTTGCTGCGATGCTAAACGTTTTTGCATATCAGCGCCGTCACCAGTAATAAATACATAGTGAACATTGTCTGTTTGTAAGTTTTCTTTAATAACGCGATTAACATCAGCAAGCGTTAGCGTTTTAAGTTTATTAGTTACGTAACTTACAAAGCTATCAGTGTTGTAAAATTCGCTATCAAGCGCGTAACCTAATTGGCGATTTTGACTTGCAACCATTTGCGGCACAAAGTTAATTAAAAAGTTACGCGTAGCTTCAAAATCGCCTTCGCTCATACCATTTTTAATTAGCTTATCTAGCTCAAACAAGGCGGTACGTGTTGCAAAGTGCGCATCGTTATTAGAGCGAAGTGGGCGTAACCACACTTGAAATATTTGCTCTGAGCGCCCTAGGTTTGCATCTGGCTTGGTTTGAAACATACCACGTGGAAAGTATTCAATGTATGCGTAATCGCCATAGTTCATGCCGCGAGTTTCACGAATGCGCTCATATAAAAAGCTGTTAGAACTACGGTGCTCACCAAAGTACGAACGCACAAGCCAAAGGGCTGTCCAGTCTTCGCTACTTCTTATTGTATCAATAGGGAAACCAAACGATACCGCCGTCGATTGCGCTGACTTTTCTACAATAGTTGCATGATGACCTTTAAGCACTGGCGCATCAGGAATACTTAAACGGCTTTGCTCACCTTTTGGTAGCGTTGCAAAATCGCTCATCATTTTAGCTTTAAGGTTTGCAGGCACAGCCCCAATTAAACCAACCGTGAGTTTAGATTGCGTAAGCTCGCTGTTATAAAACGCTTTAACATCATCTATCGTCAACGCTTCTAAATCCGAAATATCACCGTAGTTGTAACTTTCGTAAGGATGATTTTTGTAAAGTGCACTGTATAGCACTTCTTTGCCTAGCTCTTCATCGTTAGATGCTTTTAAGCCTGATTTAATACCATCGATCATTTCTTTTTTAAGGCGTTTAAAGTCATCGTCTCTAAAGCCTGGGTTTAATAATTGATCGCTCACAAGTGAATACCACTGCGCTGCATTGTCTTTATGAATACGCCCTTGAAACGACAGCATTTCTTTATCTATTTGATAACCAAAGCTACCTGCAAGCGGATAAAGTGCTTTTTGAATATCTTTATAGCTTGTCGCCTCTGAGCCACCTTGTGCAAGCATAGCCGCAGTGAGCGCAGCAACACCTTTTTTGCCTTGAGGGTCGGCAGCCGCGCCGGTATTGAATAAAAAGTTAACATCGATTAACGGCGAGCTATTGGTTTTATCAAGTACTTTAAATGCAGGTGCCGCGGGTGCTTGTTCAAGCTTTGCAGTAAGCGTATTTAAATTAACTTCTTGCTCAAAACCTGGGGCTTTATCAAGTGCCGACATTGTTAATGTGGTACGTGCGTTATCAGTAAAGTATTTATTAGCAACGGCTTTAATGTCTGCGCTGGTGATGTTATCTGCCGATTTATACAGCTGGTTTATAACCTCTGGATCGCGCTCAAAATGCATGTAGCTGGCAAGGGTTGATGCAATCGCTTGCGACGAATCTAAGCCATTTATAAAGCTGTATTTAAGGTTCGATTTTAAATCACTTAGCTTTTGCTCATCAACAAGCTCAGTGCGTGCTTTTGCATAAGTTCGATTAATGACATCGCGCGCAGTGGCTAAATCATCTGCGTTTTCTACTTTAACAAATACGTGTAATAAACCCGGATCTTTAGTCTCTGGGTTATAGGTAAACATTTGGCTGGCAATTTGTTTGTCGACCACTAGCTCTTGATATAAATCTGAATTACTAGAAAAATAAAGCTGTGAGATTAAATCAAGCGCCGCTCTGTCTTTTTTAGCAGGCTCCCACGCAGCGCCTTTGTACGATACGAGTAACCAATGCCCTGGTAGCGCTTCATCTTGCTGGTGTAAATATTTTGGTGCTTGTTGCACAGGCTCTGCTTTAATATCAGCAACATAGTTACCTTTTTTCCAGCTGCCCCAATGTTTTTTAACCATTGCCATTGTTGCTTGTGGGTCTACATCGCCCACAATAACAAGTGACACATACTCAGGTTTATAAAACTTAGCAAAAAACTCTTTACCATAGGCCATTTGATCAGGCATGGCTTCTATGTCTTTAAAAAAGCCCATAGTGGTGTGTTTATACGTGTGCTTATCAAACGCCTCTTCGCGTACAGCGCTTAATAATTTACGAATTGGGCTCGCGTTGTTTTTTAAGTACTCACCTTTTACCGTTTGGGCTTCGGTTCTAAATTGTTCTTCGGTGTAGGTTAAGTTTTGAAAAATATCAGCTTCAAGCTCAAGTACTTTATCAAGATGCTGCTTTGAAAAGTTTAAATGGTAATTTGTGTAATCGTTTGTTGTATAAGCGCGGTTATCAACACCTGAATTTTTTAATATGTCTGAGTACACATCTTCAGGGTATTTTTGTGAGCCTTTAAACATCATGTGTTCAAAAAAGTGAGCAAAGCCTGTTTTGCCCTCTTCAACTTCGTTACGCGATCCAACCGATACCGGAATTTGCAGCGACACTACATCAGGGTAATCGGTTTTAACAACCATGACACGTAAGCCGTTTTCTAGCTCTTCAATTAAGTAATCTTGTGAAAAAACACGGTCATCAGCTTTATTTACTTGTTCTTGTTGTGCTGTTGTTTGCGTGCTTTGGTTTTGTTGCATGGCGCAACCTGTTAACGCCAGCGATACCGCTAAGCTGGTTGCTAATAATTTAAATTTCATTGTTGTCCCTTTTTAAATTGAGCAAATTTGTTGTCAGATTTAACTCTTTAATTATGCCCCATAGCCAATAAATATAAGAGCCCCAAGGGAATTTATTATGTAAACAACTGTGTCAATTATAAATTATGGGAACAAGCACTATGAATAAACATCATGTTAATTGAAAAACTTTCATTAAATAAATCTATCTAGACGTCTAAATGGCTGCTATATTAAATCCATCAAAACAAACTTAGCTGGAATGAGGATTATGGCTTTATCACTAAAAGAGAAGATAGTGGACACCAATCAAGGTGTTTATCTTATTGGTACTACCCCGCCTAAAATTGGCACCGATAAAGCGCAATTAAAAACCATTGCAGAAAAGCTATTAGGTCGCTTACACGAAATTGAATACGACGGCGTGATAATTTACGACATTCAAGACGAAAGCAGCCGAACTAATCAAGACCGTCCATTTGCGTTTAAACAAACCGTTGATCCGCGTGAATACAGCCATTTACTTCGTAATTTATCTGCACAAGATGTAATTACTTATAAAAGTGTGGCGCAGCGTGGCGTAGGCGAATTTAAAGATTGGCTAAGTGAAACTAAAAACGACTACGATTTACAAAATGTTGTTTTAGTAGGTAGCCCATCATCGATAGGCGATATAAAGCTAAGCCTGCCAGATGCTTATAAAGCATTGGCTGAGCAATCAGATGATTTCTTTTTAGGTGGCGTTACGATTGCTGAACGCCATTCAAGTAAACGAAATGAGCACGAACGATTAATAGAAAAAACAGCACAAGGTTGTCAGTTTTTTATATCGCAAGCTGTTTACGATGCACAAGCGACTATAGAGCTAATTACTAGCTACGCACGTACATGTAAAGCGCAGGGTATTACACCTCAACGTATTATATTAACGTTTACCCCGTGCGGCGGCGAAAAAACCTTAGAATTTATGCAATGGTTGGGTATCTCAGTGCCAGAGGCAACAAAATGGCGCATGCTTGATGCAGACAATACATTAAGCGAATCGGTCCGTATTTGCCGCGAAAACCTCGACTTAATACTTAAAAGCTGTGCGCACCTAGACGTGCCACTGGGCTTAAATATTGAAAGCTTAACAAACCGTAAAGAAGAAATTGACGCGTCAATTAACTTATACCGTTTATTAAAAGCTATTATGGAATTAAACCTTGCTGAAAAATTAATAGCTTAAAGGCTAGGTAAGAGCTAATTAACACCCTTCTTGGCAAGCCTCATGGCTTGCTTTTTTTATGTCCGTACTTTGAAAAATAAATTAAGAAGTACAAGTAAAAATTTGCAGTTTAAGCTATTCATTGAAGCTATTTTTGGTTATTACTCTCAAGCCTTTTTAAGGCAAACCCCATAGAGGAGCACATAACACCAAAAATAAAACCTATCGCAGAAAAAACTAGCCAAGTTTTTGTGGCATGAGTCATGACGAACTTCCTTTTATTATTCTGCTTTTTTAGCGAGCCTATACGCTTGTTTATTTTTATACATTGCGTGGTCTGCATCATTTAATAGCGCTTCAAAGGGCTGCTTTTGTTTATTAGTAAAACTATAACCTATGCTGAGCGATAAATCGCAAACGTCTTCTTTGAGTAAAGATTTTGAATACTCAGAGGATATCTTATCCGTGATGAAGCTAATTTTACCTTTATCGCTTAATTGCATTACTGCAACAAACTCATCACCACCTAAACGCCCTACTATATCGGCATCTCTTAAATGTGTTTTTAGCGTATCTGCCAATATAATTAAGGCTTTGTCGCCCACTTCATGTCCGCAGGTGTCGTTTAATTTTTTAAAGTCGTTTATATCAATAAACAAGCAACATACGTCGAAGCCCAAACGCAGTGCTAAATTAAGCTTTTGCTGAGCTAGTAAGTTAAGTGCTCGGCGATTATAAATACTCGTTAATGAGTCTAACATGGCTATTTCGCGCATTTGCTCATAGCTATACACAAGCGCTAGGTCGTCTTCAATTAAATCGCGTAGTTGCTCTATGAGCTCAAAGTATTCATCGGTATAGCTAGTTATTTTAGTGTCTTTTAAGCATAGCGTGCCAAATACTTCGCCTTCAGGCCAATGAATAGGTAAACCTAAGTACGATTCAACACCATCCTCAACTACTTCTGGCAGTGTGTTCCATGCATCGTTATTGCTTGCATCATTAACATATAAAATATTATTAGTTTCAGCGACGTGCCGACAAAAAAGAGGTGTTTGAGGAGGAAGTATCGGATTGGTTTCAAAGCTTGAGCCACCTTCGTTACTTCTAATAACAACGCGATAGCCTTTGCTTGTTGCCTGAACTATATAACCAGACGGGGCAGAAAAAAGCCCCGTGATAAGGTCCATTGTTTTTTGCCATTTATGCAAAGATATTTGGCCATCAACACCAGAGAATGCCCATTTATCAGTTTCAAACATTAACTTTACCTCGGCTATTTAATAGCTCCAGTATAGGCAAAAAAGTAAAGTAAAAGCTATTATTTACGACGCCTACTTGGCTCTCTTTTACCTGTTATGCGTTTTTTATCGCGATCTTTTCGCGACTTGTTAGTATTTTTACGATTATCTTTTGGCTTTTTATTAGGATCTGGCTCGTAACCTTCTAACCACTGCGGCGTTAAACGCGTATCGAGTAGTACTTCAATTTCTTCTAGCAGCCATTGCTCATCAAGACTTACCAGCGACATAGCAAGTCCTTGTTCACCAGCACGACCTGTACGGCCAATACGGTGCACGTAATCTTCGGCAATGTAAGGTAGTTCAAAGTTAATTACGTATCTAAGTGTAGAAATATCTAAACCACGCGCAGCGACATCGGTTGCAACAAGTACGCGTGTAATACCTTCTTTAAAGTTTTGCAATGCACGGTCACGTGCGCCTTGCGATTTATCGCCATGGATTGATTCGGTTTTTAACCCATCTTTACACATTTCTTTAGCGAGCTTATCAGCCATTTGTTTTGTGCGAGTAAAAATAAGCACTTGGCGCCAGTTTTTCATGCCAATCATGTGCGATACAAGTTCGCGCTTACGGTCTTCATCTACAGCGTAAATAACTTGCTCTACTTCAACCGCAGCTGAGTTACGTTTATCAACTTCAATTAGTTCTGGGTTTTTAAGTAACTTTTTACTGAGTTCAAACACGCTGTCATCAAACGTAGCCGAAAAGAGTAAAGTTTGGCGATCGCCTGGTATATGGCGCAATATACGTTTAATTTCATCAATAAAGCCCATATCAAGCATGCGGTCAGCTTCGTCAAACACTAAAGAGTCTACGCTTGAAAGTACCACGCTGCCTTTAACTATATGATCAAGCAAACGCCCTGGTGTCGCCACTATAACTTGTGCTGTTTTAAGTGCTTTTATTTGAGGGCCAATACTTGCACCACCATAGGCTAAAGCGCCATTAATGTTAGTGCCTTGTGCATACTTTTCAAAGCTGGCAAATACTTGCTGGGCAAGCTCTCGTGTTGGCGTTAAAATTACAACGCGGGCAAGGCCTTGCTCATCTTTTTTAGGGGTATTTAAAAGCTTATGTAATAGAGGTAAAACAAAGGCGGCGGTTTTACCCGTACCTGTTTGCGCGCTGCCCATTACATCACTTCCGGCTAAAATAGGCGGAATAGTTTTAATCTGAATTGCGGTAGGCTGAGTGTAATTATTTTGCTCAATCGCTGTTAATAATAACGGGTCGAGATTAAGTGATGAGAACGTAGTGGCAGACATAGGCTTAGCTTTAAAATAACAAAGAGCGCTATTGTACGCATATTACTGTACTGCGTAAATTAACCAGTCCAGAAAAGTATTTAATCGCGGTTGATCTCTTTCGCCTTAGCGCTAAAACAATAAAAAAGGCGCTAAATAACCTTTGTATTTAGCGCCTTTTATAATTTTCTGTAGCTTTAGGCTGGCTTTAGTGTTGCTTTACGTTCGTTGTAAAACGCGATTAAATCGTCAACTGTTGCTTGGCAGTATTCGCGAATACCCGAAACCACCATATGCTTTTCACCACTGCCCACTTTAACGCCGTTTTCTAACAGGTTAAAACGTAGTGTAATTTTTCCGCGCTTACCAGTGTACTCAAAGCTTGGCTCTGCAAATTCAAGTATTGGCGTTGTTATATCAAGGTTATCAAGATTAATGAGCATTGATTCGTAAATTACCATCGGACGAGCAGGGTTTATCATTACCTCTTGCTTGCCCATTAATGGGATAATTACATGCGGAAAGGTAGTACCAGAAAACTCAACATAATTTTTTATTAGACTATTAGTTAGTGCTGGGCATTGGCTGGTTTTACCGCTGCGCTTTACCTTTAAAATTACTTTTTCGCCATTGGTAACATCAAACTCATCGGCTCCCTCAGGGAAATGTAGTTTGGTGTTTTCATCAACCATACCGGCAAAAGTAAATTCCATTTGTTCACTAATACCGTAGCGGTCTAGTACCAATGAAAAAAGTAAGTCTCCTGGCGCGCAAAACTTTTTGGCATCTTTGTCATGAAGTGGATTGTAATCGTCAGCAACGCATTTAGCGAAGCGACAACCCTGCTCACGAGAGATAGAAACATAATCAGCATGCTGCTGAAAAAAAGGACTTAACATAGTTTGTTCACTGCTTAAACTGCTTATAACCTATCTATATTACCAGAAAAAAAATATTGAGAGGTCGAATCTGTTAGATTAATGGCTAAATAAAACAGAGTAATAAAAAACAATGACCTTTTATTTATTAGCACTATCAATTATATGTGTTTTTCCGTACTGCAAAATATCAATAATGCGGCAACCCCTTTGGCACTACTTAATGGCTTTAAGTGTTCTAAGTGGGTATTTTCAAGGTTATATAAATTTGTATGCTCTGCTCAGCACTGGGCTTTACGTTGTTTTATACTACTGTGTGCTAAATGCAAAGCGGGCAATAATACGCGCTATTTTAGGTACTGTTTTTATAATTTCCTCACTGGCATTAGCACTTCATTGGGTGCCTGGTTTTAATAACCTCCCTATTGTTATAGATGAGCGTATTACAAGCGATGCGATTGCTTTTACCCTTTATGCTAATTTTGATAAAGCTATGGCTGGGTTATTCCTTTGTGCTTACTTTTATTCGAATAAAAAAGCTTTAAAAGCAGACTCTAATAAAGCAGGCCCATTAAACGTTAAACAACCTATTTTTATAATTATTGCTACTGTTTTAGCTTCGCTCACTGCGGCTTTAACACTTGGACTTGTAAGCTTTAATCCTAAGGTTCCTGACTTTTGGATAGCCTTTATTGCTATTAATCTTTTATTTACCTGTGTAGCTGAGGAAGCTTTGTTTAGAGGTTTATTACAAACCAAACTTAGCCAAATAATCACATCTACTCGCCTAGCGCTACTTGCTCCAATAATGACAGCAGCAGTGTTTGCTTTGGCGCATTTTGCTGGAGGATTTAACTATGTATTGGTTTCATTTATTGCAGGCTTAGGATATAGCTATATTGTTTATAAAACGCAGCGCTTAGCGTGGGCTATTATGTGCCATTGGTTAGTTAATGTTTGCCACTTCTTTTTGTTTACTTACCCTATGCTCAGTAAAATCTAAATACATTTACAAATGCTAACAATTTACTTAGTAGTAAACATTGCCCGCATTTGATTTTGTTAGTAATTTACTATTTCAAATAATAAATTAAGGGACTAATAAATATGCTACGTTTTATAATGACAATAACAGTGCTGGCCACAATAACTGGTTGTTCAGGAATGACTTATCATACAGATATAGACAACGGTGTTTTATCTCAAGAAATTGGCACATACGTTAATAAAAGAGATTTACAGCAATTTTATAGCGACCAAGAAGCACACGAAAGTGGCGCAACACTTTTAGGCCGAATAGAAGGTGAAAGCTGTGATGGCGACGGCATGGGCAGCAATAATGTAAGTTACAATCGCTCTAAATCAAACGCGATTGATTTACTTAAAGCTGATGCTATGCGCAGAGGCGGAAATGCTTTTACTATTAATTCCTGTAGTGAAACCTCTGTATCGTATTGCGACCTATCTGTTTTATGCACCGGACAGGCCTACGACTATTAATAAGTAAAAGTGCAAATTATATATTAAGCGCAAAGCTCAGTAGCACACGCTTTCCAGACTCGATTTTAGATACGCTGTGTTCGTACTTATCGGGTCTGAACAAATACACGCGATTAAATAAATTTATAATGCTTTTTGAGCATTTAAATACCCCACCCGCTTTAGGTTTCTCTAATACAAAATTGAGCTTGTAATAGCGCCCTTGCTGCACAGGGTCAATATGGTTCATTACGCTATGATTGGTTGGGTAAGTAACAAGGTTTATCGAAAATGTGTTACTGCTAAAAATGGCTTTGTTTTTAACGGTTGCAATCATACTGCCTCCTATGAGTTTATATTCCCTATTGTATCATTGGGCTAAGTACTAGGGTCTGTTGATCTTTCAAGGTTAAATTTGCAGCAGTCTGTTTGGTATTTAGGCAAGGCAAAGCCTATGTAGTGTGGTTATTCCCCATAAATGGGCGATAACGTAGCATTAATGCCAAACAGGCGCTGCCCAAAGGGTTCTTTCTAGGGGCTATTTACTCTTTGTTGCTCGGTTTTTACTTAGCTCACTAGGTTACAAACCTCGCGCCGCGATTAAATAGCCCCTAGTTTGAACAAATTTTAATCCGAAAAGATCAACAGACCCTAATACTTTAGTTAAACAATATCAAAATACGATGTCATATAGCTAAACAGCCTGAAACAAAAAAGCCGAACTTATTTTACTAAGCTCGGCTTTTAAAAGTACATTGTATAGCAATTATGCACTTGGGTATTCGCGGTACGCACGCTCTATATTTTTAGCCTGCTTTTTAGAAATACCTAAATGAGCAAGCGCTACACGTAAACGAGCACGTGATAAGTCAGAGCCTAATATTTCCATTGCATCAAGCACTGACGTACTTGATGTTTTGCCTGTAATTGCGACAAAAATTGGCTCTAAAAAGTCTTTAATTTTAAGCTCGTGGAATGTAGCCACTTCTTTTGCAATTGCAAAAATAGCGGGCTTATCAAAGCTACGTAAGCCTTCTAGCTGCCATACAAAAAATTGTAGTGCTTGGCGTATTACGTTTTCGTCTGCTTTAACAGCTGTTAATAGCGCAGGGTCGTAAGTTGGAATACCACCTACAAAGTGCCCTGCCAGCTCAACCATATCCGAAAGGGTATTAATACGCGTTTTAGCCTCAGGTAATACTTTAGCTAACATTTCACCGTTAAACTTCCAATCAACAAAGCGCTGAATTAACTGCTCGTCGGTTAGATTTTCGCGGATCCACATGCCGTTTAACCAGCTTAACTTATCCACGTCGAATACTGGGCCACCAAGCGATACGCGCTTCATGTCAAAGTTTTCAATCATTTCATTAAGTGTGAACTTTTCACGCTCATCTGGCATTGACCAACCCATACGACCTAAGTAGTTAAGCACGGCTTCTGGTAGGTAACCCATTTCTTTATAGTAGTTAATAGACGTTGGATTTTTACGCTTAGATAGCTTTGATTTATCTGGGTTACGGAGTAATGGTAAATGACCAAGTACTGGCGCTTCCCAACCAAAATCTTCGTAAAGTTTTAATAACTTAGGTGCTGAGTTAATCCACTCTTCGCCACGGAAAATATGACTAATTTGCATATGGTGGTCATCAACTACGTTCGCTAAAAAGTACGTTGGGAAACCATCCGCTTTTAAAAGCACTTGCATGTCTACGTTTTCCCACGGGATCTCAATTTCATCTCGTAGGTAGTCGTTAAACTTAAATGTGCCTTCGCTTGGGATTTTCATACGTATAACGTAAGGTTTGCCTGCAGCTAAGTTTGCTTTAATTTCTTCATCTGTATGGTTTAAACCACGACCGTCGTATTTAGGGCGCAAGCCTTCTGCCATTTGCTCTTCACGCATTTGATCAAGCTCTTCGCTTGTTGCAAAGCAGTAAAACGCTTTCCCATCGTCAACTAACTGATGCGCGTATTTTTTATATAAATCGCTACGCTCAGATTGACGGTAAGGACCGAATTCGCCACCCACATCAGGACCATGATCCCACTCAAGCCCTAACCAGCGTAAGCTATCCATAATCGCAAGTTCAGACTCTGGCGTGCTACGTACTTGGTCTGTATCTTCTATACGAAGTACAAATTCACCGCCTTGTTGTTTAGCAAAACAGTAGTTAAATAAGGCGATATAAGCGGTGCCAAGATGCGGGTCACCAGTTGGCGACGGGGCAACACGGGTGCGAATTGTCATGGTAAATTCTCTTTAAATAAGTGAGATAATAAAAGTGGTTTATGCAGCTACTTTGTTTAAGTAAGCAATAATATCGTTTGATTCATACAACCATTGTACTTGGCCGTTTTGCTCTATACGCAGGCAAGGCACTTTAACTTTGCCGCCTTGCTCAAGAAGCTCTTGACGATATTGCTCATTATTTTTTGCATCACGCGTTTCTATGTTTAAGCCTTCGCGCTTAATAGCACGACGTACTTTTACACAAAACGGGCATGCTTTAAATTGATACAGTTTAAATTGTGAAGTTTGCTGATCAAGCTGTGCTTGCTCGTCGCTTGCACGCTTTTTACTGCGAGGAGTAAATACAAAATTAAAGAATAAGATTATACAACCTAAAAACCAACGAACTAATTTCATGTTCTGTGCTCTGCTTACAACAATTTAAGGAGCCAGATTTTAGCACAAATTTACAATCAAAAAAGCTCAATACTGTTATCTATCTTTGGTTCGTTATTAACTTCTAATTCACTGTAGGAGGTAACTCTATTACGGCCAGTATTTTTAGAGTAGTAAAGCGCTAAATCAGCCTGATTAACAATACTTGATACAGTATCAATACTCACTAACTCTAAAAAACCAATGCTAATGGTTAATTGGCCAATTTGTGGAAAGGGGTATTGGGCAACATTAAGGCGTAACCGGTTAAGTGCAACATGTGCATCAGCCTCTGTTTTTGCTCGAAATAACATTGCGAATTCTTCACCACCATACCTAAATACATAGTCTTCTATTCTAAAATTATTTTTTAGTAGCCGTGCAACAAGTAAAATAACCTCATCGCCAATTACATGCCCGTAGTTATCATTAATATTTTTAAAGTTGTCGATATCGGCAATTGCTAAGTACCAACGTCGCTTTTTATTGTTATCATTTCTTGGTAACAAAAAACCGTTACCCGATACAATCTCAATTACTTTTTTATCAAATGTTTGCCTATTTAAAAGCTCTGTAAGTGGATCTAACCGCGACTTATATAATAGCCCAAGCTGATTAGCATAAATATTTAAAATATGTACAGCTAACATAGTTGTTCGTTCTGGTAATTCTTGCTCGGTTTCTATTAATAAAGTGCCGACTACTTTTCCAAAATGATAAATAGGCACGTAACTTGTTGTGCGACTAAAGGCATAGCTCACCCTAATTTTATTTTGAGTAACCTTTTGTAATAACAATGATGCTTCATCTGGGCTTAATTGCTCTAAATTACTATTTGGATTAATAAGAGTAGGGGGTATGGGGGCTGAAAAATTTTTATTGACGTAAATGGCAAAATTATCAACTTCGAGCAAGTCGCTAATTATTTGTATTAATGCGCTATCTAAATCACTTTCTTCCTCTTGCTGGGTAAGCTTAATAATCCATTCGTGCCCACACTTATTTGCCTTCATTACACTGCCTAAACTAATTAAACTTTTATTAGTCTAGACAATACTCATGAATTTACTAAGTTATGAGATAATACTTATTAACTAATCCTTTAGAATAGGTATTAAAGTAATACTAAGTCGTCGCGATGCAATACTTCTGCACCACTATCGTATTCAAGTAACTCACCTATTTGATTTGAGTGTGCGCCTTTGATTTTATTTACCTCGGTACTGCTAAAACGCGTTAAACCACGTGCAATCACTTGATTTTTATTATCTATTAAATCAATTAAATCGCCGCGTTCAAAACGTCCAAATGCATTAGTAACGCCTTTAGCGAGTAAGCTTGCGCCTTTATTTTGCAGCGCTGTAATAGCGCCAGCATCTATAACAATTTGGCCGGTGCTTTTAGGCCCAGCTAGTAGCCATTTTTTACGGCCATCTTTTGGAGCGGTGAGTTTTAAAAAGCGTGTGCCTGGTAACTCGTCACTCATGCATTTTAAAATAACGTTTTTGCCTGCGCCTTTAGCAATAATAACTTCAACGCCTGCACGCCTTGCAATGTCGGCTGCTTGCAGTTTAGTTGCCATACCGCCGGTGCCTAAATTTGTACCACTGCCACCAGCAAGTTGGCGCAGCTCATCGTTTATATGTGTTACTTCACCAATGAGGGTGGCATCGGCGTTTGTGCGCGGATCGCTGGTAAATAAGCCTTCTTGATCGGTAAGTAGCAGTAACTTATTAGCATTAGCCAAAATAGCGACAAGTGCCGATAAATTATCGTTGTCGCCTACTTTTATTTCACTGGTAGCGACTGCGTCATTTTCGTTAATGATGGGCACAACATCGTAATTTAATAACGCATTGAGTGTATCGCGGGCATTAAGGTAGCGCTCTCTGTCGTCTACATCAGCGCGAGTAAGCAGCATTTGCCCTACATTTACCCCATATAAAGCAAACAAGCTCTGCCAAATATGAATAAGTTGACCTTGTCCAATTGCAGCAAGCATTTGTTTATCAATTAAGCTTCTGCCACAGGGTTTTAATAGTTGTTCGCGCCCAGCAGCAACTGCACCGCTCGATACTAAAATAACGTGATGACCCTGCTTTTTAAGCTCGCAGCATTGGCGTACTAATTCAACCATATGTGCTTTGTCTAGCTTATCGGTGCCGCCAGTTAGTACGCTTGTACCAAGCTTTACAACTATTACCTGTTCCCTTTGCATGTGCTTTTTACTATTGATTAATTAAAGATGAATTAATTTATACCAGCTCGGTATTTTTGAACAAGTTAAAAATTTTCATGCTAGGATCTGATTTTATTAAATTAAGTAAATTACTCTCTATGCCTGCCAGTTTATGTTTAATTATTGCCACCTTTTTATGGGGCAGCTCTTTTATTGCGCTTAAATACGCCATTGCTATTTACGACCCTGCATTGGTGATATTTTTACGCATGCTCACCACGTTAGTTTTGTCGCTTTGTTTATGGCGCTACGTTATTCGGTTTGAGTACTTAAAAGGTGACTGGAAGTATTTAGTGGGTATGTCGCTTGCTGAGCCTTGCTTATACTTTTTATTTGAAGGCCATGCAATGGAATACACATCAGCCTCGCAGGCCGGTGTTATTGTCTCTTGCTTACCTATTATTATTGCGTTGCTTGCCTTTGTATTACTTAAAGAGCATATAAGCAAAGCCATTGTTGTCGGTTTTACGCTGTGTATAGGTGGCAGTATTTTACTTACGCTTCTTTCACCAAGTACCGACCAAGCACCTAATCCGTTACTAGGTAACTTTTTAGAGCTTATGGCTATGGTGTGCGCTGCATTTTATACCGTAAGTATTAAACATTTAGCTAATCGCTACTCGCCCCTGACTTTAATTGCGTTGCAAGGTATTAGCGGCAGCTTGTTTTTTGCGCCGTTTTTGTTTTTTATCGACCTACCAAGCGAAAACCAACACGACTTAACCGCGCTTATGAGCATTTTGTATTTAGGCTCGTGTGTAACCCTTGGCGGGTATGGCATGTACAACTATGCAATTAGCAAGGTATCGGTATTAACCGCTGCTGCGTACTCTAATTTAATTCCTATTTTTACACTTATTTTGTCAGCTATTATTTTGGGCGAAGTGCTCAACGTTTGGCAATGGCTGAGCATATTTGTGGTATTTATTGGCGTAATGGTAAGCCAGCGCCATCAAGAACTCGTGGTTGATATACCGCTTAGTGAATCAGGCGAAGACATTTGCGCAGATACAAGCAACCTTAAATCAGTACCCGAGGCAAGCGAATCAAAAGGGTAACAGGTAAGCAAATACAGCCCAGGTGTTTGTAAAAATGAGTTTTGGGATTGATGAATAACCTCAATCCCCGTTACCTTATAATTTTGAATCACCCCACTTTGCAGTTGCAAAGTAAACGCCTCTCCCACTTTGGCGTTTTGTAAAAATGCAAAGTGGGTGTCGTTATGCCCGGCTATTAGCGCGCCCTTTTCGTTTCCAAACTCTTTTCCGCCAAGCTCCCCTGCAGGTAAAAATTGGCTAGGCGCAAACGCTAAGTTACGACCACTCGCTCCAGCCAATACACTTAATGTTTTATTATGGCTTGGCCAATCGAGCTTTGCAGTCACGTAGCTGTCGGCGTAATACCACGGTTTTACTTTAGTGCCGGGTGATTTAAGCGCCTCTTGCCATGCTTGCTCAATTAATACTTGAGCAAGCCATGCTTTTGCCTGCATATAAGCGCCGTGACCAAATAATCCAAGCCCAGCTATTAGTAAACCCGCGCTTAGCCACTTTTTCATTTACGTGCCCTGCTTAATTTAAGCCCTCGATTTATTTTAAGGGCGCTAAATCCCAATAATAAAATACAGCCTAGTAATATATGTAACCTGCTTTGCCCATCGGTTTGCGGTAAACGCATTGCCATACTTTGTGGTAATGCATTAGTAGCTTGCGCCGTTTGCTCTGCCACTTCTTTTATTTGAGTTTGTTCAATCGCTATAAAAGCAGTAAACGGACTAAGTAATTGATGAGTAAGCGCAAGCTCCTGTACTTCATCTTTAACTACACTTTCCTCGTTGTATAAAAGTAATGATTTGATTTTTTGGCGCGCCCACAGTTTTGCTATACCTTGAGCGCTTGAGCTATTTTGTGTACTTAATTTAATACTTAAAGGCCCTTGTGCTGTTTGCCCAGCAAGTACCACATTTTTAGCATTATTAAGTTTTATAGCGACCATAATAGGCTCGCCAAAATATAAATCAGGTAGTGGTGATGGCCAAAAATCTAAGCTTTTACCGCTTTCATCGCTTAGCGCCAAATTAGTAATAGCCGGATGTGCAAGCTTATCAAACAACTGCTGCATTTTAGGTTGCACCTCGCTTGTGCTGCCTATAAACGTAAATGAGCCTTTACCTATATCTGCCGCTCGGCGCATAAAAAAGCTATTCGGTGCGCTGCCAATACCCACTGTGTATAAGCGGCTATCGCCTAACTTACTTTGAATATTTTTAAATAATGCATCTTCGTTGCTTACGCTGCCATCAGTTAAAAATACAACTTGGCGTACAAAACCATCAAACTCGCTGCCATCAAGTACGGCATTAAGCGCACCTTGTATTTCAGTGCCGCCGTCGGCCTCTAGGCTATAAATAAATCGCTCTGCACGGCGTAAATTAAAGTCACTGGCTATAAGTGGTTTATCGCTCATTGGAGTCACTATGTTGTCAAAACCAATAATGTTAAAGCTGTCGTCGCTATCAAGTAATGAAAGTGCATAAAACAAGGCTTTTTTAGCTTGCTCCATAGATTGCCCGTGCATAGAGCCTGACGTATCAACGACAAATACCATTTCACGAGGTAAGCGCTGTGTTTGTGTAAAGTGATCCCCTGGTGGCATTAGCATAGCAAGTCCGTATCGGTCACCATTTTCAAACTGCTGAGTAAAAAATGCAGCTTGAGCTTGCTCTTTTTGCAGCGGTTTAAACTCAAGTACAAAGTCGCGATTAACTGCATTTGTCTCATTTAACGCTATTTTATATTGCCCAAATGCTGTGTTTTGTACATCAACATTGTGAAATTTAGAATTGATATCCACCAGCTCTAAGCCTACGTCTATATCAATGTTTAAGCTAAATTGGCTACTTGGTACGTTATCCGTTTGAGTACTATTTTGAGTGATGTTTTGAATGCTGTAAACAGGGCTTAACCACCCAGTTGGGAGTGGGTTAGTATGCGTTTGGTTTTGAGTATTAACCTCAACCTCACCACTAATCGCGTGATAACGCGGCGTAATGGTAGTAGGAAATCTAATAGCAAATGTGCCACTGCTGTAATCAATTATTTCTTGATACTCAAGCTCAATAATCACTTGCTCACCGGGGCCAATATTAGCCACATTCGTAATAAACATATTCGCACGTTGTTGGCGTACTAGGGCCGCTTGCTTGCCTGCTTTTTTAGCCTCCTCGTATTTTTTTTCGGCCTCTACCTTTTTATCAATTTGGCCTTTAATAACTCGCTCACCTATACGCATTGTCATGGCGTGCACGGCGCTTTCATCTGGCAATGGAAAAACGTAGCGCGCGTTAACTGCAAACGGGTTTTCGTTTTGATAGGTTTGCGTAACTACAACATGATTAATTAGGCCAGTTAAGGTCATATTGGCGTCGCTTTTTAATATTATTGCTGGGCCTGCTGGCGCACCATTACCATCAAAAAGCTCTAACTTAGGTGATTGCGCATGGCTTTTAAAGCTCACTAACAGCACAATCGCTATGAATATAAAAATGCTTACCTTAGTAAGCATTTTGGTTGGTTTACTCAATTTAAACATAAATCACCCCATCGAACGCTTAGCTTTACTTAGATTCAGTTAGTTTTAGTTACTCGCCGTTTGGCCATTTACTGGATTTATTGAGCGAGTGGTAAGCGTTACGCGTCTATCAAAAAAGTTATCTTCCACCGTGTTGCTGTTAGCCAATGTTTGCTGCTCGCCAAATGCCTGCGTGCTTAAGCGTTTGTGGCTCACGCCGTGTTTTATTAAATAGCTTTGCACGGCATTTACACGCGCTCTAGAAAGTAAAAGGTTGGCTTGTTCATCGCCGCGTTGATCGGCAAAGCCACTTAAATCAAGTGCGAGTTGTGGTTGGTTGTTTAACAAGTTAACCAGTTGGTCTAACTGCAGCGCAAAATGCGGGGCAATAACACTTGAACCTGTTTTAAATTGCACCGTCATCGCCAATAAGTTATTAATTTGAACTTGAGTTAACTGCTCATTTTGATTGGCAAGCACTTCTAGCTGTTGCTCTAACATATTGTTGTGGTTAAGCACGTGTTGGTAATCGCTGGTTTTTTCTTTCATAACCGTAATTGCACGCTCTTGCTCTGCAATTTTGTTATCAGCTACTTTTGAATCACCTATTAAACCACCGGCAAATGCCCCAATAAACGCACCTATTGGCCCGCCTACTACGCCGCCAATAATAGCGCCTGCACCTAAACCAATAGCCGTTTCTTTATGGGCTTCTTTTGATGGCGTGTTAGATGTTGAGGCAATTGCTGGAGTACAAAAACTAGCAAAGAGTGTTAATGCAATTAATGTCTTCTTCATGATTTGATCCTTAAACTTACTTTTTAATTTGTGATGTTTTGTTTCGATGGACCTATTAAAACAAGTTCAAGTGGCAACAAAGGGGATCAAAAATGGCAAACTGCTGAGCAATTGTGGCAAAAAAATGGCAATTGCCTTTTTAAGCGTACTTAGCTTAAAAACTTCGATATAGTGCACAACAGAGCCGATAGGATAATGATTAAGATGAAAAAAATAGCCATCGTTGAAGATGAACCCGCAATCCGCGAAAACTACATAGAAATGCTGAGCACACAGGGCTACCAAGTCAGTGGCTTTGAAAATCGCGCCAGCGCTGAAGCTGAATTTAAAAATGCCTTGCCCGATTTAGCCATTGTTGATATTGGCCTAGGCAATGAAATAGATGGTGGTTTTTTACTGTGCCAAACATTGCGATCGCTTTCTAAAACACTGCCTATTATTTTTTTAACCGCCCGCGATAGCGAAATAGATACCGTATGCGGCCTGCGCATGGGCGCCGACGACTACCTAACAAAAGACATTAGCTTGGCTCACTTGGCTGCACGTATTGGGGCGCTGTTTCGCCGAATGGAAGCACTTGAACAACCCGCTGATGCAAACGCCCTCATAACACGCGGGCAGTTAACGCTCGACACACAACGTATGCAGGTATTTTGGCAGCAACAATTAGTTGATTTAACCGTAACCGAATTTTGGATGCTGCATTCACTCGCCCAGCGACCAGGCCATGTTAAAAGCCGTAACGATTTAATGAGCGATGCAAAAATTTATGTAGACGACAGCACTATTACTTCACACGTAAAACGTATTCGTAAAAAATTTATAGCACTCGACAGCTCCTTTGATTGCATAGATACCGTGTATGGCATGGGTTACAGGTGGGAACAACACTAATGCTACGATTTGGTCTGCGCAGTAAATTTATATTACTTTCATGTTTTTTGTTTTTGCTACCGTGGCTTGGCTACGAGTACGTATGGGAAATGGAAAAGTTTTTACGCCAAGGCCAAGAAAAAACTCTCGTAGGCACTACTCGAGCACTTGCTACCGCATTACATGAGCGCCCCGCATTATTTGACGAGCAAACCAACTTTTTAGACCAAGTAGTAAAAGGCCGCGATTTATACGCTTACAATCTTAAAAATCCTATTCAGCTCGACGGTAAACTTAACGATTGGGACAGCTATCAACCGCTATTTTGGCATTACGACAAGCGCTACTTACAAAAAACAGATAACAAACATCAAGCCAGTGACTTATCGTTTGATCATATGGTGGGAAAGTTTGATAACTACTTATACGCCGTATTTAAAGTCACCGACAATACTCTTATTTATCGCGCTAAAAATAGCTTAAGTATTACCAATAACGATTATTTACAAATTGGCCTAAAAACGCCTAACGGCCAGTTTAATACTTACATTATTGCGCCACGCCAAGACGGCTGGGTTAATGCGTTTGATGCAAATACCAAAGCCCCTTTTACAAAAATTCAGGGCTATTTTGAAAGTACCGAATCAGGTTATAACGTAGAGCTGCGCTTTCCTATTAGCATGCTAGGCAACAAACTTGGCTTTGCTATTGTTGACGTAGATAGTAAAGAGACATTGCTAGAGCCTAAAATAATGTCGACCTCAAACTTAAATAACCCAAACGATTTAGGCTCGGTATTAGTCCCTTCCCCAGAAATTAGCCGTATTTTAAAAGGTATGGGCCACAGCGGTAGCCGCATTTGGGTGGTTGATAACCATCATCGTGTACTTGCCCAATCGGGTACTATTCAAAATGCAGATGGCGTATGGGCTGATGGGCTTGCTAACAAAACACCTGAAACTTGGTGGCAGCGCTTTGAGCAAAATTACTTACACCCAATTTACTATAAAATATTAACGCGCCCCGAAAATGAGTTTTTAGATACCCTTCACGATGTAGCCTCTATGCAGGGCACACATTTAGCGAAAGCATTAAAAGGACAACCTGCATCGTCTTGGCGCTTAACTCCCGACAGCAAAGCCGTTATTTTATCGGCCGCTTACCCTATTTGGATTCAAGACCAAGTAATTGGCGCGGTAATAGCAGAGGAAACTACAAACGGCGTACGTACGCTGCGTAATAAATCACTCGAAAAACTGTTTAACGTTATTTTAGCTGTGATGCTAATTGGTACTGTCACCTTGTTCTTTTTTGCCTCACGCATATCGAACCGAATTAGGCGGCTGCGCGATACAGCTGAGCAAGCAATTGATGCGCAAGGGCGTGTTACTGGCAGTATTAATTACAGCGACGCTAACGATGAAATTGGCGACCTGTCTCGTAGTTTTTCAAACATTGTGAGCCGACTTGGTGGCTATACCGATTACTTAGAGAATATGTCGTCGCGGTTATCCCACGAACTGCGCACGCCGGTTGCCGTAGTGCGCTCATCACTCGAAAACTTACAAAGCTTGCCACAAAACGAGCTGAGTCAAAAATACCTCGACCGCGCCAGTGAAGGCGTTGAACGCTTAGGTAAAATAATAACCACCATGAGTGAAGCTACTCGCCTTGAGCAAAGTATTCAAAGCAACGAGCCTGAGCCTTTTGATTTACAAAAAGTAATAAATGGCTGCATGCAAGGCTATCAGCTTACTTACCCACACCAGTTATTTACGCTTGATGTATGCCAAAGCAAATTACCTATGCAAGGTGCACCGGAGTTTATAGCTCAGCTGCTTGATAAACTTATTAATAACGCGCTGGAGTTCAGCAAAGCCAATACGGCTATTAATGTAAGCCTTAAGCAGAGCGAAAATAAAGCAACATTAACAGTGAGAAACACAGGCCCTGCGTTACCCGAAGGATTAACTGAGCATATTTTTGATTCAATGGTGTCGGTACGTAGCCAGCAAATGCAGCAACAGCCACATTTGGGGTTAGGGCTTTATATTGTAAGGCTGGTGTGCGACTACCATAAAGGCAGTGTAACCGCGCAAAACAACGAGCAAGGTAATGGTGTCGTGTTTACCGTAACACTGCCGTTAGCTAATAGTTAGGGCTGTATTTGTACCGTTATATTTGTACCGTTATATTTATAGCCACAGCATTATATGCAAATAGTAAGTACGCAATAAGTTAAATTCAGCTGTATATTTTTAGTTAAAAAAAGCTACTTTAATTTACCTTAACTCCATATAAATTAACAAATACCTCCCTCTCATCCCTTAAAAGCTGCCGGTTGCAATTTAGTACAACTACAAATGTAACTATTCACTTTTTATTCAGTCGAATGACCATACCCTACATCATATTAAAGTATTAAATTGAAGGAATACTCATGAAACCATCACTAGAGCGTGAAGAACTAGACTTTATTTTTGACTTATACAGGCCCTCTAAAAAGCCCAAGTCTGAAGAGGTAAAACCAAAAAACACCAATTACAAAGAGCTAAGAAAGCACGACGCGACTAAAAACCAAGGCGTATCGCACTACTTAGTCTAATTTTATTACGCTTGGGACTTCTCATGTTCTAAAAATGCTTTAATGCAGTTTATTTCTGCAAGTTTTACTTCTTCGCCTATTTCAGGGCCTTTTTTGCCATTTTTAAGTGCATCTTGCACTACTTGTTTCTTATCCATTTTTTGCAGTTCAGTATGAATTGCTCGCAGCTTAGCTGCTTGCGGGTATGGCTTATCGACCAGCGTTTCACCACGCCCTTGTGCATCGCATTGGCATGCTTGGGTAAACGCTATAAAACGTTCTGGGTGTACCAACGCATTTAAGTTAGTCACTATTAGCTTATGAATAGTTTGCGGCCTTAACTGATCAATTGTATGGCAAAGGGTGTGATTATCACTGGTGAGTACGCCAACATCACGAAAACGGTTAGGCACTTTTAAGCGCTCACAAAACGCCTCAATAACTGCAACACCTTCGCGTTCGTGCCCTCGTAGGTTTCCATACTTTTTAAAACTCAGCGCTTTTCCAAAATCATGGGTAAGTGCAGCAAAGCGTGCTTCTAAGTTAAAATTCAAATCGGCTGCACGCCTAAGTACCAACATAGTATGCACAAATACATCCCCTTCAGGATGATGGTTTGCCGGTTGCGGTACATTAACCATGCGCTCAAGTTCTGGAAAAATACCTAAACCTTGCAGTGCTTCAAAATAAAGCTCAGGGTGCTTTTCACCCAGTGCTTTTTCAGTTTCAAGCCACACGCGCTCAGATACTAAATGATTGAGCTCACCTTTATTTTTAAGCTCGCGCATTAATGCATAGGTACTTGGGTGAATACGCCAATCACTGCCATAGCGCGCTAAAAAACGGGCAATACGCAGTACTCGAACAGGGTCTTCTACAAATGCCTCAGTGGTGTGGCGCAGTGTTTTATTTTGTAAGTCAGTTTGGCCATTAAACGGGTCAATAATATTACCGTGTTCATCAAGCGCCATTGAATTTATGGTCAAATCACGCCTTGCTAAATCTTCTTCTAGCGTAACGGTTGGGCTGGCATCAACCACAAAGCCTGTATAGCCTTTGCCACTTTTACGCTCTGTGCGCCCTAGTGCATATTCTTCTTTTGTTTTTGGGTGTAAGTAAACCGGAAAGTCACTACCTATTGGCACAAAACCAAGCGATTCCATCGTTTTTGGTGTTTCCCCAATCACTACATAGTCGTTATCTTTTGATTTTATATTTAGCAGTTTGTCGCGCACTGCACCGCCAACGAGGTAAACTTGTTTTAAGTTACTTTTCACTTTATTCCCAATAACACTTGCCCAATTGTTTGACGCTAATCATATCATTAATTAAAAAATTCTGCGGTATTTGCCAAGCTTAAGTAAGCTCATTACAATGGCGCATTATTTTTAGCTATAGCCTCACAATTAATGAAAAACCATTCATCAAAAAAAGAACTCATGTTACTACCCATTTTATTAGTGGTTATTTTGATGTGTGTGGCGGGTCACTTTTTACTACAAGCAAATTTTCAAGACAGTAATGTGGTTGAATACATGTTGGCAGCACTGCCGTTTGCTATGTTTGGGTTGGTTATTGTGGCGTTTAAAATGGCGGCTAAAAGCGAAAAGGATGAACAAAACGAGCAGGACTCTTAATCCTACTCTGTTTTAGCTACTTATTATAATTTAAAGTATGTGATAGCCAAACCAGTCTGGCTTTATCGGCTGCGATATACCGCTGGGCGTGAGCTTAATGTTTAGCTGGCTGTCGAGTAAATCAATGGCAAAGCAATCGTCCACATCATGTAAATCATCTTTATGAATATGACTAAGCCCTGCGAGCAAATCGTTTTTAGCGCGCTCTTTAGCTTCATGGCTACTGCTTGCAACATACAGTGCAAAGTCATGTTGCTCAGCCATGGAATCACTTCTGTAAGCGCCTAAATTTACAAAATAGAGTTGTTTATTTTGCTCCACATAGCTATCAACAACTTCTACTTTAAAGCCATCAATATGATTAATTGCCATGTAGCTATCCATGTGAACACTACTTCTGTCGCCTACCCATTGGCTTTTTAACTTTGAGTAGGTTTGCTCTATATTCTCCCCTACTACAAAACGAATATCATGCATTTCAATGTGGCAACCTTGAATCCGGCCACCTAAATACACCATAAATAACTGCATGCTTTTCCTTAACCTAAATTATCAACATCAATATTATGCTTTTTAATCAACTTATAAAAATCTGAGCGGTTGCGCTTGGCAAGCTTAGCGCCTTCAGCTACGTTACCACCTGCCATTTTTAAAGTGTTAATTACATAGTCGCGCTCAAACTCTTTTTTAGCGTCGTTTAGTGATAATGGTTCTACGTTTGTTTCGTTACTATTTAGCGCAGCTAACACTAAATGCTCTGAAATAACATCGCTTGGCGTTAATGCTACAACCTGCTCTACTACGTTTTGTAATTGGCGGATATTACCTGGCCAGTCGTAACGTACAAGCGCATGCATAGCATCGCTTGCAAAGTGTTTTTCAGTTTGGTTCATGCGCTTAGCAATGCTTGCACTAAAGTGCTGTGCTAATAAGCTTATATCTTCGCGGCGCTCACACAGTGGCGGTAATTTTAAATTAACTACGTTTAAGCGATAGTATAAATCTTCTCTAAATTGCTGGTTTAAAATAGCTTCAGGAAGATTTTTATGTGTTGCCGACACTATGCGTACATCAATTGCTATCTCTTCTTGAAAACCTACTGGGCGAATTGTTTTTTCTTGTAATACGCGCAGTAACTTAACCTGTAAGTTAAGCGGCATATCGCCAATTTCGTCCAAAAATAACGTGCCACCCTGTGCTTGTTGAAACAAACCTTGGTGATCTTTAATTGCACCCGTAAACGAGCCTTTTTTATGACCAAATAATTCAGACTCTAAAAGCTCCCCTGGTACAGCGCCGCAGTTAATTGCAACAAAAGGGCCACTGCTTACATGGCTATGCTGATGAATCGCCTGTGCGAGTAGCTCTTTACCAGTACCACTAGCCCCCGAAATAAGTACATTAACTTGCGTTGGCCCAAGTAGTTTTACTTGCTCTAACAAGTGCAGCATTGCACCACTGCGCGTAACTATATTACTTTTAGGTGCAGCTTCATCGGCGTTAACACCATGAATTTCTATCGCTTTAGCAAGGCTGTCAAATAGCTCATCTTTATCCACTGGTTTAGTTATAAATGCAAAAATGCCCTGCTTAGTTGCCTCTACGGCATCAGGAATTGAGCCGTGCGCTGTCATCATAATGACAGGTAATGCTGGGTAGCGGCTTTGCAGCTGACGATGCAGTGCCATACCATCCATTTCATCCATGCGTAAGTCGGTTATTACGGCGTCAAACACTTGGCTTTTAAGTATTTGTAGTGCAGTTAAGCCGCTTTCGCAGGTTGTTACTTCGTATCCTTTTGATTCAATACGAATAGCGAGCAGTTTTAATAAGCTAGCGTCGTCGTCTACGAGTAATACTTTTGCACCTTGTACTTTAGTTGCGGCCATCGTTACTGCTCCTTCGTTTCTTCTCGTAGTAAAAGTTGCTGCTCAATCGTTGCTAACGATGAGAGGGTTTCTTGCATTTTATTATTAAGTGCTTGCTGCTCTTTTTTAGCATTTATTTGCATAGTTACTTGCTGCTTTTGAAGCCATAAATATTGCTTTATGTCATCAGGCCAAAAGTAAGCAAGATCGAGCTTTAGCAACTGAGTCATTACCGTATTTGGATCATTATTTATGTTTAAGCACATAAATTTAAAAAAGCGTTTAAGCTCGTTTTCGCCTGTAAAAACATCTTTGCTAGGTACCAATTTAAACCCGCCACACTGATTAGCGTGCCATGCAATAACTTGCTCTGCAGGAGGATAGCTTGGTTCAATTTTTGGTCTAGGTTTTGGACTAGGGTTACTGTTTTTGTCGGTCGTTTTTTTTGTATCGACCACAGGTGCAGGTGTAATTGACACACGCTCTTCTTGCCCATTATTAATTTCACAACCTGATATAACCATGCTGCTACTGAGCACACATAAAATAGCGATTAAACGCAAGCGCATGTTAATTAACTCCTAGATTTTTTGTTATGGGAATTTTAATTGAAAACCGGCAACCATGTGGCTCGTTATGCTCAACACTAAGTGTACCTCTTAGCTGTTCAACAGACTCTTTTACAATAGTTAAACCCAGTCCACTGCCTTGCAGCGTAACATTTTTACTGTGTTTACCTTGATAAAATGCGCTGAAAATTTGAGTTTTTTCTTGCTCTTTAATACCGCACCCTTTATCAAGTACAACGATACAAAGCTGGTTTTGCTCAAGCGCTAAATTAATAGTAACGCTTTGCTTATCTTCTGAAAATTTTAAGCCATTTGAAATAAGCTGAATTAAAATCATCTCAATAAGCTCACTAGGTAAAGCAAGCGGTTTATTCGGTAAAGTATTTTGCCACTGCAGAGCTTGCTGACGCGCAGTTAAGCGATGCTCAAAATGGCTATTAATTTTATTAATAAGAAGACTAAACTCAACTTCGCTTAAGCTGTCTTTACTGGTGCGAATCGCATTATAACTCAGCAAACTGTCAATCATTGCGCGAAGGCGCACCATAGATTGGCTAATAAGCTCAAGCACCGCTTTTTGCTCAGCAGTAATTGGACCTACTATTTCATCAGTTAATAAATCAGTGCCTTCAACCATTGAAGCAAGCGGCGTTTTTAGCTCATGAGTTACATGGCGTAAAAAAGTATCTTTTTGCTGCTCAAGCATATGAAGCTGTTCTTGTACCCATTGGAGCTTTTCTCCTAGCTCAACAAGCTCAGCTGAACCTTTCACAGATATTTTTTGCTGCCAATGCCCCTGCCCAAGCTTATCAATAACCGTAGTTAACCCTTTTAGCCGCCCACTTATGCGCCATAAAAAACCTCCCCCAACAATTAAAGTCAGCGGAATTAGTGCCACCAGCCAGTTTATAAATGACGCTTGCAGGCTTGTAAGCTCATTTTGGTTATTGGTAATTTGCGCTTCGTTTTTATCACGTAACCATAAAGTAAGCTCAGCAATTAAATCGCTCACTGGCACAAATAGCTCAGCTTGTTGTTGTTTTTGCTCAACGAGTTTTACATGCGCGGTTTGTAAGGTGGTATATAAGCGTTGCCATTGGTTGATATACTCTTTATTCGGGTTTACAAATTTGAGTTCATCAATGCTTTGTAGGGATGATTGCCATTTATCGACAATGAGCTTATCAAGCGATTCACTTTTTAATACCCAGTTTTGCCTAGTAGCGCGTTCAAGGCTGTTGAGTTCTTGCTTTAAAGTGTTAAACGATTTGGTAACTTGGTAGTTACTACTCACAATACTTTGAGTAACCGCTAATTGCTTATTAAGCGCATTTAAAAATACGATCACCACTATAGAAAGCGGAAGTAGCGAAAGCAGCATACTCATTGCAAATTGCCCAATTAAATTAGGCCGCCAGTTAAGCATTGCTTGGTATTTTTTAGCTATGGTTGCTGGCATTTCGTTTAGTCCTTTTAAGTTAAGCGCTCTATTATTAAGTGCTTACCTTATACACTAGCTGAACCAGCAATTATATTTAATACGATTAACAGCCAGCACTATAAAACAATGTGTCGCCAAATAGAGACAACGTAACTCGTTGATTTTAATAAATTCCCTTTCAACCTCACTAAATAGTGTTGCAAAAGGCGCACAAAAATTACAATAAACCCAGTAAAAACTTCTCACTGGCTTAAAGCAAAAACAATAACCAATTGAAAAATAACAACAATTATTATTGGCACCATTTTTGTAATAGGAGTAATAACTTTAATCAATAAGGAAATAATTATGAACAAACGCATTTTAGTAATTTCATCATTACTGGCTTTAGGCTTTTTAGGCGCTAATGCACACGCAATGGACGTTCACGCGACTTTTAACGAACTTGATAAAGACAGTAACGGCACATTGAGTGAAGCCGAAGCAGGTGAAGATGCTGTGCTACACGAGAATTTTTCTCAAATTGATACTAATCAAGATGGGCAATTGTCGCTAGATGAATTCAAAAAATTTATTCAATAAACTCATTTAATAAGGAACGTGATTATGAAACAACTTATAGCCGCTTTTTCATTAATGTTTTTAGCAATTAGTGCCACCGTAATTGCATCGCCAACAAATGTGCGCTTTGCCCACTTAGATAAAGACATGGACGGACAAATATCAATTGCAGAAGCAAAGGAAGACAAGGAAGTAATGAGACAGTTTGCCGACTTAGATGAAGACGGTGATGAAAAAGTCTCAAAAAAAGAATTTGAAAGCTTTAAACCTTAATGAGTAATTACTGATTAAGCTTTACTTAAGCTTGTTATAGGTAAACTGGAATTAAAAGCATTTGCCATAATCCCTGAGGGAGTGTGTAAAAGGATTTAATGTTGGGAGTTAAATTACGGCAAGTGCTTTTTCCTTTTCACTTTATTTTAGCCACAAACTTTAAATACATCTTTTGGAAGGAACACCATGAAGATACTTCCCCTTATTATAAGCATCTTAATGCTATTAAGCTTTGATGCCGCTGCACTTGATGTAAAGCAACGCTTTGATCACCTCGATAGCGACAAAAGTGGCTATTTAACGCATGACGAACTTGATCCCCAACCACAACTATTAAACACATTCGTAAAATGGGACAAAAACCAAGATAACCAAATTTCGTTAATCGAATTTAAAAATTACCTTACCAATAACCTCTACTGAGTATTTTTCATGAAAAAAACAAGCTATATAGCGCTTTTTGCGTTTAGTATTTTTAGCACATTAGGCTTTGCTGCAAGCAACAATGTTGCAGAGCAATTTGAAAAACTTGATAGAAACCAGGATGGTTTTTTAACACGTTCAGAAACCGCTGTAGACCCCGCTTTGTGGTCTCGATTTTCAAGCTATGATCAAGACAAAGACGGCAAGCTAACGCTAAGTGAATACAGTTTATATGCAAGTATGTAATCTTATAGCTAGGTACACAAACACCTAGCTTATTATATTTATACTATTAATTACGTTTAGACTTTATTTTTACAACAATGCGCTAAGTACTCTGCATCAGTAGGTTTTGGGCTCACCATAAAATCCATTTTGAGATAAGTTAGAATCGGTTGCTTACTCGTATTTTCAACTGTCGGTTTCCAGCTCCATAAACCCACAGCAGCTGCCGCATCAATATCAAACACGCCCTCAGGGTAAGACGAGACAACCTTATACCCTTGGGCTTCACCTTGTGAATTAATTAACATAGCAAACTCAACACAGCCTTAAATACTTTTCTTTGCAGCTTCTATCTGATATCGCGGCTCAACTCTTTTAGCAACATCCCAGTATTCACCTACCTTACTTCGCAGTTCAGGACTTGATAAATCAATAAAACTCGGCATTTCATCGTTTATTTGTTTATCAGACATTGAGCTACAGACTGTCAGCATCATGCTCAAGGGGAGTAATAAATAGAGAGCTTTCATAGCATTTCCTTATCAATTCGTTATAAATAATTTTTTAAGTAGTTGCATCAATTACCTGTTATGCAAACGCACCACCAAAGTGAGGTATATAAATACTCCACTTAAAATCTTATGACTTTCTTCTTTCTCCCGTTATTTGAAATGCTTCGCCAGCCGGACAATTCTTTAAATATTTTTCACCTACTGGTTTTGATTCAATAGTGAAATCAATTCTAATATGAGTAAGAACAGGCTGTTTAGCTACATTTACGTTAGTAGGCAACCAGGCCCATGTACTTAAAGATTGAGCTGCGGCTTCATCAAATAACCCTTTAGGATATGAGGAGGTTACTTTATATCCTTGCGCCCTACCCTCAGAATTAATGATAGTCATGAGTTCTACACAACCTGCAAGACCTTTTTTTGCAGCAGCTATTGGATATTGTGGTTCTGTTCTTGTTAAAATATTCCAATAGTTTTTCACCCTATCGCGCAGCTCAACACTTGATAAATCTATATAATCTAGCTTTTCAACAGTTTCCTCTGTCGTAGGTGTTGCTCCACATGCCACAAGTAATGAAGTTAATGGGAGTAATAAATAGAGGGCTTTCATAGCGTTTCCTTATGCTTTATTGATTGTTTTACATACTAAATATTCACATCAATTACCTATTTTGTAAACAGTTAGTATAGAGAAAAACCTTAAAATGAGACCTATCAATTCATTGGTATTATAAAATCAAGTTTGTTAATGTAAGTAAATTAACAATAAAAATTAAGTAACTATGCCGCTCAAAAAAATAATCAAACCACTCATACTAGCCAGCCTTTGCGCTAGTTCTAGTTACACTATTGCACAAACAAAAGTAATTTATAATGCCAACGGTTATACCCCTTTATATCAAGGTGAAGTACAGCAGTTTACTACCCTCGTTATTAAAAATGGCAAGGTAGTAAAACTAGGTAGCGATACACTTAAAGATAGCTACCCAGATGCCAAGCTAATTGACGCGCACGGTAATACCTTATTACCAGGCTTAATTGATGCTCATGGGCACGTTATTGGCCTTGGCGATAATTTATCGCAACTTGATGTACGCGGTGCAAAATCGGTTGATGAAGTAACGAATAAACTAAAAGTATTTGCCGATAACAAACAAGGTTGGATTATAGGGCGAGGTTGGAACCAAGAGCTATGGCCTGATACACGCTTTCCTACGGCTAAAGATTTAGACAAAGTAGTTAACGATCGACCTGTGGTGCTTTCTCGAGTTGATAGCCATGCCATTTGGGTTAATTCAAAAGCGCTCGAACTTGCAGGTATTACCGCCCAAACAAAAGCACCTGAAGGCGGTGAGATAATTAAAGACGAATTTGGCAATCCTACGGGTATTTTTGTAGACAAAGCAGAATCGCTAATTACACAGCATATGCCAGCCCCTTCAAAACAAGATATAAGTGACTCACTAGATGCAGCTGGTAAACATTTATTAAGTTTAGGCATTACCTCTACTCACGATGCAGGTATTGATAAAACCACATGGGAGGTTTACAAAGAGCGCGGCGACCTTGGTAATTTACCACTGCGTATTGTGGCAATGTTAAGTGGTGCAAGCCCTGATTTAGACACAATGTTAAAGGCAGGCCGGTACCACGACAAAAATGACTTTATGGAAATTCGCAGTGTTAAAGTTTACGCCGATGGCGCACTGGGCTCTCGTGGTGCAGCACTTATTGAAGAATATGCAGACAGACCTGGTCACCATGGTTTAATGCTTGAAACACAAGAGAAACTCGAAGCACTCTTTACACAAAGCTTTAAAAGCGGCTTTAGCGCAAATACTCACGCCATTGGCGACAAAGCAAATAAAGTAGTACTTGATGCCTATCAAAATGTGTTTAAAAAAACGGGCGGTATATTACTGCGAAACCGAATAGAGCACGCCCAAATTGTAACCCCTGATGATATCCCTCGCTTTAAAGCGTTAAAAATAATCCCTTCAATGCAGCCGGTGCATGCCACTTCTGATATGCATATGGCAGAGCAGCGTTTAACTGAAAAACAACTAAGCGGCGCCTACGCGTGGCAAACATTTTTACAGCAAGGTTCGGTGGTTGCTGCGGGCTCTGATTACCCTGTAGAGCTTGCAAATCCATTTGATGGTTTGTATTCAGCCATTACACGCATGGATCATAACAAACTACCGGAAAAGGGCTGGCGCGCAAGTGAAGTACTAAGCCGCGAAGATGCATTACGTGCATTTACTCTTGGTGGCGCCTATGCAGCTCATCAAGAATTTAAGGTGGGTAGTTTAGAAAAAGGTAAATGGGCCGACTTTATTTTAATTGATAAAGACTACTTTAAAGTGCCTGTTGAGGAGATATACAAAACAAACGTACTGCAAACATGGGTAGCAGGAATAAAGCGATACGAAAAAACTAAAACAGAAAATACCACCGAAAAATAAAACTAAAAAAGGGTTAACGCAAGTTAACCCTTTTTGGTTGTGTAGGAAGGCACTTTTAGCTAAACATGTTTTTCACATCTTTTAGCATGTCGTTGTACTCATCACTTGTGAATAGCTGCATAGACGGTATAACGCCTTTGTCTATATACGTTTGCAGCGCTGCAGACTTATCAGAAACTTGTAACGTGCCCTCTAAAATAGCCCCTACTCGAATAAAATCCACGTAACTTACTTTTTCAGGTTTGTAACTTGGGTCAGCCCAGCTCTGAGCTACATCAACAAACTCTTTAGGGAATTCCCACGCTTGCATAATAGATGAGCCAACCTTTCCGCTAAGCTTTTGAATTGCATGAGCCAAAAAGCTTGGATTAGCAAACACCTCTGGGTGGCGCTCAGCTTCAGTTAAAATTGGTAATACACCAATATTATAAACAAGTGCGGCTAGTGTAATAGAATCGCGGTTTAGTGACGTGTGCTTACTATTTTTTAAATAAAACTCCATGAGTGATATTGAATGGCTAGCAACGGTTAATGTTTTTTGCCATGCCTTACCCATGTAGCCTTTAATTAGCTCATTATTTGATACAAATAATTGTTCCATAGCCATAGCTGTAGCAATGTTTTTAATTTGACGTAATCCAATACGAGTCACTGCTTGTTGTAAATTAGATACTTTTACAGAACGTCCCATAATCGCACTATTAGCTACTTTTATCATACGAGCTGAAAGCGCTGGATCTTGTGAGATTACATCTGACATTTGGATTAAATTCACATCTGGGTTATCTGCAGCTTGGCGAACCTTAATCGCTACTTCAGGTAGCGTTGGTAAAACCAACGTATCGTTATTTATTCTATCGACTAGAATCGTTAATAAAGCGTTTTCTGTAGACATAAAGCTGCCATCCTTTTGTGTTCAGCCTGTAAAGTAACCGCAAACTCAGGCATTTAATTTTCGTATTAGTAATATAATTAGTATTGTCTAACTTACCGATAAAGTTAAGAAAATTATAGAAGTTTATTTTTATTTATAATGCTTTACCGCTCATGCTTGCCTTACAACGCCAAATACTTGCTATTTACCATTTAGTTTTGCTTTAATGCACTCACAATAAGGAAGCGTTTGTACATACTTAATATTTTAACTAAAGCAGTACAAATTATTAAACTTACTTTTTAACAGGCAATATAATGATCTTAAATAAAATTAGCCAAGCAATTATGCTCTCTGGTGTTGTTTTTCTTAGCGCATGTTCTGAAAAAGCGCCGTCTTCTACCGACAACACAGCCGTAGAGCTTGCTCAAAAAAGCAGTGCACAGTCAGGCCCTAAGCTTATTAATGCAGATAAACAACGTTTAGATATTTACACCGACTTTAGCTTACAAAGTGATTTATCGCACTTAAGCGATAATCAACGAGCAATGGTTGCAAAGCTTATTGACGCTTCAAAAATAATGGATGAGTTATTTTGGAAGCAAGCATTTGGTGAAAATAAAGATGCTTTTTTAGCAAAACTAAACGATGGAAAAGTACGTAAATTTGCTGATATTAACTATGGTCCATGGGATCGTTTAAATGGTGATGAAGCATTTTTATCCAGCTATAAAGAAAAACCTCTTGGCGCACAGTTTTACCCTGCTGATATAACCAAAGAAGAGTTAAACAATGCAGACGTTGAAGACAAAACAGGGCTTTATTCTGTAATTAAGCGTGATGAGCAAGGCAAGCTTTACAGCGTGCCATATTCAAAAGAATACGCTGATGAGCTTGCAAAAGCCGCTGATATTTTACGTGAAGCAAGCAAGCTTGCTGACGATAAAGAATTTGCTAACTATCTAAACTTGCGTGCCGATGCTCTACAAAAAGATGACTTCCAAGTATCTGACTTTGCTTGGATGGATATGAAAAATAACCCAGTAGATGTGGTTATTGGTCCAATTGAAACTTATGAAGATCAATTATTTGGTTACCGCGCAGCTTATGAATCTTACGTACTTATTAAAGATTTAAAATGGAGCGAACGCTTAGCTAAATTTGCAGCATTTTTACCTGAGCTTCAAAAAGGCTTACCTGTAGATGCTAAGTACAAACAAGAAGTACCAGGCTCTGACGCCGACCTAAATGCATATGATGTTGTTTACTACGCTGGGCATTCAAACGCGGGTAGTAAAACAATTGCAATTAACTTACCAAACGATGAGCAAGTACAGCTAGAAAAAGGAACTCGTCGTCTGCAACTTAAAAACGCAATGCGTGCTAAATTTGATAAAATTTTAGTGCCAATTTCAGAGCAGTTAATTGTACCAGAGCAGCGTAAACACATTACTTTTGATGCATTTTTTGCCAATACGATGTTCCATGAAGTGGCTCACGGTTTAGGTATTAAAAATACAATTACTGGTAAAGGTACTGTTCGTCAATCATTACAAGAACACGCAAGTGCCCTTGAAGAAGGTAAAGCCGATATTTTAGGTCTATACATGATTGAACAGTTACTTAAAAAAGGCGAAATAACTGAAGGCACTATTGAAGATTATTACACGACCTTCATGGCTGGTATATTCCGCTCAGTTCGTTTTGGCGCATCAAGCGCGCATGGTAAAGCAAATATGATCCGCTTTAACTTTTTTGCTCAAGAAGGTGCTTTTTCTAAAAATGAAGAAGGCTTATACCGCGTTAATATGGAAAAAATGAGCATTGCAATGGCCAAGCTTTCTCGCTTAATTTTAACTCTGCAAGGTGATGGCGATTACGAAAAAGTAGATCAACTAATTGCAACGCATGGCGACATTAAAGAAGAACTTGCTAAAGACTTAGAAAAACTAAGTAAAGCTAATATCCCTGTAGATGTAACATTTAAGCAAGGTAAGGAAATACTAGGGCTTAAATAAGTTTAGTTAAACTTAGTTAAACCCTAAAAAAGCGTTGCAGCTTATAAATGCAGCGCTTTTTTTAGCTCTGTAATTTGTAGATCTGTATAAGGCACTGCTGGGTGTTTACCCCATATTGGCGCAGGCCATGCAGCATCACTCGTAAAACGCGCAATATGATGAATATGCAATTGCGGCACCATATTACCTAAAGCCGCTATGTTTAATTTATCAGGTTTAAATACATCCATTAATAATTTACTTAGCTTGGCTGACTCTTTTAAATAAACAATTTGATCATCCTCAGATAAATCAATTATCTCTTTTAAGTTAGCCTGCCTAGGCACTAATACAAACCATGGATACAAGCTGTCGTTCAATAAAAGTACTTTACACAATGGCCAATCGGCAAGTTCTATACAGTCGCGTTTAAGTTCTGGCGCTAGTTTAAATTCAGGGTGAGTCATTGCTATGTCCTACTTTGTCTTTGATAATCGCCACTTTATAGCATTTAGTTGCAGTTGCACACGCTTGGCTTTACCATCAAAGCAATATTTATAATAAGCTAAGGCAACCTTGTGCTAAAAAAAATAAAACACCTCTCACTAGCTATACCGTTAATGGTTGGCGCTATTAGTGTTCAAGCAAAACCTTTATCGCTGGAGCGAATTTTTGACGATCCGAGCCTTTCTGGTAAATCACCTGTACAACTTAAATTTTCGCCTGACGGCAGCCGTGTAACTTACCTACAAGGCAAAAGCGATGACTACAACCGCTACGATTTATGGGAATACAATCTAAAAGATAACACCAACCGTGTGCTAGTTGATTCGGCAAAGTTATTTTCAGGCCCAGAAAACCTATCAGATGAAGAAAAAGCACGCCGCGAACGCCAACGTATTTTTGGTAAAGGCATACTTGAATACAAATGGTCTAAAGATGGCAAAGCACTTTTATTCCCACTCAATGGTGACCTTTATTATTACGATTTAGCCTCAGCTAAAAGTAAAAAACTAACCGACACTGAAGCATTTGAAACCGATGCACGCTTTTCACCTAAAGGTAACTACGTATCGTTTATTCGAGAGCAAAACCTTTATGCTTTAGAGCTTGAATCAGGTAAAGAGATTCAGCTTAGTAAAGATGGCGGCGGCGTAATTAAAAATGGTATGGCCGAATTTGTTGCTCAAGAAGAAATGAGCCGTATGACAGGTTACTGGTGGTCAGGTGATGAAACTAAAATTGCCTATACCCGCGTTGACGAAACCCCTGTAAAAGAAGCTATCCGTAACGAAATTTACGCTGACGAAGTTAAATTATTTAACCAGCGCTACCCGTTTACAGGTACCGATAATGTTAAAATTCAACTTGGTGTGGTTAAGCTAAACGACCAAAAAGTAGATTGGATTGATTTAGGTAAAGATGAAGACATTTATATCGCGCGTGCTAAATGGCTAAAAGACGGCCATACACTGTCGTACCAATGGCAAAATCGCTCGCAACATAAATTAGAACTGCGTTTTTATAACAGCGAAACTAAAGCCCAAAAAGTAGCGCTGACCGAAAACAGCGAAACGTGGATAAACCTACATTTTGATCTTGAGTTTTTAAAAGACAAAAAACACTTTGTATGGGCATCTGAGCGCGACGGCTTTAAACATTTATATCTGTATCGTACAAACGGTCAACTTGTTCGCCAAATTACCTCAGGTGACTGGGCTGTTGATAGCTTAAAAGGTATTGATGAGAAAAAAGGCATTGTTTACTTTGCCGGCCGAAAAGATACACCGCTTGAAAGCCATTTATACAGCGCGCCTTTATTTAAAAAAGGCGATTCTAAACGTATTACCGAAAAAGGTCAGTACCACAATGTTGTGCTAGCAAAGGACAGCAAAACCTTTATCGATAATAGCTCGTCTGATAATAAACCAAACTCAGCAGCACTTCGTAAAGTAAACGGTGAATTCATTACCTGGCTTGAAGAAAATAAGCTTGATAGTAGCCACCCCCTTACTCCTTATTTAAGCGACTTAGCAAAACCAGAATACGGCACAATTAAAGCCGATGATGGCCAAGTTATGCATTACCGTTTATTTAAGCCTAGCACCATTGCTGATGGCAAAAAGCACCCTGTTATTGTTAACGTATACGGCGGCCCGCATGCTCAACGAGTGACGAATAGCTGGCGCAGTAAAAACTTGTACTTTCAGTACATGGCGCAACAAGGTTACGTAATTTTTCAACTGGATAACCGTGGTTCGTACAACCGTGGTAAAAAGTTTGAAGATGCTATTTATAAACATTTAGGTGTGGTTGAAGTTGCCGATCAAATTAAAGGCGTAGAATTTTTACGTACACTTGATTACGTAGACCCACAACGCATCGGTGTTTATGGCCACAGCTACGGCGGCTACATGGCGCTTATGACTATGTTTAAAGCGGGCGATTACTTTCAAGCCGGCGTATCAGGTGCTCCAGTAACCGATTGGGCTCTATACGATACACATTACACAGAGCGTTATTTAGGTCACCCCGATACAAATGCTAAAGGCTATGAAGACAGCGCAGTATTTCCATATGCTGATGGCTTAAAAGGCCCATTAATGATTTACCATGGAATGGCTGATGACAACGTATTGTTTACGCATTCAACTAAGTTGTTTAAACAACTGCAAGATAACGAAAAACAGTTTGAAATGATGACCTACCCAGGCTCTAAGCACAGCCTACGCGGTAAACAAGTGCAAACACACTTACATCAAACAATTACAAACTTCTTTAATCGCCATTTTGACGTTAAATAAGCAAGTAAAGTAATAACAGACTAAAGGCTGATTGATAAATCAGCCTTTTTTTTGCATTAATAGGCGTTAAGCCTAGATTAAACTCTTTTTTTAGCTACGCTTATTCTATGCGCTAAAGCGCACACTTTTTGAGGATAAATGTATGCCTAATCTACGAAGTTTTAGTATAACCCAGCGTTTTTCACTGTTAATAGCCATCGTTGTATTTGGACTAATAATACTTAGTATATCGAGCCTAACTCACCAATATAGTTCGCTAAAAGACGAGCAATACATAAAAACACAAAATGTAGTAGAAACGGCGTACAGTATCATCGAACACTATTATGCACTTGAACAAGATAACACTCTCACTCAACAACAAGCTCAATCACAAGCACTTAATGCAATAAAAGCACTGCGCTACGACAAAACCAATTACTTTTGGATTAACAATTACCAGCCAACAATGGTTATGCACCCTATAAAACCTGCGCTTGATGGAAAAGATTTAACTAATAACAAGGACCCTGACGGCAAAGCATTGTTTGTTGATATGGTAAATATAGTTAAACGCTCTGGCGAGGGATTTATCCCTTATAAATGGCCAAAACCAGGTAAAGATAAACCGGTTGAAAAAATCGCATTTGTTAAAGGTTTTAATCAATGGCAGTGGATTATTGGCTCGGGTGTTTACCTTGATTCAATTGACGAAGCATTTAGTGAGCAACGTAACCTTATAGTCATCAGTGCAATAATTATGATTATTGCTGTTATTTTACTTAGTTACTTTATAGGTAAGAGTATTTTAATACCGACTCGCTTAGCAGCCGATATGATGAAAGACATTTCTCAAGGCGAAGGCGATTTAACCCGTAAATTAAATGAATCCGGTAATGATGAAATATCTGAACTATCACGTTCATTTAATTTATTTGCTCTAAAAATGCGAGAGTCACTTGTTCATGTAGCACAAAGTGCAAACGATGTAAGCGAACATGCGCATACAGTTGACGACTCAAGTAGAACAAGCCACTCATTTATTGAGCTTCAAAACGATAGTTCAACCCAAGTTGCAGCTGCCATGGAGCAAATGACTCACCAAATACACGATGTAAGCCGTAACGCTGAAGCCGCAGAGCAAGCAGCTAAGGATGCAGCACAAAATGCATCAACGGGTAAAAATGTGGTTGCGCAAACAATTACAGCAATAGAAACACTCTCAAGCAACATTGAAACAGTCAGCCGTGTAACAGAAGATTTAGCCAACGAGAGCCATAATATAGGCTCTGTGCTTGATGTAATAAGAAGCATATCAGAACAGACAAACTTACTGGCATTAAACGCTGCCATTGAAGCTGCTCGCGCAGGAGAGCATGGTCGAGGATTTGCTGTTGTTGCTGATGAAGTAAGAACATTGGCCAGTCGTACAGGGCAAAGTACTGACGAAATTCAAACCATGATCACTAAACTACAAGAAGGTGCAAAAGCAGCAGTAGAAGCAGTTAAATCAAGCCAAGCACTTTCAGTTTCTACTGTAGAGCAGGCGTCATCAGCCAATACTTCACTTAATGAAATAGAACGACTTGTTTCAATTATTACCGAAATGAACAGCCAAATAGCACGTGCCACAGAGCAACAAACGCAAGCTGCCGACGAGGTTAATTTGCGTATAAATGAGCTATCTCAATCAACTGAGCAATCATTAAATAATACTAAGCAGCTTACCGATGCCAGTGATAATCTCAAACAAAGTAGCGAAGGTCTTTCGAGCGTAGTTAATCGTTTTAAATTAGATTAATCGATAGCGTTCTCATAAAATGCAAAAGCCCTGAATTAACAGGGCTTTTTTATTACATGTAAGTTTTTAGCTTACAAACAATAACGTGCAAACAAGCTCGTTACTGATGCAGCTGTTGGCTTACCATGCTGCCAATCACCGCCTTCAACACCGCTACCTGCTATATCCATATGAACATAAGGTAGAGGCTGTGCAGAGTCATTACCGTGCTTATCAAGCCCACCAACAATAGCCATAAACGCCATAGGGAACTGATGTCCACGAGCAGTAACGGCAGATGCTGCGTTATTGCTAGATAAAACATCGTCAGCTAGCGTACGTGGTTTAATAAAGTCGTAGTCTTCACGGCGTGAACGCGATACTTCAGCGCCATCGGCCCACAAATCTCCAAGGTCAGCTATTTGACGTGAGACACCAGCACTACGAGCTGGACCATTTTCAACATACGCACCGTAAGGACCCATTGCACGTGCCGCATGACCCGTTAATGTAGCAACAGTAAACAGCGTTGGGTTAATCTCACCTTTAGCTAAATCTTTCATTTCGCTAAGCAGGTCGCCCATTGCTAAACGCCCTTCTGCATCGGTATTACCAATACGTACACGAACACCTTCACGGCTAGTAATAATTTCATCTGGCACAAAACAATCTGAGCCAATAGAGTTACGAACAACAGCTAAGTACGATACCACTTTAACGCCTTTAGGCTGATAATCAGCAACGGCTTTCATAAAGCCCGCAACAGAAGCTGCGCCGCCTTTATCACGACTCATGCCTGCCATATGGCCGCCTACTTTTAAATCTGCACCGCCTGTATCGTATACAAGGCCCTTACCTACAAACATAAGTGTGCGAGTAATTTCTCCCTCTGGTACATATTCAAGCTTAACAACACGTGGGTGATGGCGCTCAACTGCATACGATGCGCGAGCAACAGTACTTAGCATTGGGTAGTTTTTATCAATAGCTGCAATATCATCAATTACGTCAACTGCAATGTTTGAGCCTTTAAACAATTCAACGCAGTAATCAGCAAAACGTGGGGGAGCCATACGCTCAGGTTCAGTGCCACACAGGTCACGCGCTGCATATTGGCCAGCTGCAATTGCATTAACAGCTTTAATAGTTTGCTCGCTTGCGCCAACTAAACCAATCTGTGTAATTGGTTCAATGCTTTCACCGTGATATTCACGCGCTTCTAATGGCTGCCATAAGGCTTGGCAAGCACCTAAATAAGCAACTTCTAAAGCATGCTGATAACGGCTATCGCCATTTAAATTTGTTAAAAATAATGCAGGGTTAACACTGCCCGACGCTTTTGCTTCGTTAATTGCTAATTTAGCAGCATCAAAATAACGACGCACGTCGTCGTAATCTCTATTTAACGGACCGGTTGGCGCAAGTACAACGCGCTTGTTTTCAATTACTAATAAAGTAACTTGCTTACCGATGCGAGAATCTACGTTTGCTTGAGCTAAAATAGCATCACGTAATGAGTTATTTGGTAACTGAGAAAAGTCATTACTAATAATAATAAGCGCATCATGAGATGTGCATTCAAGGCTTGCACTAACCGCTTGAGGGTATGCCATAAATAAGGTCCTGTTAGAAAACATAAGCCCCTATTATCGTCGATTTAAATATTGAAGACCAGCAAGGAGCGATGAGCTAATCACATAACCTGTCAATAAATGGCAACTTGAAGTTACAGGCTTTACAGCTTAATCGAGAATACTAAGTTGGAAGTTTTGCTCTGGTTCGTTTTTAATGCCAACGCCTATGCCAAGTAATCTTACAGGCTGCTGTAGCCCACGCTGGTAGGCCTTAGTAAGTAGTTGAACAAATATTTCTGTGTTGAGCTCGTGATATACCTGATCGGCTGAGGTCACTACAAAATTTGCAAACTTCACCTTAACACTCAATTTATTAATACGGTTTTGTAACTGCTGTTTATTTAGCCTTAAAACTAATTCCTCTAACAATCTTGGCAGCTCATCTAAGCACTCTTGCAAACTTGTTTTGTTGTACTCGTAGGTATGTTCAACACTCAGCGATTTTCTTATACGATCTGTGGATACTTTACCAACATACTCACCTGCACATTTTTGATAAAGCGACACACCAAAATTACCCACATGTTGCTGCATCCAATTAACGCCTTTTTCACGTACATCCTTGCCAGTATATAAGCCTTTTAAATTTAGCTTTTCGAGCGTTACTTTGCCCACTCCTGGAATTTTCCCCAGCGGTAATTGCGCTAAGAAGTCATCAACCTCATCAGGCAAAACGACAAATTGACCATTCGGTTTGTTTTCGTCACTGGCTATTTTGGCAATAAATTTAATCGGTGCAATACCTGCTGATGCAGTGAGCCCTGTAGCATTGTAAATATCGGCTCTTATTTGCTGTGCAATAAGTGTGGCACTGCCTTTACATGCGGTGCTGTCTGTTACATCTAGATAGGCTTCGTCTAAAGAAAGGGGTTCAATTAAGTCTGTGTAGCGGCTAAATACTTCACGTATTTGGTTTGAAGCTTCTTTGTATACAGCCATGCGCCCTGGGACAATAACTAAATCGGGGCATAATTGTTTAGCATGATAGTTCGACATAGCCGATCGCACGCCATACTCTCTAGCTATATAGTTAGCGGTTGAGAGCACGCCTCGTCGGCTATTGCCTCCAATAGCAAGCGGTACAGATGCAAGTTTTGGATTATCTCGCATTTCTACTGCTGCATAAAAGCAATCCATGTCTATGTGAATAAACTTTTTCATCACCACAATAATAACTGGTTATTTATACAGTCATTATTATAGAATCACATGCGATAAGCAAGCCTAGGGCCTGTTTATCTTTCGAGGTTAAATTTGCAGAAGTATGTTTGGTATTTAGGCAAGGCAGAGCCTATGTAGTGTGGTTATTCCCCATAAATAGGCGATAACGTAGCACAAATGCCAAACATACGCTGCCCGAAGGGTTCTGCCTAGGGCCAATGTACTCTTTGTTGCCTACATGGATGTAGGTAAGGGGCGTGAGCAGGACGCGGAAGCTTTGCTCGGTTTTTACTTAGCCCACTAGGTCACAAACCTCGCGCCGCGATTAAATAGCCCCTAGATTGAACAAATTTTAATCCTGAAAGGTCAACAGGCCCTAGTTAACGATTAAAAAAAGTGTTTATTGTCCTCCGCTCTCTTATAACCACGTAGCCAATACATAACCTCAAATAAAAATCCTGCCAACATTAAAATGATAGCGCCAGATTCATTCCCCATCGCGTAACAGGTAAAAGAGGCTATAAAAACCAAACAAGCTAAGGACCAATTAATTATATTCTGCATATTATTACCTTTGTGTGTGTTTTTATGTGTCTGTGTAATTTAACTGTAGACCTAAAATTAAACAGGTACAATCATCTTATAAAAAAAACATGCCATTAATTACCTTGAGCTCGTAACACCATGTTGATAATCTAAGTACTTTAAAAATCAAGGGCCAATAAATAATGCAAACGTTTAAAGATCAGCACCCTATTCATACCGATATCACCGTAGCATGGGCTGATATGGATGCGCTACAACACGTAAATAATGTAGTGTATTTACGTTACTTTGAAATAGCCCGAATCGACTTTTTAAATAAAATAAATCTGTTCGACACAATAAGCCCAAACGGTGTGGGCCCAGTAATAAGCGAAAATAACGTTCGCTATAAACGCCCAGTAACGTTTCCCGACACACTCACTGTAGGCGTTACAATTACAGATCTTAAAACAGATCGCTTTACCATGAACTACACCGTTTACAGCCATGCACAAAAAGCAATAACGACTACGGGTGCATCTAAAGTTGTAATGTTTGATTTTACTACAGGGCAAAAAGCCCCAATCTCCGAGCCTCTTTTATCGGCTTTAATCAGCCATGCTCAAAACTAATTTAGTTAAGGAATTTTTATGCAATACAACCCACTAGGTAGCAGTGGCGTAAACGTATCTCGAGTGTGCCTAGGGAGTATGACATGGGGTAAACAAAATACTCAAAGCGACGCTGATGAACAAATAGCCTACGCGCTAGCGCAAGGCGTAAACTTTATTGATACAGCCGAAATGTATGCTGTACCTCCTTCGCCAGAGACCTATGGTAAAACCGAGGAAATTATTGGCAATTGGCTATCGCGTAATCAGCAAAAGCGCAGCGATGTGGTACTAGCTACAAAAATTGCAGGCAATGGATTATCGTGGGTACGTGATGGCGGCAATATTACTCGCCAAACAGTAATAGAAGCCGTGGATGATTCACTTAAGCGACTTCAAACAGACTACATTGATTTATATCAACTACATTGGCCAAACCGCTCTACCCCTCACTTTGGCAGACAATGGCCCGGCACTCTTAAATTTACCGACGTAAATACACAAGAGCAGCAAGCTAGTATGCTTGATATTCTAGAAGGCCTTAATGAATGTGTTAAAGCAGGTAAAATTAAGCACTGCGGTTTATCTGACGATACGCCATGGGGTATAAGCCAGTTTTTAAGTTTGGCCAAAGAGCATAACTTACCGCGAATGGTATCTATTCAAAATGAGTTTAGCTTAGCGCACGCTAAAGACTGGCCGTATTTAATAGAACAATGTGTACACGAAGATATTGCCTACTTACCGTGGTCGCCTTTAGCAGCCGGTTTATTAACGGGTAAATATCTAAATGGAGCTCGCCCTGAAGGCTCTCGTTGGACCTTCATGCAGCGTAACGGTATTTTTAGAGATACACCCAATGCAGAGCAAGCAACTAAGCAGTATGTTGAGCTGGCTCATGCAAACAATATTACTCCAGCACAACTAGCCTTAGCATGGTGTAACCAAGTAGATGGCGTAACTTCTTCAATTATTGGGGCAACATCTATAGCTCAATTAAAGGAAGATATAGACGCATTTAGCATAACGCTAAACGACGAAATTCTTAGTGAGGTTAACACCATATTTAGAAACCATCCGATGCCTTATTAAGTATGTATGAGTTAAAAGCAGCCTTGAATGAGGTTGCTTTTAACTAAAATATTTGACCCTACTACAACCAACACTATACTTTTATTAAGTTTTCTTAATTCAACGAACACTTATCAATGCTGAAAAACGGATACTATGCATTTTGCTTATTAATTGTATTTAACGCGCACGCCGTTGAGCAAAAAGTACAGCCTCTAGAAGAAATTATTTGGCTGCAAAGTTACACGCCCCCTTTTCATATAGCTAAAAGTGAAAGCGCACCACAAGGCGGAATTTGCGACAACCTAACCGAGCAACTCATCAGAACTATAACTGATGTAAAACATACCCGCTTAATTGTTCCTCAGCAGCGTATAAATAAATATTTAAATGAAGGAAAAAATGTATGTTTTCCGTGTGTTATTTATAAAAAAAATAATAACCAACAACTTAACTACTCAAATCCAACAACGGTATATCCCCCATTTTCAATTATCACAACTAAAGAGCTAAAGCCGCAATTAGAAGAAAAGCACGGCTCGCCTATCCACCTTATTAATTTATTAACCGACCCGCAATATGTATACGGGCAAGCAGCTGCACGTAAATTTACAACTAAAATTAATACAATTATTGAAAATACAAAACGAGATAAAGAGTCCTCGTTAAGTTGGAATAGCGAAAATGAAAGTCAGGCTGTTATAGCACGCTTGAGTCACGGCTTTTTAGACTACTCAATTGATTACCCGTTTATGGCTGATTACTTTAATAAACAAGGGGAGTATACGAATATAGAAAGTGTGCCAATTGCAGAAAATGACATTCAATTTATAAGAGGAGCAATAGGTTGTGCGGCTAACGCACCTAATAATTTTGCACAGCAAGCCCTTAAAAAAATTAACCGCGCACTAAAAGCTAATGTACTCCAATCGCCTGAGTATCAACAAAGTCAGCATAATTGGCTTAAAACTACCTTTACTGACTTTGATAAACACTACCAACAGCAAGTCATTAATTTTTACTTACTTGCCACTGATGCTCAAGCAAACACTGATCATTAGCATAAAGCGCCACTGCAAAAATACTTTTAGCTGTTACCTCACCTACGCCCGACGGTGTACCTGTCATTATTACATCACCGTCTTCTAAGCTCATAAATTCACTAATTTCTTGTAAAATTGAGTCAGGGTTGTGCAGCATAAAATGAGTATCACCTCGCTGAATCACTTCATTATTAATTTTAAGTTCAAAGGTAAAGTGCTTCATTGCATCAGTTAGCGCTACAAAATCAGTTAAAATTACAGAGCCGTCGAACGCTTTAGCGCGCTCCCATGGAAGCCCTTTATTTTTTAATTTACTTTGCACAGTACGCTTAGTTAAATCAAGGCCGAGTCCCACACCTGCAAATTTTTTATCTTTAACTACAAAACATAGCTCGGTTTCATAATGCAGCGTATCGCCGTTGTGAGCTGCAAATAACGTATTAGTAATTGCGCTATTTGGCTTATTAAATAAAACCATTTGATCTGGCGTTTCGTTATTTAGCTCTGCAATGTGTGCGGTATAATTACGACCAACACACACTACTTTTGATGGTGTTAATTCTTCAGATACTAACTTTATTGAATGCATATAAATAATGTCTCAGTTATTGGACCTGTTGACCTTTCAGGATTAAAATTCGTTCAATCTAGGGGCTATTTAATCGCGGCGCGAGGTTTGTAACCTAGTGGGCTCGATAACTGATCCTGCGTTATTCTACTGACTTACATCCCTGTAAGAATAAGTAAAAACCGAGCAAAGCTTTCGCGTCCTGCTCACGCGCCTTACCTACATCCATGTAGGCAACAAAGAGTTAATAGTCCCTAGCTAATAAGCGTTTCAAGTAAGCTCAAATTAATAGGTTTAAGTAAAACTCGGTCAATATTTAAATCTTTTATTTCTCTTGGATCTGGCTCTGCGCCACTTACAATCACTAAACGTAATTCAGGATATCGTTCATTAATTTGCTGACCTAAGTCAACGCCACGACCATCAGGTAAATGCATATCTAACAATACCTTATTAAATTGCTGGTCGTGATTAAGTATTTGCAAACATTGTGCGCAGCTAGACGCAATGACGGTTTCAACACCTAAACTTTCTAAAAGTAGTTGCGTAATTTGCGCTGCATCATGATCGTCTTCCACAAGTAAAAAGCGCTGCTTTTTCTCGGTTAAGCCATTACTACAATTTATATCTTTAGCTTGCGGTGCATGCTCTGGCGCTACCAAGTAATCTTGCAAACATTGATATAAAGCCGCGCTATCAACAGGCTTTGGTATTACATCGTTAAAACCAAGTGCAGCAAGCTCCTCATGTATGCCTTTCATAGTAGCAGCAGTGAGCGCAATTATTGGGCCTTTGTAGCCCATTTTTCTAAGCTCTATGGTAGCTTCCTTGCCGCCCATTACAGGCATATGAATATCAATAAAAATAATATCGTAAGGCGCTTTATACGCATCTGCTATGCGTACTTTTTCAAGTGCTTGCTGGCCATGTTCGGCATAATCTACGCGCGCACCACAGGTACTGATCATATGACCAACTAGCATGCGTAAATCACGTAAATCATCAACCACTAATACTCGCCCATGCACTTTGCATGGAGCCGATTTACTTTGTAATTGTGGGGCACTACTAAAATTAAGTACTTGTCGTTCTACTTCGCTAATATCACCTGGATATACCGAAATCGTAAATGTAGAACCTTTGCCTATTTCAGAGTGCAAACTAATATCACCGTGCATACGCGCTAACAATTCAGCACATATTGCCAAACCTAAGCCTGCGCCACCTACAGAGCGTGATTCTACATCGGCTATTTGTTCAAATGGCTTAAATATGAGTTCTTGTTTTTCAGGGGCAATGCCCATACCTGAATCTTTAATGCTAAAAAATAGCATTTCGCGATCATCAACCCATTGCGTCCACGCATTAACAACAATTTCGCCTTTATCGGTAAATTTAACCGCATTGTTTATTAGATTTATTAAAATTTGACGAACTCTTGTTGCATCAAGTCGTGCAACCAAAGGTAATGGCTGATGAGATTCAAAGCGCAGCGTAAGGCCCTTATCAAGCACCGATACGCGCATTAGCGTGTAAACATCGGCAAGCATGCTATCAAGGTTAACTTCGCTTAGGGTAAGTTCCAGTTTATCGGCAGCTATTTTTGATAAGTCGAGCACGTCGTTTAACAAGCTCAATAAGTGTTTACCATTTCGATAAATAACACCCAATTCATTTTCAGCTTGCTGACTAAAATCGCTCTGCATTAACAGTTCGGTGTAGCCTAAAATAGACGATAGAGGAGTACGTAACTCATGGCTCAAATGAGCTAAAAATCGATCTTTTGAACGGTTTTCGGCCTCAGCTTTTAAGCGCTCTACTCTCTCGCCTTCAACATCTTTACGTGCCAAAGCATAACGAATAGCACGCGCAAAGCGGCTCGAACTCATTTCTGTTTTAATTAAGTAATCTACTGCACCGGCATCAAGCGCCGCCGAGTCTAACTCGTCGTTTGACTGCCCGGTAAGCATAATAATCGGTCCGCTAAAGCCATTGGCAATTGCTTCTTTTAATACATCTAAACCATTCGATGCACCCAAGCGGTAATCAAGCAGGCAAATGTCGTGCTCATTTTTACTAAGCGTTGCAATTGCCTGCTCTGGGGAGCTTATCCATTGAATGTTAAACGTGTGTGAATCCAATTGGTCCAGATAGTCGCAGGTGAGTATGTAATCATCTTCATCGTCTTCTACAAGCAGCAACTGAGTCACTTTATCTAACATACAATCTCCATTAATCGTTAAATGTTGTCGGTAGCTCTACAAATTCTACCCAGTATTTTCCTAGCGTTTTCATCAAATCAACCAAACCATCAAACGTTACTGGTTTTGTAATGTAAGATGCAGCACCTAAGTTATACCCTTTAACCATGTCTTCTTCTTGTTTAGACGTAGTTAATATAACAACCGGAATTCCCTTTAAGTTAGGGTTTCCTTTTATAGCTTCAAGCGCTTCACGGCCATCCATTCTAGGCATATTTAAATCAAGTAATATAAGTCCAGGACGCGGCGAAACTGCTTTGTCTTCAAACTTACCTTTACGCTCTAAATACTCAAGCAACTCAACGCCATCTTCAACAAAATGAAGCTCGTTAAGTACACGACTTTCAGCAAGGGCATCTTGTGTTAACAAACGATCATCTTCATCGTCGTCTGCCATTAAAATAGTAATCGGTTTTACTTTTGAATAGGGCATTTAAGCCTCTCCTTGCAATGTGAAAAGCTCAGCTTCCACAGGTAGTTTTATAATAAAGGTTGCACCTTCACCGTCTTTACTTTGGGCTGTAATTGTTCCGCCGTGGCGCTCCACAATACGCCTACATACAGAAAGACCAATACCCGTGCCTTTATATTGTGAGCGTCCATGCAAGCGCTGAAACGGTACAAATATTTTATCGGCATAGTCTTGTGAAAAACCAATACCGTTATCTTCTATGGTAATAACTTGAAAACTTAAATGAGTATTATGATCAGAGCTGAAAATATCTTCATCTTGATAACTAATTTTTATGTGTGGGTTTACGTCGGGACACCTAAATTTAACAGCGTTCGACAACAAATTTAAAAACAGCTGCTGCATTTGGCTTTTATCTGCCTGAATAACTGGCAAATCATCTACATCAATTTGTGCTTCAGACTCTTTTATCGCTATCTCTAAATCACTTAATATATCAGCTACAACTTCATTTAAATTCGTGTCATCAAAATCTTTACCACGCGTTGTAATTCGCGAAAACTCTAATAAGTCGTTTATTAAATTAGACATACGCTGCGCTGCATTTTTCATGCGCCCAATGTAATCCATCCCCTTTTCACCCAATTCATCTTTAAACATGGTTTCAAGACGGTCGCTAAAGGCTTGGATTTTTCTAAGAGGTTCTTGTAAATCATGGCTTGCTACAAAAGCAAACTCTTCAAGCTCTCGGTTACTACGGCTCAATTCATCTGAATATAATGTTAGCTCTTGTGTCCGTTCAGAAACCTTCATTGCTAATGTTTCGTTTTGTTTTTCAAGCTCAAAACGATATTGTGCTGCATTTCTTAAATTAAGGCGCGTCATAATAAACATACCAATAATCAGTAACGCACTCGTTATTGCTGTTATAGCGAATGTAATTTTAGCTTCATTTTTAATCTGTGCTAATTTAGAAAAATGGCTTACTTTAAAGAGTAATTCACGGTCTTGAATTTCATTAACATACTCTCTAATTTGCTTATAAAGCTTTCTTCCTTTATGCGTATTTAATACATACAACGCACGTCTTTCTTTGTCATCTAGCGCAAGGTTTACAGTTTGTTTTAATTCTTTAATTTTACTATCTACAAGAACTAACAACTGGGCTATACGCTCAGCTTGACCGTCAATCTCAGAGTGAAGCGACTTGACATGTTCTGTTTGCGCTTCAATTTGGCCTACAGCATCGTAGTACGGCGTTAAATAGTCAGCCTCTTCTGTCAATAAATAACCACGCTGTCCTGACTCAGCCTGCACTATGGATAGATGCAGCTTCTCAATTGCAGTGGTTAGCATGCTAGTGTTGTCTAAACTTTTTTGGGTTTGTGTTAAGCCTTGAATCGTATTCAATGCTAAAAATGCGTTGCCCACAATAATACCTAGCACAACCACCATAAATGTTGCCCAAGTGATATTCGCCTTACCTTGCTGTTTTTTCTTGCTCATTTAGCTTCCCGAATTAAAGTTTATACAACACTTAATATTTATTGAGAGTCTGATATTTTTTGCAAACTTTCGCTGCACTGTTGGCAATTATTGATAATTTTATCAAGTGCATCTAACGCTTTTTCTTTTGGCATATCGTTTTCAAGTACCAATTTAATCAGCTCAGCATTCATCGAAATACGATTTAGCGGCCCTCTTGCATCGTGCACTAATTTATTGAGTTGCTCTGTTTGGTTATCGGATGTCATGCCCTTCCTCAAATCTATTTATATTCGCCAATACCGCCATATGCATTAAGGCGGTTATAAAGTGTTTTAGTACTAATACCCAGCATTTGTGCAGCAAGCGTTTTATTACCTTGCACCTTATCAAGCGTTGCATGAATAAGTTCTTTTTCAACTTCTTCAATTGTTTGCCCTGCTGATACAGGCTTTTCGGCAGCTTGATTATTAACGCGCGAAAAAGGTGACTCTAAGTTATCAGGTAAAATAATGTCGCTGGTTTGTGGGTCGCTCATAATAAATGCACGGTGTATAGCATGGCGGAGCTCTCGCACATTACCCGGCCATTCATAGCTTTGCAGCTCTTTGAGCTGTGCGGCAGTCCAACTAAAGGCAGTGCCGTTTTCGTCATTAAGTTGATCTAAAAAGGCTTTTGCTAATAAAGGTACATCTTCTTTTCTATCGCGAAGTGGCGGTATATCAATAGGAAAAACAGCCAACCTAAAGTAAATATCTTCACGAATAACATTATTTTGTGCTAAATCGGTAAGCGAGCGGTTAGTAGCTGAAATAACACGGCAATTAGTTGGTATTTCTCTGTTACCACCTACGCGTGTTACCTTTTTAGTTTCAAGCACTCGTAGTAAATTTGGCTGCATATCAATTGGCATTTCAGTTACTTCATCTAAAAACAAAGTACCGTTATTTGATTGCTCAAATACACCTTCTTTACGTGCAATTGCGCCTGTAAATGCGCCTTTTTCGTGGCCAAATAACTCACTACCAATTAACTCTTTGGAAAGTGCGCCACAGTTGCTAGCAACTAATGGCCCTTCGCACTGGCTTGCGTTATGAATAGCTTGAGCCACTACTTCTTTACCTGCACCACTTTCACCCATAAGCATCACGTTAGCATTTGTTTTAGCTACACGTTCAATCATGCTGTAAAGCTTTTGCATTGGCTCAGATTCACCAATCAAACCGCCAAAGTGGCGTACAATACCGCTCGACTTTGCTTTTTTAACTGCTTTTTTAGGGCCATTTAAAACGAGTTCTAAATCTTCACGTTGTAATGGTTTTAATAAATGCCCTACATTTGGCTCACACATATCAGCTAAAATACCTTTAACTGAAGGATGGCCCGAAATAAGTGTAATTTTTGGAGATTGCCCAATCGTTTTTAAGTGATCAAGTAAGTGCAAACCGCTACCATCAGGCAGCATAAAATCAAGCAGCACATGATCAAAGGCATTATTTTCAAACCATTGATGTGCTTCTTTTAAACTGGTAGCTGTGCTTATATTGTGGCCGAGGAATTCGACTATGTGGCAAACAACGTCACTAAATTCAACGTCGTCATCTACTAAAAGTATGTCTAACATGATAAATCCCTATTCTTTTTCCTTATTCTACGCATCCTAGATATTAATTTAAAGGTGCGCACAGAATCTAATTTTTAAAATAAACTTAAGCGATTAAATGCTATTAATGTTACCAACCTAATATTTACGTATGCTGAAAAAAATCGATCATAAATTATGATTAATAATTAAAATCATTTCTATTTATAGAATGCTAGCAACTATTATTATTATTAAAAACCTAAAAAAGGAGACGAAATGCAGCAATTAAAAACCTTAATACATTCAGGTATTAATATTGACCAAGGCACTCAATTTACACGCTTAACAGCTCGCGCCATTGTAATTAAAAATAATAAAATACTTTTAATGTATACAAACCGTTATGAAGACTACAGCCTACCCGGCGGTGGAGTAGATGACGGCGAAAGTATTGAGCAAGGCTTAATTCGCGAACTAAGCGAGGAAACCGGTGCACAACAAATAAGTGTAGTTAAAGCTTATGGACTCTATGAAGAGTATCGTCCTTGGTATAAAGACGATTTTGATATTATTCATATTAAATCGTATTGCTTTGTATGCAGTATTGCCGACGAGTTTGGCAAAGCACAGTTAGAGCATTACGAGCAGCAAAATGGCATGACAGCTAAATGGGTTGATATTAACGACGCAATTGCACATAACGAGCGCACCATTGCTAACAGTGAAAAACAAGGGCTTTCTATTTTACGAGAAACTTATTTATTAAAGCGCATTGCAAAGGAGCTAATATAAAGCTCTGTGTTTGCCCCAGAGGGTGTTGTAAATTTTGCAACGCCCAGAATATTTTACTACCTCGAGCACCTCAATTTTTATATTTAAAAAATACCCCTTCAGCAAAAATATAAATTTAACTAATAAAATCAGATGGATAAAAACAAAAGCAACTTTTTTAAAAACTGGCTCTAGCCTTGCACCTTTTAAATAACTAAATTTGTAAGGAGATAGAAATGAGTAACACAGTTAAAACGATTAATCCCGCAACTGAGCAAACCATTGAAACCTACACGCTACTTTCTCAAAAGGAAGCAGAACAGGTAATCGAAAAATCTCACGAAACATATTTAAAATGGCGATTAACGTCATTCACTGAACGTGCAAAATACCTTAATAAGTTAGCATCGCTATTTGAAGATCAAAAAGAAGCTATTGCAAAACTCATGACCGAAGAAATGGGTAAAGTTTACGAGCAAGGCTTTCAAGAAGTTGAACTATGTGCAGGAATTTGTCGTTATACAGCCGAACAAGGCCCACAAGTACTTGCTGACGAAGAACGTGATATGGACGGCGGCCGCGCAATTATCAGCTACCAACCAACAGGTGTACTATTAGGTATTCAACCGTGGAACTTTCCGCTTTATCAGGTAATTCGCTACAGTGCTGCTAACATCATGGCGGGTAACACAACCGTATTAAAACATGCTGGTAATGTATTTGGCATGGCTGAAAAAATAGAAGAGCTATTTAAACAAGCTGGTTTCCCAGAGTATTGCTTTAACAATCTACTTATCGACGGCAAAACAGCCAGTTCTTTAATTTCGCACAAAGCAATTAGCGGCGTAACCTTTACCGGTAGTGATGCGACAGGTAAAAAAGTAGCAGAAGAAGCAGGTAAACACGTTAAGAAAACAGTGTTAGAGCTTGGTAGTAACGACGCTTACTTAGTACTTGATGATGCAGACCTAGAGCTTGCAGTTAAAACCTGTGTAACCGGGCGCATGATCAATAACGGTGAAACGTGTGTATCAGCTAAACGTTTCGTTGTTGTAGAGTCACTTTACGATGACTTTAAAGCGCAAATTAAAGAGCAATTTGAAGCCATGAAAATGGGCGATCCAATGGCTGATGACACAGACTTAGGTCCAATGGCACGTGAAGACTTACGCGACGGTATTCACGACCAAGTAATGGAATCAGTTAAAGCAGGTGCAAACATATTAACGGGCGGCGAAATACCTTCGCAAACAGGCTATTACTACCCACCTACTCTACTAGATAACTTAGCCCCTGGTATGCCAGCCTACGACGACGAATTATTTGGCCCAGTAGCTTCGCTTATTAAAGCCAAAGACAACGACGATGCAATGCGCATCGCTAACGACTCTCGCTACGGTTTAGGCGGCGGTATTTTCTCTAAAGATGAGAAAAAAGCCATTGAACTAGCTAAAAAGTACTTTGACACAGGCATGATCAATATTAACGGCTACGGTTTAGCACAACCTAACCTACCGTTTGGTGGTGTTAAAGAAAGTGGCTACGGCCGAGAGCACGGCGGCTTTGGTATGCGCGAATTTGTGAATATCAAATGTATTATGATCAATAGCTAATTTAGCTGCATAAATGAAATAAGTGTTTTAAATACAGATTCTTAATACCTGTTTAAAATACAAAAATTACTAAGCCTAAAAGTGGTTACCCACTTTTAGGCTTTTTTTGTGGGCTAGTGTTACTCAGTGTTATGCGCTTTAAAATACAAATTTAAAACCTCACTTCACAATTTAGCTTATTTGATAAAAACACAGGCATGATTTTTAAACAGTTTGAGTGCAAATAGCTCGATAAACTCGATTAAACACAGCACTAATAATTGAAATGTAGAAGCTGATACTGAGCTTAGAGTTTATATAGATACAGATAGACTTAATCAGGCTGGCAATAATGAGTGAACAACGATCGTTGATAAAGTTGGTTTTCACGTGCAAAATAAAATCTTAAATTGTTGTTGCTTTGCATGGTGTAAGATTGAATCAGTTTATCGTTACGAATATTGAAAACTATGAGGAGAAAGTCTATGAGCTCTCTGAAAATATTGTTGAAGATTTTTTAAAATCCAAAAAAGTTCTTTCTAACACTTTAAAAGCCGAAACACTCTACGACCAAATAATAGAAGCTCATTTAGATTTTAAAAATAAGTTAAACTATTGGAATATGAGAACAGCAGCGAGCATGCTACTAGATTATAATCTAAACTACGAAATAAGAAGCTCATTGAACCGCCTAGCATTTAATCTTCTAAACTTGGGTAAACTATATTTAGATTGGCATTACTTTGAAGAATCTAAGAGAAATAAAAAAAAGAGTAAAAACAATACCCCTCCCAAAACACTTGCTTACGACATCACAGAAGATGAAGCAGTAATTAAAAAAGTTAGAGAACAACGTGAGAGTATTTTTGATAATAACAACCTTTACCGTATCGCTTGTAAACTAAGGGGCTATAGCCAACACAGTGCATTACCAATTAACAAATTTAGAACGAATAACATTAATAACACCGCAGGTTTTTTTATATGTTTTGAAATATTCTATGAATATGATGAATTAATAAAGATCGGTGTGCCGAAAGAGATTTTAAATGAATTCAAAACTATTGATTTAAAAGAGATTATAGATGGTTATGTTTATGCTATTGGACAGAAACATACACTTAATAGAGAACTAATTAGCGATGCGGTAGAGCTAGCTAAAAATAATATTAATGAGCTTACGAATAACTACTTTAATTCTAGTGGATTTAATAAATGCTATGGTCGAATTATTACCATGGGACTAGTAAAACATAATGTAAATACTGAGTGGTTTGATGTCGTGAATTATCTTCAAAATAAAAATTGCTTTAACATTAACCATTCAAGCGTTAGTTTTGATTCATTTTCAGCCAAAAAAAGTTAATTTTAATGCTCTCTGGACATTTTTCTTAAATTATTTTCTAAATATTCAAGAAAAAAAGCGATTAATTTTGTTTTTTCAGTTATTACTGGCCACTTTCTCCTTAAATAGAATTAGCGACGTTTCTACAATTTAAAAGAAGAAAATACTTATTAAGTGTTTGACTAGTAAATCTAATTAATATTGATATATTGCTTTTGAATATAAATAGGCGAAGTTACGGCAGAAAAAGAGGCTACTTTCTTATAATTAAACCGTTATTCATCTGAAGGGCTTATGAGTGAAATGAATGAGCAGTTAAAAATAGCGACTTCTTTAGCTAAAGAGAAGCGATTTGATGAAGCAATTGAATTATTGCAAACCATTATTCCTCAAATGGGCCAAATCGGTGGTTATAGCCACTCAAGTTATACAAAAATAATCCCTTACTTTCAAAAAGCAGGCAAGTACTTCGAAGTAGAAGAATATTGTAAAGGCGACTTGTTCGCAGCAGTTGTTACAGATTGCAGAAACGTTTTAGGGCATCAACCTGAAGAAACAATCAATGCATTTATTCATTTATTTACCTGTAAAATCTACGATAAGTTACGCCTCTGTGCTCAAAGAGAAAGTGATTTGGATTCCAAGCTACGTTTTGAAGATGCAGGGCGTTATCACTATGAAATCTATGAAAAGTGGTTAGATAAACAAGGTTTCAATCTAGGAAAAATATAACAAAGCTACGATCAGTCGCAAGATATTCGGGTCCACGTCTTGCACTGCGCGCAGTGTAAGGTGACTAACGACCACTTCACGCTCTAAGACTTATTCAACTGATAGCTAAAAACTAGCAGCTATCACTTTTCCTCAAACCTCGGCACTTTTCGCTTATCTGCCTTATTCATAGCAAGCTCTTGGATTTCTTCATGCTTTAGATCTTCGGGTTTATCTTCTAGTGACTCCTGATTGGCGTTCTCAAAAGAAAGCTCAGTCAGTAGCGCAAAGTGATCAGAGCCATACTTAGCTAAGCGCTTAATACGTTTTACTTTAAAGCCTTCGCTGTGAAATAAGTGATCGAGCGGCCAACGCATAAAAAAGTAGCTTGCATGAAAGGTGTTATAAAAACCACGGCCTTTTCGAGGGTCTAAAAAGCCACTTATTTGCATAAACAAACGGGTGCTACGCGACCATGCTACGTCGTTTAAATCACCGGCAACTATGGTAGGTCGTGTTGGGTTTTTAAGTGCTTTAGCCACCATTATTAGCTCAGAGTCGCGCGGACGTGATGAGTCTTCCTCTGTCGGGCTTGGCGGTGCTGGGTGAATAAAGTGCCCTTGCATTTGCAGGCCTTCATCGTTTTCAAACAGAATATGAATTGAAGGAATATCTTCTTCTATTAGCTCACATATTTGTGCATCGAGTATTTTAAACTTGCTGTATAAGTGCATGCCATAACGATTGTCTTTAGGGCATTCTATGTAATACGGGTAATTTTTTTTAATGACTGATAATTTATTTTCCCACCAGCTATCGCTTTCAAGCGTAATGAGCAGGTCGGGTTGGTGCTCATCTACAAGGCTAATTAGCTGCTCACTTTTATGGTTCGACATAAGTACATTTGCCGACATAATTCGTACGCTGTGGTCTATATGCTTTGGTGCGCTTTGCACTTCTTTTTTAGCAAGCCACGTATACGGGTAAATCCATTTACCTTGTAAAACCATTATAAATAATGAGGTTAAGGCTATAAATACATAACCTATTGCGCTACTTTGCCATAATAAAAACAACGATGTAACGGCTACAAAACTGGCAATATAAAATACCTGTAAGCGCACAAAGTCGCAGCTACGCACTAAGTAATGCTGGCTGTACGACATAGGCAACAAGGTAACCAGTAAAAAAAAGCCAATAATTATAGCCAGCGCAATAAGCATTTTAATATCCTTATAAAGTTAGTTTAGCGACTTAAAATTGAAAGTATTTCTCGGGTGTCGTGCACCATATGGATAACTGTACGGTCTATTTCTATACTCACTGTACCATTATCTCTAGAGCGTTCAATCACTCTACCTCGTTTATATAAATCACGATCTAAATAGTCGCCTCTGTGGTAGCTTTTACTTAGCCCTGGTGGCGTCCAACCTGCGCGAATTAACTGCTTAGCCTCTTTTTTAGAAAGGTAGTCATTGTCGTTGTGTTTATGTGAATGATGCTTATTATGGCCGTGTTTATGACCATGCTTATCTTTATGCGGTTTTGCATCTGCGCTTATTGAACATAAAGCCAATGCTATTAGTGCTGTGTATGTTAGTGCTCTCATAAATAATCTCTAGCGTAATTAATAGCTAAAGGTTAACAAACACGGCTGAACATCATATGAAACAGCTTACACTTATTTAACGTTGTTTATATTGTGTTTTACAGTGGCTTCGCATAATAGCGGGATCGCGTAATTTTAAGTGTTTTGTTTTACGACCAGCATGGCGTTTACGCCACACTTTAAAACTGCCTTTTGAAATATGTTCGCGCATAAATACCATCAGCTGCGGGTATTTTAATCCGTATAACTGCTCTATTGCCTCAAAAGGGGTTCTATCTTCCCACGCCATTTCGATAATGCGTGACTGCTGCTCTGCGTTAAACATGGTATATCTCACAAAATTTAACTTATACGCTAGGTAAAAATACTTAGATCAATGCAATTAAGCTCAGTAACTGTATAATTGGCGTTCAATTTATGTATTTTAAAAGATATCGAATTTTTATTTATGCGCGCAATATTTCTGTTTTTAGCTTTAACTTTACCTTCGTTATTACTTGCAGCGCCAAGTAAGACTTTGCGCTGCGTAACAACTCACTACCCGCCTTTTACTATATTTGATGAGAAAAGCGATACGTTCACAGGTTTAGATATTGAATACTTAACCTTTATTGAGCGTAATTTAAATCTTAAAATTGACGTAATTCATCTGCCATGGGCCCGCGTTAAAAAAGAAATGGCGCTGGGCTACTACGACTGCTATTTCTCTTTGGCCAATACAGAGGAACGAGCAAAGTATTTAGATTTTACAAGCGTGCCCTTGCATACTACTAAGTATGGTTTATTTGCTTTAAACAAAGATAAATTGCTCACTGACGATTTATCAAATACCCCAATAGCAATGCTGCGCGGCGTTCCTGTGCCTGAGGTTATTGCTAAAAAGTATAACCTTGATGAGGATAATCTGCTTCGTTCACTTTCAACTAAAGACACTTTTGAGCTGCTAGAAAAAAATCGCGTTGAATACGCAATAACTAACTATCAAGCAGGTTTGTGGTACTCAAAGGAATATAAAAACGTATCCGCTAGGCAGCTCAATGAGTTTACGTTTCCTACTTACATTGCTTTTAAGCGTGGCGTAATAGATACAAAATTAGTTGATGAGCAAATAAAGCGTTTTAAAACACAAACTCAATAATTAACACCGCACACGTTAAGAGATAACCAATGTTTACAGAACTACCAAAGTGGGTTGAATATGGCGCGTTTACGCTCGCATTTATAGCGGGCATAGTAAACGCTGTAGGCTTATTAGGATTTGAGCACCAGGCTATTTCGCATGTATCTGGCTCTGTTACTTTACTTGGTATTAAAGCAATAACTAATTCTAGTACTGCCTTATTGTTACTTTCAATAATTGTTAGCTTTATGTTGGGTTCGGCACTGTCGGGCTTTTTGCTCTCTGGTGGCTCATTAAAACTTGGTCGTCATTACGACACTTTGCTTTTTATTGAAGGATTGCTACTACTTGCGAGTGCTTATTTACTCAAAAACACATTCGTTTACGGCATTGTTTTAACGTCAGCTGCGTGTGGGTTACAAAATGCGCTAGCAACTAATTACAGTGGTGCTGTTATACGTACGACACATTTAACCGGTATTTTTACTGACCTTGGTTTAATGCTAGGTAAAGCGCTTAAAGGTGAGCAATTTGATACCCGTAAAGGCGTTATGTTTTTACTCATTATTGCAGGCTTTTTAATAGGCGGTATAACCGGCTACGTTTTATTTAAGCATTACTTAGTGCTGGCTTTGGTGTTTCCTGCTGTGGCTTGTTTTGTTTTATCAATTACGTATCGGATTTATAGGTTACGTACGCTTTAACGCAACAAGTTTAAATGCATATTAAAACCGCATATTATAGAGGCAATGCAATATAGATTACTTTCAAGGAATGTATGAAACCTTATTTTTTGCCGCTGATATTACCCTTTAGCCACACTGCGTTTGCCAATAATCAAAACAACGATGCAATAGAAACCATAACAACTACTGCATCACGTATTGAAGCGCTATCTACCCCAATGCCTTTATCAATAAGTACACTCAGCGAAGCGCAGCTAAATAGCATAGCGCCTACCCATATTGAAGAAGCCCTGCAACGTGTAGCAGGGGCTAATATTCAACGCGGAAATGGCCAAGAATATTTACCCGCACTTCGCTCCCCCGTACTTTCGGGCGCAGGCGCATGTGGTGGCATATTGACTTTGGAGGATGGCATACCACTGAGAGCCGCTGGGTTTTGTAACATAAACGAGCTATTTGAAGCGCACAGCGAAATGGCGCAGCGCATTGAAGTACTAAAAGGCCCTGGCTCTGCACTTTATGGCTCAAACGCTGTGCATGGTGTTATTAATGTAATAACGCCCGACACCACACAAGGCGGTGGCTTAGTTGGTTTAGATTATGGCTCGTACGGTTATACTCGCTACAAATTACGCGCAGGGCAAGATTACGGCAACAGCGGTATAGGCATTAACGCAAGTGTTACCGACGATAGCGGTTACCGCGACGACGAAAGCGTAGAGCAACAAAAAGTAAATATTCGCCATCGCTATTCAAATAATAATTTATTACTTACCTCAGGCCTTACTTACACAAATCTTAATCAGCAAACGGCTGGATTTATTACAGGCTTTGAAAGCTATAAAAACGAAGACCTCGCGCAAAAAAACTTTGACCCTGACGCATTTAGAAAAGCACGCGCATTTAGAGCATGGAGCAATGCAACATGGCAATTAAATAACGATGATGTGCTCTCTACTACGTTATATTTTCGCGACCAAAGCATGGACTTTTTTAAGCACTTTTTACCCGGCACACCGCTTGAAACAAACAGTCAAACTGGTTTTGGCATACAATCGCTTTATCAACATAATTTACAAAGCAATGTAAAAGTAAACCTCGGGCTTGATGGCGAATACACGCAAGCCGACTTTACTCAAAGCCAAAACGACCCCACTCAAGGTTCTGCATTTTTAGTTGCTACAGTACCCCAAGGTAAGCATTACGATTACGATGTAAACGCCACGCTTTATGCCCCTTTTGCATCGGTTGATTGGCAATTAAATAAATGGTTACTTACCGCAGGTGTGCGCTACGAGCATATGCAGTACGACTACACCAATAATATGCTAGCAGGTAGAACAAAAGACGATGGCACAGAATGCGGCTTTGGTGGTTGCCGATACAGCCGCCCAGCGAGTGCTAAAAATAGTTTTAGTAATCTATCGCCAAAGCTTGGGGTTAGTTATCAGTACAATACAAATAACACGCTTTATGCAAACTTTTCTCGCGGTTATAGAGCGCCACAAGCGGCTGAGCTATACCAATTACAACGCGAGCAAACTACTGCAAATTTAAGCGCCGAAATAGCGAATAACGCAGAGCTGGGTATTAAAGGGATTTACGAAAAACTACGTTATGGTGTGTCACTTTACGCTATGAGTAAACACAATACGATTTACCGCGATAGTGACTTTTTTACGGTAAATAATGGCAGCTCTCGCCATCGTGGTATTGAGCTTGAGCTTGACTACCAGTTCACTAAGTCGCTTGCGCTTAACTTTGCAGGCACTCACGCAAAGCATACTTATACTAACAACCAAATACTTAACGGTTTAAATATAAACGGCAACGACATAGATACCGCGCCGCGTAATATTGCTAATCTCGATTTAACATGGCAGGCATTAAACAACGCGCAATTTGCTTTGCAGTGGCACCGCGTTGGTAACTACGACACCGACCCAGAAAACTTAAATAAATACCAAGGGCATGATGTTTTAAGCCTACGCGCACAGTGGCAAGTTACTAATAACCTTGAAGTGCTTGCCCGCATTATTAATTTAACTAATGAGGCTTATGCAGAGCGCGCCGATTACACCAGCTTCACCGGCGACAGGTACTTTCCTGGCAAACCACGTAACGCGATGCTTTCGGCAACTTACACGTGGTAATGCTTACTTAAAGGCTAAACTTATTTAAGAGCTAAGCTAATTTAACTGATTTAGGTCGCTCATGTATTTCATGGGCGACTTTTTCATTACCTTTTTAAACATAGTAATAAACGCACTCACCGACTCATACCCTAATAATTCCGACACCTGCTGCACACTTTGCTTATCAGAAAGCGCTTTTAAGGCTGTAATTATATGTAATTGCGTACGCCACTTTCCGAATGTCATGCCTGTTTCTTTTTTAATTAACCGCGCTAATGTGCGCTCAGTTAATGCAAACTGCTTAGCCCATTGTGGTAGTGTTTTTCGGTTATTTGGCATATTTATGAGCTGATCGCTCATAGTTTGAATTACCTCATTTTTAGATAATACAAAATCCAGTGGTTGTACGGGCATTTCAATAAGTTGATCAAATAACACCTGCGCTAAACGCGCTGTTTTACTATTTAAAGTATAGTGCTGATTATGCCCAGCCAACTCACACATTAGCTCTTTAACCAGCGGCGTAATGGCTAACGTACAGGTATTTAACGGCATACCGTTTTTACTACTATCAATAAATAAATGACAAAGCTGCGCGTTATCAGACGCCCTATTGCTATGCACCTTTTGTGCTGGGATCCAAATTGCACTGTGCGTAGGCACCATCCACATTTTTGCCGACACTTCACACGTTACATAACCATGTAGCGCTAAAATTAATTGCCCTTTTGGATGGGTATGCAGTGGTATTTCGTGACTTGCATGGGCGTGCTCTATTTTGGCTATTATGGGCTGCGCCATAGTTTCAAAATTTTTAATGTCGTCCCAACCAATTGCATCAAACATAGTTTTGTCTGTTTTTAGTTATTTAATGTCATTATCTCTAAATTATAGTTTTTACTAAGCCTTTATACTAGCGCCCATTAAGTATTAGCTTTAATGGTCTTCCCTTTTGTTAAATAACACACCTAAATCACGCTTTGCTGGCATATTACTTGTGCTTGGCATATTACTTATTGCCGCAAATTTACGCGCTACATTTACAGGTATTGCACCTGTGCTTGAACAAATTATTAATCACTTTGGGCTTAGCGCATCGCAAGCTGGTTTTTTAACAACATTGCCACTCATTGCCTTTGCGGTTGTATCGCCAATGGCCGCAACCCTTGCTAAAAAGCAAGGGTTAGAGCGCACCTTGTTTTTGGCTTTGTTATTTATACTTGCAGGGGTTGCAGCGCGGGTAATAAATACCTCAGCTATGCTTTTTGTAGGCACCGCTATTATTGGTGTGGGCATTGCCATTGCAAACGTATTATTACCAAGTTTAATTAAGCGCGACTTTCCTGCAAAGGTTGCGTTAATGACCTCAGCCTACGTGCTTACTATGGGCGTGGTGTCGGGTGGGTTTTCTACTTTAGTATTTCCGCTTAGTCAGTTAAACGGATTAGGATGGCAACTTGCGCTGGGCTCATCAGCTCTTATTACTTTGGCGAGTATTATTGTATGGATGTCGCAATTAAGTAAGCACACAAAACCCGCGAGTATTGCTCAACACACCGACACGTCAAAAAGTGTATGGCGTTATTTACTAGCATGGCAAATTACCCTACTGCTGGGCTTAAACTCGTTTTTAAATTATATAATTATTACGTGGTTACCAAGCATATTAACCGAAACCGGTCACTCAGCTACCCAAGCAGGTGCTTATCATGGTGCTTTTCAAATAGCGACTGCATTACCGGGTTTAATATTAATCCCCCTATTGGCAAAATTAAAAGATCAAAGCGCGCTTAGCTTTATTTTAGCCATGTTGAGTGCACTCAGTGCATTGGGGCTGCTTTACATGCCTAGCTTTGCTTTTGTTTGGACCCTAATGCTGGGCTTTTGCTCTGGGGCATGTTTTATATTGGGGCTGTCGTTTATTAGTTTACGAACCGATGATTCGCAACAAGCAGCGTCGCTTTCAGGTATGTCGCAAAGCGTAGGTTATTTGCTCGCGGCTATTGGTCCTATGCTAGCTGGTGCATTACACACGACTACGGGCAGTTGGAGTGCGCCATTATGGCTGTGCGCTATTGCAGGAGTACTGTGTGCTTTATGTGGTTTGGGCAGTGGTAAAAACACCACTTTAGCTAAATCAGCTAACTAGCTGCTGTAACCACGAAAATAAACCAGACGAAGGTTTACTACTCGCATGCTTTTGCTCATAGCGTTTATTCGTTGCTTCGCGCTGTTCACGGCGCTCTTGTGCTAAATTAGCTTTTGCAGCAAAACGCAAGCGCTGCTCTTGAGTAAGCTCATCATTAAAGCTAATGGCTGACTTTTTAACGGCTCGGCTACTTTTAGGTGAACTACACATATATTTCTCCACATGACGGTCTTATAAATAGACAGTCATGTAGGAAAAAAAATTTCAATAATCGTTTGTCGTATCCATTGGTTGTTTCGCTTTTAGCATTTAACGCACCTAATTTAATACGGCGAGGTAGAGCGACATGCTTCTATTTCATCGGTGGTCGGTTTTTTTAAAAATTTAACGCTGTGGCTCTTTTCGTCAATTTTAACTATATCCATTGCGGCCATTTTTTTTAGCCAACCAAACATAGGTAAAAATTGCCACTTTTTTGCAAATGTATTGGCGTTGTTACAAATATCTTCGGTGTAATTTAAAGGTGGCGTAAACTTATCGTGGTACTGGTGCAATACCCAGTCATCAATGTAATTAAGCTTTATATTGCTTACTTTGCACTGCATTGCAAAGTCGGTGTCTTCTGCGCCGTAACCAATAAACTGCTCATCAAAACCATTAACTTTATTAAAGTCACGTTTGTTAATCACAAAAATTAAAGACCAAAAAGTTAAAAAATCTACCTCTTCGTTTATAGGTAAGTTTTTGCGTTTAGGGTGATCAACAGCTTCCTCCACTAATAATTCATAGTTACCGCTTTTGGGCACATACGGTAAATACTTTGCTTTAGCACTGACCACTAATCCGTGCGTTAGTTTAGCAAGTAAACTTTCAAAAAGTGTTGGGGAGCAAATGCAATCTACGTCTATAAATATAACGTCGTTTTGCTGCGCATTTTTAACCCCCGTGTTGCGCGCTTTAGCAAGGGGTAAGCCGTTTTCTTGTATGTACACATTTTTAGTCACAAAAGACGTGTTTGGGGTAACATTATGGCTGTTTTTTTCATCCATCCACACCACCACCATATCAGATGGGCGAAGCGTGCTATTTTCTATACTGTGGATAAGGTTAGCAAGCTGCTGGTGGCGGCCTTTTACAATAGTAACGATTGAAAAATTATGACTCAATTGCAACCTCCTTAACTAATTCTACAAACTCGCTGGTAAACTGTTCTGTAGCATTTATTATTTGTGTTTTACTTGTTTGGGTTTTTCTTACATTAACCAACGCAGCCTCTATTTGGGCATTGTTGTGCTGTAAAAACGCTGAAAAAGGCAAATGCACTGCGAGGTTATTTTTAGCTAACATGCGCGCTTTTTCATCTTGCTCTTGGTAGGGTCGGTTTTCGGGTATAACAATCAGCTTTTTCCCCAGTGATAACAACTGTGATACTGCGTTATTGCCACCACTTGTTACAACCACATTTGCTGAAATCGCTTGATCTATATTGCTCACTTTGCCTTTGTAGGTTACTCCTTCAATGGCTTCACCTTGGCAACCAATAACCTCAACGTGTTCGGTGTACTTAATCAGTGTACGGGCAATTAATGCCGCGCTTTGGGCATCGGTCATTAGCAAAGTAATACAGCTGCCAAAATCTGTATTGGTGGCACTTTCACAACCTGTGTATTTTGATATAAATCCTAAATAATGAGTTTTATTAAAATAGCTGTAGTGAGGTGTTTCTAGCTGCTTTGGGTACGGGGCATATAGTTTAGTCGCGCATTCGTAAGCAAACACTTGCGTGGGGTCGCCACTAATATCACCCGAATGGCGCTGCATTAAAACAGGTAAACCAATGCTTCTGGCCATAATAGTCAGTTCGGCCGATACATCACTAATAAATAGTACCGGTTTGTATTGCTGCGCCAATAGGTTAAAGGTTATGGAGCGTTCAAGTGGCGCTTCGCTATATTCTATTCCTTCAAATGCAGTGTTATAGCTTCTTTGTACAGCGCTTTGGCCTGCCCATTTTGAAGGTAGCTTTTCAAAAATGCTCCGCTTACACACTTTATTCAAAGCAATTTTTACGTTTAAATCGCCATAAAGCACCACTACGTTATAGCTATTTTGTAACTTAGTAATAAGTAACTCAGCACGTGTAATGTGGCCCGCGCCATGATGGTGAACATAAAAAAATACAGTCGGTAAATTTGGCTCATATAAGTGCTGCATATTCGGCCTCATAATTTGAAACAGTCACGTTAAAGTCGAAGTTTTTAGCAAAAGATTGGCACGCTTGCGGCGATACTTTGCCTAGCTTTTTAATGGCTGATACAGCTTCATCCACATTGTTTAGTGCAGTACACACGTTAGAAAATCGTAGTTCTTCTGGTATGGCTGTTTTAAAGCCTACAACAGGTATACCATGAGCAAGCGCTTCAATAGTGGTTAGGCCAAAAGGTTCATTCCACTTAGAGGTAGCTAAAAACAAACAAGATTTAGCAAGCTGTGTAAACAATTCATCGTGTTTTAAATGCCCAATATAATAAATGGAGTCTGTAAGTAGCGGTTCGACGTGAGCATTGAAGTATTCCCTATCCTCAACGGGGCCAGCTATGCATAATTTGCGCTGTAATTTTTGCGCTATTTTAATCGCCGATACTAGGTCTTTTTCGGCGTTAATACGTCCCATCCAAAATAAATCGTGGGTTTTGTTAATTTTTTGCACACACTCACTTTTGGGTAGAGTAACGCCATTTGAAATCACTTTAATGGCACTACCTAGATGAGCCTCCCACTCTTTGCATAACCTGTTAGATACGGCAATATAGCGGTGATCGCTACGCGCTTTATGCAGCTTATGTATTAAGCCTAACTTTGGTGATACCGGGGCATGTAAAGTAATTACGCTTTTTATATTATGAAGTAATGCCACATCATATAGTGCATGGTAGTAACTGTGGTAATGCACAACGTCGTAATACGAATTATCTATTAGCGCAAATTGGGCAGCCTGGTACAGCTTTTGGCCTTCTTCCTCTGTGGTTATGTTGTCTTTCATGCGCAGTGGGGATTCGTCTAACTGTAAAATGTTAAACTCGTTTTCTTCATCAGCATCTTTACACAACACATCAACAGTGTGGCCTTTTTTACACAATGCGTTAGCTAAATTAGCAACAAAGGCTTCTGTGCCCCCTTTAAAGGGCTGCCTTAAAGAGACTATTGGGCTTGCGACCATCAGTATTCTCATGCAATTCTCCCCAGTATATTGCTATATTCGCTACACATTTTTGCAATAGGAAAATTACGAGCGCTTTTAATTACATCGCTTCGATTTAGTGAGAATGAAGCTTCAAGCGCGGCGGCTAAACTATTTACATTATTGCCCTTAGCAAGCACGCCTGCGCCTTCACTGACTATTTCAGCAAATGCACCGCGATTAAACGACACCACAGGCGTACCTGTTGCCATAGCTTCTAAAGTAGAAAGCCCAAAAGGCTCATCCCATCGGGTGCCAAATACTGCAGCTTTGGCATGAGCCAATTGGTGTTTGATACTATGGTGATCAAGGTGCCCTAAATAGGTATCGCAGGGTTTTAGTAAAGGCCGCACTACGTCATCCATATAGTGTTGATCGGCTATGGGGCCGGCAAATTTAATAGCAATCCCCATTTGCTGAGCTGTAGATATTGCTATATCAATGCCCTTACTTGGTAATATTCGACCATACGTAAACACATAATCTTGCGGCTTTTTTGTTACCTGCCAGCGTTTAAGGTCTATACCATTGTAGGTCACTTCTACTTTATCGTTTATAAAAGGCTCCCACGCTTCTGCTAAAGAGTGCGACACTGCAGTAAAGTGTATAAATGGCGAGTAAGAAGCCAGCCCTACCACCGCTTTTAATTTTGAGTAAGGCGGTGTGTGCAACGTGGTTAACATAGGAATATTATTTTTACTGGCCCACAGTATGGGAATCGGGTTAAGGGAGTTGTTATGCACTACGTCAAACTGCTCTTTAGTTATATCGTCCATTACCTTGAGCATAAAATCGTTTTCAACTATATCGGGGTATTGTTGATATTGGCTGTTATCCATCGGGAACGATTTTAATTTACAGTCAACCTCACTGTCTGGGTGAGCATATAAAGTAACCTCATAAACTGATTGGTAGTATTCAACTAATGCGCCAGTAAAAGCTTCTAGCCCACCAGCATAGGGAGATTTAATAGGAAATCGGGGATGCGCTATTATTGCTAGTTTCATACAGCAAGCTCCTCGCGACCATGCGGTTTTTTATACAAAAGAACGAGTGGCACTTCCTTTTTGCTTTTTGTAGCAAACATCTTTTTCATTAGCTGCCAATCGCTGCTTGGGGCTGTTTTAAAAGGTAAAAACGCTAATAATGAATTCTTTTTAAATACCAGGGTTTCTATCGGTCTTTGATAAGTGTGCTCTACTTTTTTTGTATTATCAAAGTAATAGGGAGTAAAAACAAAGTCCTCTTCAAAGCCTTCGTTTATTAGTTTAAAAGTGTGCTTTTCATCAAATACATCGTCGTCAGTACGAAAAACAACAAAATCACTCAACGTTGTTTGCAGCCCCACGTTATAAGCCGTAAACCGACAGTTTAGTGTGTGATCAATATAAATAATGTTGGGGTCAATCGCCTTTAATCTTAGGCGTAAGTTATACCTTTGTTTGTACTTTTGTGTTGAGTTATCAACAATCGTGATGATGTAATTACTGGCGTATTTTTGTATTTCTTTAACGCGCTCTATAACACCTTCATTGCAGTGGTAAGTTACTAGCACGATGGCCGTTTTACAGTACCTTTTGCTTTTCATTGTTTTTCCTTAGCCATATTATTTAAAACCGCTTAAACAAGGGGATTAATTTCCATATCTATTACGCTAATAAATCAAACGCTAACTTTTGTATTCGTTAAAGTAAGCGCTTAGTTGTTTTAAGCGCAGCTCTAAGGCTAACTTTTCAGAGAGTTTCCAGTGGGGTAATTTTTTTAAACGTGATTTGGCTGCTTCTAATTCAGCCCCTACTTCGCTCGTGGATAAAATTCTCATTCGTTTCACCTCATCATTAATATGTAGTCCGTGGTGTTTATCAGCAATTAACAAGCCAAATAGGTACATATAAAAATAAACTTTATTTTTATAAATATCATGAGCTTAAATACAAAAACTGAGGTGAGGTATTACTACAAATGAGCATATAGGCATATATTTCAATAAAATATGAAAATAATTCACAAAGTCATTTGGCCTACAAATACTTTAATTTTTATATAAAGAGGAGGTAAAAGGAGGGAGTAAAATGCAGCTAGCGAGATTTTTCCCACTAGCAAAGCATAGCTAATTAGCTGTTTTATTTTCTCAACGCTCACAGCACTTATGATTGAGGTGTAGTTTCAAAAGCAGGCACCTGGTGTAAATCGTTTAGCCATTTAAGCGTTGATTGCGACCAAATTTGTGCAGCTGGGGTAAATTCATCTCGCTGATCAACAGCACCTATACGCAGGCCGTACACTCTATCGGCCTTTGCTTCATTAGTTGCGTAAAGTGTAGTGCCGCACGTACCACAAAAGCCTTGCGCACGTTTATTGCCGCTCTGTGCTGTTTTAACATACTCTTTTGGCTCGCCTTTAGTAAAAACGACTGAGTTAGGCTCTGCAATTATGACTGCTCTAAATGGGCCGCTCGACATACGTTGGCAATCGCTACAATGGCAAACAAGTGCGTTGTTATTTTGAGACTTTGCTTGGTATTTAATTTCACCACAGTAACAGCTTCCAGTAATTTCCATTATTTAAATCCTTAATGCTTATGAAGATTGAATCGAGATATAAGACCGGCAATATCGATTCATTATTTTTAAAATATAAAAAACTGCTCGCCGGTTCATTTGTATGTTCGGTTAGATTTTTAATTTTTGAGAGTGATTTTTTAAAAGTTGAGCAAGTGCCAAAAACATGATCCGATGTTTTAAATAAAACAGCAATACCACGTTAAGCTAATAGCGTAACGTGGTGTGTTTAAGCTATCTTTTATGTGCGTTTAAATAATCAACAGCTAACAGGCTAAGCGCCTTAGTGCCTACTTTAAACGATGATTCGTCGGCATAAAAATAAGGTGAGTGATTACTAGCCACTGTATTTAAATCTTGCTCACTTGGTGTGCCGCCTAAAAATACAAATACACTCGGTACTTCTAATGCGTAAAACGAAAAGTCTTCTGCGCCGGTTATTTTTCCCATTTCAACTACGTTTTCATTACCTGCTGCTTTTTTAAGGCTAGGTAACATTTGCGCAGTTAACTTTGGGTTATTAATCGTTACCGGATAACCTTCGTGAATGTGTACCTCTGCAGTAGCACCTGACGATTTAGCAATGTGCGTGGCTGTGGTTTTTATTTTTTCAAATATTTGTGCTCGGTTATCCATATCAAAGTTACGAATTGTGCCTACCATTTCGACTTCTTCAGGAATAATATTATTACGTACCCCACCCGCAATCTTACCAAACGAGACAATAGCAGGCTCTTTGGTAATGTTGATTTGGCGACTAACAATATGATTTACGCCTGTTACTATTTGCGCAGCTGCGGCAATGGGGTCAACCCCAGTCCACGGTGCAGAGCCGTGTGCCTGCTTGCCATGTACTGTTATTTCAAATCGGTCTGCACTGGCCATTGCAGGGCCACTTCTATAGCCAATTTTACCGCTGTGCAAACTAGATGTTATGTGTAACCCAAAAGCAGCTTCTGGTTTGTATTGTTTAAATATGCCTTCTTTAAGCATTAACTCAGCGCCCCCCTCTTCCCCCTCAGGTGCGCCTTCTTCTGCAGGCTGAAATACAAACATAATATTACCGTGTAGCTCATCTTTCATGTTTGCAAGCACTTGTGCAGCGCCCATTAGCATAGCCACGTGCGTGTCGTGCCCACAAGCATGCATTATGCCTACATCTACACCACGGTAATTAGTGGTTTTAGTTGATTTAAAATCAACATCTGCTTTTTCAGTAACGGGCAGCGCGTCCATATCTGCGCGTAGCATTACTGTCGGGCCTGGCTTTGCACCTTTTAATAGCCCCACAACACCTGTATAAGCAATCCCTGTTTGTACTTCCATACCCAGCGACTTTAAGTGCTTAGCGACAATACCTGCTGTGCGGGTTTCGCGATTTCCAAGCTCAGGGTTTTGATGAAAATCACGTCGCCAATCAATAACCTGTTGCTCTATCTTTTTAACTTGCTGATCAATGTTTGCATTGGCATTAAACGCACTAAGAGCAGCAAAGCCCAACGCTATTGAAATTAGTGATTTTTTCATCCTGTTTGTCCTTATTATATTTATTGGTTTTATAATATTGATGAGCACGAGCCCTTATGTATTATTGAGAATATAATTAGTTCGCTCTATAACCACTATTACTGAAGGCTCTACAATAATCAATCCCATTTAAGTTAGATGCCCAACTATGGGGGGCTTTATCTATTTTTAGTGTAAAGATTTAGCGCTAATTAAACCTACCATTTTTGCTTTTGTTGATTTAAAAATGGCATTGAATAGTCAACCAACGCACGTAAAGTGAGTTTTAATAAGCGCGGTGGTGGATAGAAGAAGCTGGAGAGTAATAGGCTTGGTACATAATTGCTATTCAGATTATAAAATAAGAATAGCAATGTAAGACCTCCTAATGTTGGAGGTAATTATTTATAAGCATTCGCATTTTTAATGCTGTCAAAATCGTTAAAGCGCACGTTGTGCTGCGCCATTACTTTAAGTATTTTTTTACTTAGCATTTGGCGTAAATAAAACGGCTGATTTGGCACAAAATGATGAATGGTATGCGTTTTACCAAAGTTAAAACAAAACAAGTGAAACGGCATAAATAAACGACTCGTTAGTACATGAGTTTGTTCAAGCATGTTATTAACGCCACCATAGTAATGCATGCTTGAGGTAACAAAATTAAGCGAGCTTGAGCGAATAATATTAGGCACAATGAGCACAACCATTAAAAATTCAAACACATCCATTGTACTTAACAACCAACTAGGTGAATTTAGCGAAAGTGGTATAAATAAATCAACAATATGGAATAAAATAACGCTATATAAAATAGCAAAATACGCAGTCGCTATCGGAAATCCCGCATTAAAAACACTCGAAAAACTAAAGCCATTAATTTCTTTTCTAAAACGTTTAGTAGAAATAATTAGCCCTAATAACCCATCTACAATAACTAGCGCACGTAAAAATGGATTTTTAATACCGTTTCCCACCAAGCGTTCTTCTAGGTCTTGTTGTGTGCCTGAGGTTTTGTGATGGTGTAAATGCATTTTACGTCGGTACCATGGGCTAATAGTATTTGGCCGCATTAACCATACTACTAACATCATAGAATTATGCATGAAAGGCTGATTGCTAAAGTATTGTTTATGTATAAGGTCGTGCTCTAACTCATGGGAAATAGACGCAGCAATAGCCGCAAGTACTATACATACCCAAGCAGGTATTAAGGCTAAATAATATAAAGCACCAACACCAATTAATGCGCTAAGCGACAGCAATAAAATAATTAACCCTAAGGTATTTTGATGTGCAAGTAATGGGTATTTTTGACGAAGTGATGCTTCCTCTGCCTTAATAGCTTTAACAATCGATTGAATGTTCTGTTTGGCACTTAATTGAATCATAATTAATGTCTTAAAAGCCTTGTTGTACAAATAATACCTGAATTAAACGCAAAATCGGCATAAAGCAGGAATAACTATTATAATACGATTCACTATTATCAATAGTTCAATTGCTCATTTATTCAATCGCATGACAATTTAATAGCACTCATAACCCAAAATATTCGCTTTATATATCAACCAAAAAAGACTTAAAAAATTTGCCGGTGGAGTCTCCTTGCTATAAACGATTAATTATCAATCAGTTGTTATTACAAACAAAAGAAAATGCTTGCCGCCCCCTCTTTTGTTTGTATAATGCGGATACAGAATAAGAGGTATATAAGTATCCTTTTTATTTTAAGTGGTTTTTCTTTATCTTTTTATGCTTAAAAGATTAAAGAAAAATTATGCCAGCGTGATGAAATTGGTAGACATGGGGGATTCAAAATCCCCTTCCGAAAGGAGTGCCGGTTCGAGTCCGGCCGCTGGTACCACTTTTTGAACCTCAGCTAATTATTGGCTGAGGTTTTTTTATGCCTAAAATTTAACTAGTAATCTATACCAACTCACTTTACTAAGTGAGCTACTTTTAGGTAAGAAAACCGTGTCGATAACAAGGCAAAACCTAGTTAAGTTGAAGCAAAAGCTACAAGCCTTCCATTGAAGCCATCAAGGTAATTAGAAAGCTACATAAATCTAATTAGCATGCGAGTTATGCGTCTTGCTCTTGATTTGTTATATTCCCAATTCGATTATTTAACTCTTCGTCACTAACATCTTCTTTGTGTGTACCAATGATCCATATATGACCAAATGGGTCTTGTAGCGTGCCGGTCCTATCACCATAAAACTGATCATGTACGGGTCTTATTTCTGTTGCACCAAGCTCAATTGCTTTTTTAAACACGGTATCAACATCTTCAACATAAAGCATAAGGCTTAGCGCTGTACCACCGAGCTCTTTTGGGTTTTTTAAATGCTCTTCAGAACCATTATCTGAAAGCATAATATGCGAATCACCAATTATTATTTCTGCATGTGCTATTCCACCATCAGGTAAAGGCATCTGCATTACGTGTTCAGCACTAAATGCATCACAATAAAAATCTATCGCTTTTTGTGCGTCATTCATAATTAAATAAGGTGTAACTGAATGAAACCCTTTTGGTATTGCTGAGACTGCCATAATATTCTCCTTTACTTACGCGGTGATTTTTAATATTTAATTAACTAAATATGCATTTAATTGCCCCTAAATTTAAGCTTAGCTCATACAAAAAATTGCGTTACTTTTCGAGGTTTAAACGCTTATGCCAAGCAGCAATACTTTCATCAGGGTATTCTTCAAACTGCTTGTCACCTTCATTAATGGGCGCATTTACCCAATTTGCTTTACTACCAAGCATTAAATGAGTGCGCTCTGCCGGTATGGGTAACTCACTATCTATTGCACCTGCAAAGGGGTGAACTTGCTCAGGCCAACGTGCATCGTATAACCACAAGTTAGCACTACAATGCTTACAAAAATGACGCTCTGCAGGGCTGATTTTATCGCCTATTTTTGCATGATAAATAGTTATGTGTTCACGCCCTGTAACCTCAAGCGTGCTGTATTGCGCGTTTAAATTAATAACAAACCCGCCACTCCCTGCGGTTTTACGGCATATAGAGCAGTAACATAAATTGTAAGGATAAGGGTGTTTTGAGTTGACCTTAAATACCACTTTGCCACAGTGACAAGCGCCATTAAGCTTCATAATATATCCAATTTTATTGTTGGCTTGAACTAATACCTTAACTAGGTGAGCTAAAAAAAACCACAACAATTACATGTTGTGGTTTTTTTGATTATTGAGCTTACTAACGTTCCCAATATCTTAAATTACGCAATGTATTTATAAATTTATCGGCTGAATGTGCCTCTAAATCTATCCAACCATCATCTACTTTTCCATCAAGGCCTGCCGCTTTGAATAAAGGCTTAGCCTCATTTGTAAAGCCTATAAATTTCATATGTGCGTACGCATCACTTACAAAGTCTTTAGCTTCTGCTATGGCAGCTAGTTTTTCAGCTCCATCTTCGGTGGTGAGTACAAGTACCGCATCGTATAAAACCGATGGACCACCATTAATAACCTGATCAGCTTTAAAGTGCTTACCTTTACTGCATTTAGCACCGCCAACTTGCGGGGCAATAATTTCAAAGTTTGCACCTTCACTTTTAAGTGCATTGGTAACCGATTCAAAAATTTCTGCATTAAAGCCATCACTTACTATAATACCTAATTTACGGCCTTTGAAGGTGTTGGGCGCATTTTTCAAAATACTTAACGCATCTGATACAGGTAAGTCTTTACGTGTTGGCATTGCAGCTTCAGCTGGAGCTGGCATTTCTTGCAAGCCAAGACCTTCGGCAACTTTATTTGCGAGGGTTTCGTCAATATTTAACAAGTGCGATACCAAACGTTCTCGTATTGGCAAATGCTCAACTTTAGACAGCTCAAACACGTACGCAGATTGAATATGCGCCTGCTCTACCTCTGTTTGACTTAAATAAAATTGACGAGCTTGACTGTAATGATCGCTGAATGTTTCTGAGCGATAACGCAGTTTATCACCGCCACTTACTTCAGGTTCCTTTGAGCTTTTAAAGCCATGTACTGGGCATTCGCGCGGGTTGTTTTCGTCGCCGCTCCATGAGTTTGGCTCATAATTAACACGCCCTTTTGGATTGTGCATTGCCATGTGGCCATCTTGCTGAAAATGACGCATTGGACATTTAGGCGCATTGACCGGAATATGCGTAAAGTTAGGACCACCTAAACGCTTAGTTTGAGTATCTAAGTATGAAAAGTTACGACCTTGCAGTAGCGGGTCAGGTGTAAAGTCGAGCCCCGGTACAATATTTTGAGTACAAAATGCTACTTGCTCTGTTTCTGCAAAAAAGTTGTCTACAACACGGTCAAGCACCATACGGCCAACAATTTGCACTGGTACTTGCTCTTCAGGTATAAGCTTAGTGGCATCAAAAACATCAAATTCAAATTCATCAGCAAATTGCTGATCAAACACCTGCACACCTAGTTCCCACTCAGGGAAGTCGCCGTTGCCAATAGATTCCCACATGTCTCTGCGATGAAAATCAGGGTCCGCGCCGTTTAGCTTAAGTGCTTCGTTCCATACTACAGATTGCATGCCGCCTTTTGGTTTCCAATGAAATTTAACGAATTTCTCTTCACCTTTGGCATTAATAAATTTAAAGGTATGAACACCAAAACCTTCCATAAAGCGTAAAGAGCGTGGAATAGCTCTATCAGACATTGCCCACATAACCATGTGCATTGACTCAGGTGACAAACTCACAAAGTCCCAAAAGTTATCATGTGCTGTTTGCGCTTGTGGAAAACCACGATCAGGCTCGGCTTTAGCTGAATGAACTAAGTCTGGAAACTTCATCGCATCTTGAATAAAGAATACCGGTATATTGTTACCCACTAAATCCCAGTTTCCTTCTTGGGTATAAAATTTTACCGCAAAACCGCGTACATCACGTGCTAAATCTGGAGACCCTTTATTACCTGCAACCGTAGAGAAGCGAGTAAACACAGGCGTTTTTTCACCTTTTCGCTGAAAAATATCTGCACAGGTTAAATCTTCAAGCGTGTCGTAAGTTTCAAAATATCCGTGTGCACCATAGCCTCTGGCGTGCACTACACGCTCAGGAATGCGTTCGTGATCAAAGTGAAAGATCTTCTCGCGCATTATGTGATCTTCTAATAATCCGGGGCCACGCTTTCCTGCACGTAATGAGTTTTGATCGTCACTTACGGGGCAGCCCTGCGCGGTGGTCATGGTAGGGTGTTCACCCGATGCCTTTTGATGCAATTCGCCGCCATGCCCTTTATTACCTGAGTATTTAAATGATTCAGCCATGTTTAGTCCTTCATACAGTTTAATTTAATGGGTCGATAGTTTTTATGAGCTTTAAAGCTAAAAGTGACTATGCAAATGCAAAATAAAGACCAGCCATCAAACCTAGTAAAAAAGGGCTGTACAGATAACAATGTAGTATTTGAGGTGATTTATAAAAGAAAAGGTTACACAGGTATGTAACTTTTTCACATAAAAAAAGAGCACTTAAAAGTGCTCTTAGGTTTATGCATTTTTAAATTTAGTTAATCTTTATTCTCGTTAACTAAAATAACTTTACGATGTGGGAAAGGTATTTCAATGTTGTTTTCATCAAGTGCTTTTTTAATTAACTCTGGCACCGTGTAAAGAATATCGAAGTAATGCTCGCCCTTACAAAATGGCCTTACTAAAAAGTCTACTGAGCTGTTGTTAAGTGTTTCTACTTCAACAAAAGGAGCTGGATCTTTTAGTATATGTGGGTGCGCTGCAAGTACCCCATCTATAACTTTACGTACAGCCGTTGTATCTTCACCGTAAGCAACACCAAAATGCATATCCACACCACGAATTGGATGATGTGAATGGTTTATAATTTGCGCGCCCCAAATTTGACTATTTGGTATAATAACCTGTTGGTTATCGAACGTTTGTAAAATAGTAGTGAACATATCTACTTCTGTTACTTTACCAAAACGCCCTGCTGCCTCAATAAAGTCATTCACTTTATAAGGTCTGAAAACAAGCAACATAACGCCCGCGGCAAGGTTCGACATTGCACCTTGTGACGCCAAGCCTATAGCAAGCCCCGCAGCACCGAGTAAAGCAATAATAGAGGCTGTTTGTACACCAAAGCGATTTAACACAGCAATAATAACGAACGCTAATATGATGTAGCGAGCCATGCTGCCTAAAAAGCGAATCGTCAAGATGAGTGTATTTATGACACAAGCCAATACTTAAATTGCGTACTTTGCCCGCTAACCATAAGCCCGCAAGTAAAATTGCAATTGCTAGTAATATGTTGGTTGCCCACGTAATTGCAGCGGGTAAATATTGATTAATATCAATGTTGTTTATTATGTCTTCCATTGTTTTTCCTGTTTTAAAAACTTTTAGCTAGTTTTGCTACACCAAGCGCAACAGTTTAACAAAAAATTAACCAAAGTACGGATATAGGAGTATTTTAAAACATAACGAAAGAGCGTTCCCCTCAAAACATGTCATCGCTCATGTAAATCTTTCAACACATAATTTTGCTTTACCCCTTGGTTTATAGCTTAAATAATTAAACTTTAACTAGTTCATAAATAAAGCTAATACCCGAGATACACCTCGGTTAACTCTCTTAATTTTCTAATTATTGCTGGCACTCATCTATAAATTTACCGATAATCTCACCTAAGCGCGCATATATTGCGAGACATCACAATTGGATGAAATTAAAACAAAGGATTATTATGAAAAATTACTCAATTTTAGTTACAGCGGCAGCACTTACTGTACTTGCTGGTTGTTCAACATCTGTTGCAGTAAGAGACTTTGAACAAAACCCTATTCCGCAAACATCAACAATTACCAACAGTGAAGCTGACGTAGAAAAAGGTATTCTAAAGGCATGTATTCAGCTTGGTTGGAAGTGTACGCCTTTGAGTGAAGGTAAAATAAAAGGTGTACTGGATATTCGCACACATCAATTAACTGTCGATATTGCGTATGACAAAACGGCATACTCAATCAACTATAAAGACTCTATTAACTTAAACTACAACGGCAAAAAAATTCACCGCCAATATGTTAATTGGGTATCAAACCTAATACGCCATATAGATGCTGAAATGATTTAGCAGCGCGTTGACCTGCTTTACATATTATAAAAAAACACTAAATATGAATAATCAAAGTGGAGAAGTTACCTATAGCTACTCCATTTTTTAGTTGAGATTTAAACAGTAATAATTACGTCAAAAATATTACTAACTTTCAACCAGCTAAAAGTCAAAAAGTACCAAACCTTATACTATTAGTAAAAGTACTCTCCCATCTTTCCACTCTTTAATGAATGAGTAATTTTTTACTTATCCCCCTTCGTAAAAGCATATTTTATATCTTGCTATAACGCAGTTTGGCTCATATAGTCAGCAAATTATCACACCTTATTTTGAACATCTTTGTTTATGAAATCTTCTGCTCCTGCTAGTGATTTTGGTACTTTATTAGGTTATGCACCTGGTAATGTTGCTGTTTACTCATCTGATTATGATACGGCTGATGAAAGCATTTATCCTAACCGTAGTGCCTATCGTAGTTACCTAGACGGTATTTACATGGGCTATAAATGGCAATGCGTTGAATTTGCCCGAAGATGGATGTACCTCAACCATGGTTATATTTTTGATGACATAGCTATGGCTTACGATATTTTTGAGTTGCGTTCAGTGCGCGATGTAAGTAGCCAAAACAGATTGCCACTAAACGCGTTTAAAAATGGTGCTAAACATCACCCTCAAGTAGGTAGTTTACTTATATGGGAAGAAGGCGGCGAGTTTGAAGAAACAGGCCATGTTGCTGTCATTGTTGAAGTGCATGAAGATAAAATACGTCTTGCTGAGCAAAATGTAGGGCATCAAATATGGCCAACAAATCAAAACTGGTGCCGTGAACTAAAAGCAAAAGTAACTAAAGATGGCGACTATTGGATTGAGTGCTCTTACAGCGACGCCACTATTTTAGGTTGGATGACACAAACTGATGAAACAGAATATGCTGAGCCAACGTTTGAGCTAAACACTGACTTATTTACTATAGAAGCCCATAAAGCAGCAGATACAGGCCAAGCAAACAAGTCATGGTTAAATATTGCGAATGACGATGAAGCTGCCTACGTAAAAATGATGCAAGGCCATAAACTTACATCCGTAGATGAAGATCAACATAATTACTTTGCAATATTTCAAACGGCGCAGCAAAGCATTGAGCATGCAACAAATGAGCTGCATGGCTTATTTATGCATGCAACTGACTATGTACTACAGCACCCTGAGTTATTAAAAAAGTTTAATTTACCCGATGTTGTACTTAATAAAATTCGCCAATCGTGGGATAACCGCTTAAACCAATTAATTACCAGCCGGTTTGACTTTGCCTTAACAACAGCAGGTTTAAAAGTTTACGAATACAATTGCGATTCGGCATCGTGTTACATGGAAAGCGGCAAAGTTCAGGGTAAATGGGCAAAACACTTTGGTGTTAAAGCAGGTGTAGATGCAGGCCAAAATTTATTTAAAGACCTCGTAAGAGCATGGCGTAAAAGTGAAGTAAAAGGTCTTGTTCATATTCTGCAAGATGATGAACAAGAAGAACATTACCATGCATTATTTATGAAAGAAGCTATTGAAGCCGCAGGCTTTGAGTGTAAGTTAGTAATTGGCTTAAGCACACTTCGCTGGAATGAGTCAGGCAACATAGTAGATGAAGACGGCGCACAACTGAGTTACGTGTGGAAAACGTGGTCGTGGGAAACCGCACTTGATCAAATTCGTGAAGAATGTGAAGCCGACCAATCATTAGGTGATAACTTTGAACCACAATTCAAAATTGGTGAAACGCCACGTTTAGTCGATGTATTACTGCGTAAAAATGTCATGGTATTTGAACCGCTGTGGACATTAATTCCAAGTAACAAGGCTATTTTACCAATACTGTGGAGCTTATTTCCTAATCATAAATATTTACTTAATACCGCGTTTGAACTTAACGACGAGTTATTACAAACTGGTTATGTAGTTAAACCAATAGTGGGACGCTGTGGCGCTAATATTCAACTTGTTGATGAACAGCAGCAAGTTATAGAAAAAACAATGGGGCACTTTGCCGATCAAGACCAAATATACCAACAGCTATTTGCATTGCCTAAAGTAGATGACTACTTTGTACAAATATGTAGTTTTACCGCCGCCGGAAAATACTCTGGTGGTGGCGTACGCGTTGATAAAAGCATGATCATAAACGGCCATAGCGATTGTATGGCGCTGCGTATTAAATAATAAACAATACTAAGCCCGCAATTTGCTGCGGGCTTAAGTTTGTGTAGCCCTTCCCTCTTTTAAGTTTTATAGCTATCTCAAGCGAGTTACTCCTGATAGAGTAAATTTATTAAACACCACTAATTAAGGTATTTCATGGCGAATCAATTTAATGTACTCGGCACACGCTTAAAACTATGTTGCGGTAATGGTGGCTACACACGTGAAGGGTTTTGTTATGTACCAGAATCAGATCTTGGCAATCACAGTGTGTGTGCAATTATGACTGATGAGTTTTTACAATTTTCAAAATCACAAGGTAACGATTTAATAAGCCCGAACCCTCTTTACGATTTTGAAGGTTTAAAAGCCGGTGATAAATGGTGCTTGTGTGCGCTAAGATGGCTTCATGCTATTTCAGCAAACGTTGCGCCACCAGTGGTACTTGAGGCTACAAATAAAAAATCATTAGAAATAGTGCCGCTCGATGTTTTAAAAGCGCACGAATATAAAGCCAACGTTTAAATACACCTAAAAGTAACTAGATCGAAGTCTGCATATTTTACAAATATATGCAGGCTTTTCAAAAATCCAATCACCCCTCCAGCCTCTAAAATCTTAAATAAAAACATAACCCCATGTCTTTAAATGATTTTTAAAAGAAATCAACTTACGGCATAACAGTTGCTTTATTAAGTTTAAGTCACGCTCATCACGCAACATATTATATGAGCAAAACATTACTTAATGTAGGAGAAATTATGAGTAACAATAACGAATCAAACAAAACAACTAAATTTACCGCGCCAGGTATGAGTGACGAATCAGCCCAAAAAACAATAGCTACGCTAGATAACCGCATGGTTGCATTGATAGATTTACAGCTTACTTTAAAGCATATTCACTGGAACGTAGTGGGACCTAACTTTATTGGCGTACATGAAATGATAGACCCGCAAGTAGACATTGTACGCGAAATGACAGATACAATTGCAGAGCGAATTGCGACTCTTGGTGCAGTACCTGTTGGCACACCAAAATCAATTGTAGATCGCCGTACTTGGGACGAATACTCTGTAGGCAAAGGTTTAGTAACCGAACATTTGGCTGCGCTTGATAAAGTATATAACGGCGTTAATGCCGATCACCGTAAAGCAATCGAGACTCTTTCTGAGCTAGATCCGGTCTCTGAAGATATGATCACCAGCCAACTAGCCGATTTAGAGCAATTTCAGTGGTTCATACGAGCACATTTAGAATCATCTACAGGCGAATTACAGAGCTAATACATCTAAAGTAAGAAAGCCCAGCATTATTATGCTGGGCTTTTTTTTGCGTAAAAATCTATTTATCGCTACCTAGTGTATCGCCCCCCCAGCTAGTACAAAATCAATATAAAAACAATAGAAAATTGGTATTACCAAATGATTTTTAATTATTTTAACCTCTCCACTATTTCGCAAATTTATAAATCATTTAGAACTTTTAATGGTCGCTCTTCCAAGTCAATATCACTTAAAAAGTAAACTAAACACGTATAAAAGTACGCATAAAATTTAAAAATAGTACTAACAAATGTATTAAATAGTACAAATAATATATAAAAATGCCTTTGGTAAAGATACTTCAATAAAATTCATTCAAAATACAAAAAATAAAAACACACTATAAGCCTTTAAATTTATTAAATATAAGCAAAATAAAAGAGGTTTTTGTAATACACATTGTGAAATTTTGGTAAACAAAGGTTGTAAATAAAGTTGAATTGGATTAATTTCAACCATACCACCTGTATGACACACTACAGGAAAGAAACAGTTAAATTGGTTAACCAAACCAGGTAACAACACACACAATGACGCAAGTCGTACCCAAACGGGAGAGATACATGAAACTCAATCAAATTACTTCAACATTAATTAATAAGCATAAAAGAAGTAGCTCTACAGCAATCAGTGCCGCAGCCCTTTTACTAATGGCTTCTTCAAATATTGCAGCGCAAGAGGCTCCCGCAGCTTCAGAAACGGCAGCTGCAGACATTGAAGTTATTGAAGTAAAAGGCATGCTAGGCAGTATGAAAGCCGCCGCTATGCTTAAGCGTACTGACGGACGTATTGTAGATGCAATTGTTGCTGAAGACATTGGTAAGTTACCAGATAATAATATTGCAGAAGCGTTGCAACGTATTACTGGCGTATCTATTAATACCGATTTTGGTGTGGGTGACAGTGTTTCGATTCGTGGCTTACCTCAAAACCGTGTTGAATTAAATGGTCGCTCTACTATTGGTGACTCTCGTGACGGCATTAGCTTGCAAGATTACCCATCAAGCTTCTTAAAAACAGTAGAAGTAGTTAAGTCTCCTACTGCCGATATGATTGAGGGTGCATTAGGCGGAACAGTTAGTTTAAAGACAGTTCGCCCATTAGAGTTAGATAAACTAACTGGCGCAGTTTCATTAGATGGCGAATACGCTGATAAAACAGAAAATGTAGCTCCTATTTTTAGTGGTTCAATTGGTAACAACTGGGACTTTGATGAAATGGGTACCTTTGGTGCCATTGCTATGTTTTCATTCCAAGATCGCGAAATTCGCCAAGATGAAACATCTAGCCGTGTTAAACCTCAGGATATCGAAATTAATGGCCAAGAAGGTAATACACCTAGTGGCAACGCTATCGTAAGAGACGAGCACAGTGTTGAACAATATGTAGAACAACGTAAACGAACTGCTGTAAATTTATCTCTTCAATGGGCACCACAATCTGGTAATGGCATGGTGTATCTTGATTTAAGCGGCACAAAGCGCTCAGGTGAACAAGCTGGTAACTCTATTTTAGGTGTCGCAGGTTCGTTATCAACAGATGCAAATACAACTCAAGATGCTAACGGCGTAAATAATTACACGTTAACAAACGAATTTGGTATTCCTAAAACATACAGTGACTTTCGTGAAACTGACTCGTTTTCAAATGCACTTGGTGCAGAGTGGAACCTTACTGACAGCATCAAAATCTCTGGTGAAATTGCGGTAGCATCATCAGAAAGCGTAAGACCTGACTCTGAATTTACACTTCGCCCAATCGAAAAATCAACATTTGAAGCAAGTGGCGGAACTCAGCTAACAAATCATTTATATGATGGTGCATTCTCTCAAGACGGTAATAAATTACCAAGCATCATTCATTCAGATCCTAATGCATTTACTGACCCACAAAACTTAGCACTTCGTACGTTTAAAAGTGAAGATAGAAGAACAGACAATGACGAAACAGCTATTCGTTTTGATGTTGAAATGTTTGAGCCACTCAGCAGCTTAAGCTGGGTATCTAAAGTAAAAGCGGGTGTACGTGTTACTAACCGCGATTACGAATATGAGCAATACAAAGTAGAAATTAAAGACATTTATAAAAATGCATTTAACGACTCAGACGGTTCGTTAGCCACTTTATGGGTTGATGACTACAATGCTGCTTTTTCAAATAGCTTTACAACAGTTAGCCACGACAACTCATTTGACCAATTAGGTCATTCGGGACAAAACGACCTACTAACCTTTTTAAGCTACAACGGTTTATCTAACCCGGCCAATACTTACGCTCAACTTCAGCAGTTACTTGCAGGTACTAACCTAGCGTCAACAGGTAGTCTTTCAGATAACCAAGAGTTCCAAGAAAGCGCATACCGTAACGTAGTTGAAGATACAGCTGCCGTGTATATATCAGCCTACTTAGACTTTGATAACATCACCGCAATTGTGGGTGGTCGTTATGTAACTACGGATTTAGAATCAAGCGTATTTCTTAATGGCGAAAAAGTAACTGGCGACAATGACTACAGCGACTTTTTACCAAGCTTAAACGTAACGTATAACTACTCAGACGAAACATTATTCCGCTTTGCTGCTGCAAAAGTTATGCGCCGCGCTGACTTCAGTGAGCTAAGCCCTGCATTTGACGTTAATAACGACATTACAGGTGCAACGCAAGGCTCTATTGATTTAGAACCATATCGTGCAACGCAATACGACTTATCTGTAGAGCATTACTTTGACCAAGGTAACGTAATTTCTTTCGCAGTATTTTATAAAGATGTTGAATCTTTCTTAAGTAACGAAAGTAGCTGTGTGGCGGCATCAAGCACTTCAACAGGCCAAAACGTAACTCAATGGAACCAAGTATGTCAGCTTGACGTTGCAGGTGTTTCACAAGATAACCTAGTTTACTCGGATGCAACTGACTTCCCAGTAGATGCTGATGGCTTTAACCATGTAGCAGGCTTACGTGACGCAGGACTAACGGGTATCGATACTGTTAAAAATGTAAACGGTGAAAACGGCTCAGTACAAGGCTTTGAAGTTGGTTATCAACAGTTCTTTACAGACCTACCTGGTGCATTTTCTGGCTTAGGCATTAACGCAAACTACACATACGCAGACAGCGAGCAACCAAACGGTAACCCGTTATTAGATATTTCTAAAAATACGTATAACTTACAAGTATTTTGGGAATACGAAGGTTTCTCTACTCGTCTAGCTTATAACTACCGTGACAGTTTCTTAGATACTGAAAACGAGAAACGTGTAGAAAATATTAACTCTGACGGCAGTATTTCAGCAGAAGGTACTGTTTACGGTAATAACTACCGTGACGACAGAGGCCAGTTGGACTTCTCTGCAAGCTGGGATATTAACGAAAACGTGACCTTAGTAGGTAATGCGACCAACTTAACGGGTGAGCCTTCTATTTACCTATCTGAACTAGGTGGTGCTTGGAAGTACACTGAAGCGGATCGCCGTTACAGCTTTGGTATTCGCGCTAAATTTTAATTTTCCCTAGAAACTAAAGCCTGCTTTTATGCAGGCTTTTTTACGTCTATAAAAAAGTGGCACTTGTGTTAAAACATCGCACAATTTTTATAACTAAATATTTATTTAAAACAATAAAATTATCATTGAATAATACTTCAAACTAAAATTTAGATACCGCGTAAACAATATCAACCTCCTGCACTTCACTTTTAGCGCACAAACTAAGCACCATACATTGCACTAAAAACCAGCAACCTTGCAGCTTGGTTATAAAATGTCTAGTATTCTAAAGCCGTACTTATAATTGGTACGAAAAAAGGATTAACAATGTCTCTAAAATACATAACAACAATATCAATCACATTATCATTACTATTATTAACAGCATGCGGCTCTGGGGGAAGTAAAACAAAAGAGGCTGAAAGCATTGAAATACCACAATCAAAAGCGGTTATTAATAACAGTCCCTTAAGTGACTACAAAATAATTATCTATGGTAATAGCCATAGTTCACAGTTAGGGGGCTTATTAGAAATAATTATTACAAACCAGTTACCTAGCACTTCAGTCAAAATAACGACTGTTAGTGGTCGATTTTTAGATGAAATAGTCGCAGTAAATGCGAATGTCGATAAATTAAAAAGTGATAACTGGAGTCATGCAATTTTTCAAGGCCAAAAGTACTCACAATCAGGTTCGACTGACTACCCTACAAGTGCAACTGAGCAATTAATCTCGAACGCAAAAGAGCATAAAATTACACCTATTTTATTTCCAGAGCATCCTCAAAAAGGGGATCCCGCAGAAGCAAAGCTGGTTTACGACCTCCATTTAGCAATCAGTCAAAAACAACCTAGCTGCATAGCGCCTGTTGGCTTTGTATGGAATCGAGTATTAGAAATAATGCCTAGTATAAACCTTCATAGTGCCGACGGTAATCATGCATCCTATGCTGGGAATGTCCTTACAGCGATGACCTTTTATCAAATCATTACCTCGGAATTAACAGACACAATGCCATTTATTCCTGCTATAGATTTAACACAGCAAGAACAAGCCTTATTTGGACAAGTAGTAACAGAGGTGCTTGAGTTATATCCGGCATGTGGTGCTAAATAATCTTAAAAAATTTAAAACTAGATTTTAGATTTAGTGATTTCCTGAGGTGCTCAATACCAGTACATTAATACTACGCACATAAGCTGATTAAAAGACACCTCAGGAAAATTCAATTTTCACTTTTTTGCCAAATTATAAATTTAATATCTTGATAAATAATCACCTGCAATTTATTAAAATAACCGCCGTCCTAGCTATACTTATTTGAATATTAAATTTACTATCAAAACGTTGTAACTATTAGCAGGAAAACTAAAGTGCTGTCGCGTTTATATAATTTTATGCCCGGTTTAAATACATTGCTGCACTATGAACGCCAATGGTTTGCTGATGATGTAAGGGCGGCGCTATCAGTAGCTGCAGTGGCTCTACCTGTTGCCATTGCTTACGCACAACTAACCGGTGTTAACGCCGCCGTAGGGTTATATTCTTGCATACTGCCAATGATGCTATATGCACTTTTTGGTACTTCAAAACAATTAATAGTCGGCCCTGATGCCGCAACCTGCGCCGTTATTGCCGCTGTAGTAACACCTCTTGCTGCAGGTGACAGCTTTAAGCATTGGCAACTTGTTGTCACCATGACCGCTATGACCGGCTTTTGGTGCTTTATAGCCAGTAAATTTAAGTTAGGTGTATTAGCTGACTTTTTATCTAAACCTATTTTAATGGGCTTACTAAACGGCGTAGCTATCACTATTATTGTGGGTCAATTTTCTAAAGTATTCGGTTTTACCTTTGATGAACGCTACTTACTTGAGCGCCTAGGTGGTGTGCCCACATACCTAGCGCAAACACACGTTCCAACCTTATTAATGGCTTTGTTTACACTGGCGGTCTATTTTGCCATGAAACGGATAAAGCCCACGTGGCCTGCATCTATGTTTGCTATTGCTTTTGGTGCGCTTTTGGTATGGATTTTCGATTTAAAACAATTTGATATAAAAACCATTGGCACCGTAACTGGCGGGCTTCCCGTTTTTAATACCCCTGTTTTTGATTTAGGGATTATTCGCGAGCTGGTGGTACCCGCACTTAACTTAGCCATCGTGAGCTTTGTTAGTATGATGCTAACTGCCCGCAGCTTTGCTGCTAAAAATGGCTACGACATAGACGCCGATAAAGAATTTAGAGCGTTAGGTATTGCCAATATAGCGTCAGCTCTTTCGCAAGGTTTTGCAGTCAGTGGCGCCGACTCACGCACCGCTGTTAACGATGCAACAGGTGGTAAAACGCAGTTAGTATCAATAATAGCAGCGGCCATTATTGCGCTCATAGCTGTATTTTTAACAGCCCCACTTGAATTTATTCCAAGCGCAGCGCTAGGTATTGTACTTATTATTGCCTCTGTACACTTACTCGATTTAAAAGCTGTTTGGCAATTAAAACGAAAAGACAAACAGGCATTTTATCTCGCCTCAGGCACCTTACTTGCGGTGTTATTTATTGGCGTTATACCAGGGATCACACTTGCTGTATTACTGGGGTTATTTCAATTTATTCGCACTGTTATGCGCCCAACCGACAATATTCTCGGCGTAGATGTTAACGGTGTAGTAAGAAGTTTAGACGCCACAGATAAAGCAAAAGCAGTGCAAGGCGTGTTTATCTATCGCTTTAATTCACCTTTAACTTACTTTAATGCCAGCTACTTTAAACGCAGATTACTTGAGCAATATGCAAGGCAAAAAGACGACACTCAATGTGTAATAATTGACGCTGTGCCCTGCTTTACTCATTTAGATTTAAGTGTAATGGCCATGCTTGCAGATCTCGACGTTATATTTAAAAAGCGCGATATAAGGCTTGAGCTTGCAGGTAGAAAACGTCAGTTACTTTCGTGGTTTGATATTGCAGGAATGAAGTCAGGAAAAGAAGGTATATATATTCATTCAGATTTATACATCGCCCTAAAAAGAAATAGCGTAAGCAAGCACACGCAAGAGGTTAGCTTGTTTGAGTCAGACGAAAATAAAGAACCGCTCACACAGCAATAAAATACAATAAGCAGATCAGCTAACTGATCTGCTGTTTAGTATTAATTACTTTTTATACTTTTGGGTAGTTTGAAGGAAAAAACGCTTTTTTAGCATCTTCATCAAACTCTTTTTTAAAGGCTATATCAGTACCAATTGCGCGTGCACGTGCAACCGCTGGGCGGCTATCAATGCTTTCAAACCAACGCTTAAGATTTGGGTACGGTGCTAAGCCCTCTTCACCTAATACAACCGGTGCTTTATCAATCCAACCCCATGCAGATACATCAGCAATGGTATACGTATCACCCACTATAAAGTCACGACCTTCAAGGTGAGTATCAAGTACTTCGTAATGGCGCTGCGCTTCACGTAAATAACGATTAACCGCGTAATCAAGCCCTTCTGGCGCCATGTGTCTAAAGTGAACACTTTGCCCTGAATATGGACCTAAACCCGATGCGATAAACATTAACCACGACAGCATTTCAGCGCGGTCTTCTAGTTTTCCTTCAAGCTTCCCATACTTTTCAGAAAGGTACATTAAAATAGCATTTGAATCGAACACACGCGTTTCACCATCAACAATTGCTGGCGCTTTAGCGTTTGGATTAATTGCTTTAAATTCAGGTGTATGTTGCTCACCTTTTAAAGTATCAAGAGGAACAAGTTCAAACGGTAAGTCTGTTTCTTCTAAAAAGAGCGCAACCTTCATTGGGTTAGGAGTATGGTGAAAATAAAATTTAATCATATAAAGTTCCTCAATAATTGAGCAACGATTAAAGCACAACTTGAGCGGGTGTTCAAATTAAGTTTTAACTAAGTAAAATACACAGTTAAAACGTGATTTAATTGTGAGTATTTCGTGATACTTCAATCGTAAAAATCACTTATGCCAAGGAAAATATCAGCCTTTGCGAGAAGTAACATGCTTTTAGAAATTTATGATTCACAAGGTGAAGAATTTGCCCACCAGCAGAGCTGCTGAGTTTCAAAATTTACAGATGATGTAAAACTATAGACTGGTTTAATCCTTATTAATTCCGATGTTAATTACTGAGAGTGTTCAGTATGGAAAGATCCTTTTTACTTTCGCTGGTTTTATAAAAACTTCAAAAAATAATAATAGAGTAGCAAAATGCAATGTCTTTTTTTTAGCCGGTTCTACATGTTAAAGTTGTCATTATCACTAAATTACTCTTATAGTGAATCTATATAAATATTGAGCATTACTATGATAAAAGCACAAATACCAGCTGACGAAGAATCTAGATTAAAGGCCCTTTACGAGTATGAAATATTAGATACTGAAGCCGAAAAAGTATTTGATGATTTAACTCAACTTGCTTCTGATATTTGTGAGGCCCCCATATCACTTATAAGCTTAGTTGATCCACAAAGGCAGTGGTTTAAATCAAAGTATGGTATCGATGTAGACTCCACTGAAAGAGATATCGCATTTTGCTCTCATACAATACTGCAAGACCAAGTATTTGAAATACAAAACGCTCTACTTGATGAACGTTTTTATGATAACCCTCTAGTAACCAGCGATCCAAACATTCGGTTTTATGCGGGCACACCGCTAGTTACACCTAGTGGCAGCACAATTGGTACATTATGTGTTATCAGCGACCAGCCAAAAAAGCTAACTCAAACACAAATTAACGCACTGAAAATACTTGGCAAAGAAGTTATCGCACAACTTGAGCTCAGGTTAAACAACAGAAAGCTGGCCACTGCATTAAAACAACAACAAATCCATAATAAAAATCTTGAAGAACTAAAAAAAGAAGCTGACACAGCTAACACTCTAAAAGGTCGATTTTTAGCAAATATGTCTCACGAGCTAAGAACTCCGCTGCACGGCATTTTAAATTTAGCTGAGTTTGGACTAGCAGAGACTTCAAATATAGAAAAAGATAACGCCTTAAAGAGTATTTTAAGCTCCGCGAATATACTCTCAAATATTGTAAATGATATTTTAGACTTTTCAAAAATTGAAGCGGGTAAATTAAATATTGAGAATATTAACTTTAACCTGAGCGAAGTCATTAACAATGTAATTAATCCACTAATGAAACAAGCCACAGATAAAGGCATAAAATTTATTCCATCTATAGATAAAAATATCGCTACAACCCTAAAAGGCGACCCTGTCAGAGTTTCTCAAATTTTAAATAACTTATGCTCAAATGCGATTAAATTTACACAACAAGGCCAGGTAGAGTTTAAAGTCACTGTAAAGGAGAATCTCTTAAACACGCAAAATATTGTATTTGAAATAATCGATACGGGTATTGGTATTAGTAAAGCTGCGCAGCAAAATTTATTTCAAGAGTTTCATCAGGCCGATTCATCTACATCTAGAAAGTACGGGGGCACGGGACTTGGTCTCTCCATTTGCACCAAGCTAAGTGATTTAATGAATGGCAAAATCAACTTCACGAGTAAAGAAGATAAAGGTACTGTATTTACTTACCAACAAAGCTTTGAAACATCAGAACTCGATGAATTATTAAAACCAAATAAAGAAATAACCGATTTACAAGGGTGCACTATTTTGGTTGCCGAAGACAATAAAGTAAATCAAGTTGTCGTAAGTAAAATGCTACAAGCTCATAATGCGAAAGTAATATTTACCGAAAATGGCAAAGAATGCATTGATTACTTTTTTGCCAACCATGTTGATTTAATTTTTATGGACATTCAAATGCCAGTGATGGATGGAGTGCAAGCCACTAAGATAATTAGAGAGCAACAAACAGGTAAAACAACGCCAATTATTGCCATGACAGCCAACACCATGAAACCAGATATTGAACACTATTTGAATATTGGTATGGATGGCTATTTAACGAAGCCATTTAATAAAGATCATTTAAATAGTTTGCTCAATGTTTATAATCCAAAAAACTCAAATCTCAAAAATTTAGCAGTTAAAGTTAGTAACCCAAACATTACGAGTGAACGTAAGCTAAAACAGATATGCAATGAGCTAAAAAAGTTAATTTCAAATGCCGACAGAGTCAGTCTATGGTTGTTTAATCACGACTATACTGCCATTAATAGCTTAATTTGCCTTGATGAAAAAAATGAGATAGTAAGTAATGCAGTTTTAAAAGCTGAAGACTTTCCTGCATACTTTGACTATATTTTAGAGCATAAAGTATTAGACGCATCAGATGCGAGAAACCACGAAATCACTAAAAACTTTACCAAGGTTTATTTTGAACCATCAAACATTTACTCCTTGCTTGATTACATCTACTTTATTGATAACAAACCGCTAGGTGTTATTTGTTGTGAAAGTGTTGGCTCAAAAATTTCATGGAGCCATGCAGATAAACTGTCACTTATTAAAGTAGCTGATGTAACAACCTTGTTTTTATCCAAACAGTTGAAATCATAGTAGCTACTTTGATTTATTAAGCATCGCTTTTAAATCGGCAAATGGAGAATGCGTTGCAGCCTCAACTTTTCGCTCTGTAGTCGACCCGCCATACATAATATATTCGTGGTATTTATTGTGCTCATTGTCGTGGCAATAAATACACAATAACTCCCAGTTACTGCCATCCTCTGGATTATTACTATGGTTATGATCAATATGATGCACCGTTAACTCTCGTAAATTAGAGTACTCAAACTCACGAGCACAACGCCCGCATACCCAAGGGTATAATCTTAAGGCTTTTATTCTATAACCTTCCTCTTGCTTAACATAAGCCTGGGGTACATCGTTATTCTTACTCATAATATTCCAGTTAAATTTGTTATTTCTATGCTTAACAAGTAAATAGCCAATATGTTAAAGCAAATATAAAAGTAAAAAGTTCGTAAGGGATCTAACTTAAGCTACGTTTCGTATAAGCCAGGTCTAATTATAAAGTTGAGCAACATGGAAAATATATTCCAAACAAGTCGGTTTTTGGTCGTAATCGCCGTTATTACCGCTGCAATATCATCATTACTCGTTTATGTTTCATGCATTAATATTGTAGCTAATATAGTAATAACAACGCTATTTGACCTGCCTGATTCAGCTAAAGCCGGTAAAGCCCTAATAGTTGAACTACTGAAAATTCTTGATTTGCTACTAATCGGAATTACCTTACAAGTTATTGCTATTAGCTTGTACCGACTATTTATAACACCATCTAAGCCTGAGGAAAGTAAATTTCTTGCTGCTTTTAATATTAAAGACTTTCATGATTTAAAAATAACTCTGGTACAAGTAACTTCGGTTGTACTGGTAATACTATTTTTAGAGCACGCAGTTGAGTTCGGGGGCACAATAGAAACACTCTACTTAGGTATTGCCATTGCGATCGTTATTGCAGCATCTACATTTGCATGGCGCTCAATGAAAGACTAACTAAGCACTCATTACTATTAAGTAATTACATGCAGGTGTAATTACTTATCCCTAAAATTCTGCAAAAACTTAAGTGAGAGCCCCAGCACTCAATACTAAAAAAACTTAATTACTGACAAATCACCAAAAGACGTATCTATATGCCGGCCTGTTTGCTCCCACGCACGTAGTACGACCATAAGTTTTTTATTGTCGGAAGTCCAAGAAATTCCACCACCGTATGCCTCGACTTTTTCGGCGCCCGAATCTTTTAACCCCAGCCCAGGGTTTGTGTTTTGAATATGCCCTTTACCTACTTTGTATTCAGCAAATACGTGAACATTATGCGGTAACGAAAATGATAAAAGCGAGCCAATACTCGCCCCATACGAATTAGAAATTAACTTAGTGATCTGTGGCACAGGTGAACTTAAAAAATCAGCCTGAAACACAATATTATCTTTGTTCTCAAGAGATACATGCTTGAAAGACCAAGCGCCAACAACACTTAACGACAAATCAAATTTGCTGCTTAGCTTTGGCCTATTAAGAAAAAAATGCTCAAACAAAGACGCTTTATTATTGAAGGTATAAAAGTTGTGTTGGCCAGATAGCTCAAACTTGGTTGAACGTGTATTTTGCGAGAAAATTTGATCCGTTTGATTGCTGCTTAAATTGCTAGCCGTGCTTTGCAGCCCTTCAAGCGTTTGATAGTTAAATGTGATTTTAGAATTTTTAAATTTTCTATACGAAAGCAGTATATCCTGTGTTTTTGTTTCAACGTCATCTTCAAAAATATCGGCAGAGTAGCCAATTTCAATGTCGTTAATATCAAAAAACACACCCGCACGCTGGTTATTTATGGGCTCTAACGAAAACAGTGCTTTTTGATTACTCCCAGCCAAGTCGTCGTATATTAACGCATGGCTAGTATTTGGATTTGAAATAGTTGTGCGTACCGATTTTAAGTCGAAGTCGAAAGCCAATACAGCACCGGATTGAAATGCCGCTAAAACAGCAAAGCCCACAATAACCAAGTAATTGCGATTCATTAAAAACACTCAAAAATTAATTTGTATTAGAGTAGCGTTTTTTTCACCTTAACTTATCACAAAAGATTAACAATTGATGAAAACTTTAAATAATGCGCTTTATGCCATTTTTTGGGGTGCTTTCAAGGTCAAACTCACTTACATGGTTAATTAGCTCAGGGAAAAACTCTAAAAAAGTAGCCTCTAGTTCGTCGTAATTCTGTGCTATGTCATCAGCCGCGCCCGCAAAAGTGTTCGTAAAACGAATGCGCTTGGCTATGTTATCGAGCGCAAGCCCTACTCCCTCAACGGTTTCGTACTCTTTAAACCAATCGTTTTTAGTCATACTTGTTACAACATGCTGCATTCGCGCTGGCATAACAGGTATACGGTTATTTAAAAGCTGATAGCTGGTGTACTTAAAATCACTCAAAGGTTGCTTGCTAAATCGTTGCCAATGCACAATTAAAAAGTGATCAAACACCACATCAATAGCCACACCAGCAAAGCGTTTACGCTCGGGTGAAAAGTATTGTTTAGCGTGTTTTACTGCAGGGTGGGAGTCGGTAAATTTATCAACTAAATAATGGTTATCGAGGCCATTTTTAACTGTGTTTGGTAAGTGCTTTACATGTCTTTTTCCACCAAAGTCACCCAACAGGTTCCCAAAGTGAGAGTCTGCTGTGGGCTGCGCTAAATAAAGATGAGCTAAATAATTCAAAGTGTTCTCTGATTGGCTAATACAAATAAATAATAACGCAAATTTAAACCAAACTCACATTCGTGTTTAAGGCAGTACTTATGGTTTTGCTTACCAGTTTTTACTCAAACAGACTGCAAAGTATTGTATAAACATCGCAACTATAAAACGAGTATATAAAAAGCCGCTATATCAGCTATGGCGGCTTTTAAATGCTTAAGCTTTGTTGTTGGTTTAGTTACTCGACTTTACCCAATTTCCATTATCATTTTTGCTATAACTATTTTTAACCGCCGACCAAGCTACTTTGTGCGCTGTTGTTTCGCGGTCATCATCGTTTTTTCTATCGCTAGGGTCCTTATAGGTATCCCACGCACTATTAAACGCCTCTTGATATATCTCTTGAGCATGTTTAGGTAAGTTACTTTTTACCGACTCAGGTAATTCATCACGATTTTTATATGGCATAACTTTCTCCTTATATTTACTCAATTACGCCACAAGCAACACGTTTGCCACCGCCACCTAATGGCTTTGGCTTATCTGCATAGTTATCACTTCCTTCGTGAATCATTACTGCGTGTTGTTTAAGTTTTTCAAGCGTGAGCCTTGGTGCTAAAACAGGCGATTTAGCTTGGCCACTTTCATTTACATACAACGCCGGTAAATCGCCTAAATGGCCATCCCCCCAAGGAGCATCATGATGCTCACTAGCTTTTGGATCGAAATGCCCACCAGCGGCGCCCCCCGGCACAACCTTATCGCCTTTTTTCTTGGGTTCACAACTAGCAAATTGGTGAACATGAAAACCATGCAGCCCCGGTGTTAAACCTTTTAAACTTGGTGAAAAAACAACACCGTTATCATTTTCTGTTAGTGTAATAGTACCTAGTGATTGCCCTTGGCCTGACTTAGTTACTTGGTGCATTTGAACTTTTACATTAGCCAGTGCGCTATTTTGTAGTAACACACCGGTAAGTAGTATCGCAAAAGTGGGTTTTAAAACGCGGGTTAAAGATCTTTTAGCGTTTGAATCAAACTGCAAACAATTCATCATCATCTCCTCGTTTAGTATCAAATTAATAAAACAATAACGCTAAATTAAGCGACTATTAAACAAGTAGTTTCAATGTATATACCAGTCCTACGCGAAAGCATTAATTTATGAATGATTTATTTTTAATCTATTGATTAAAAAGTAAATTTATAGTTTTTATTAAACTTAAATAAGTAGCTAATTAACTAACAAAACTGACTTTCAGCCAAGGATTGAGCAAAAACCAAGGCATATTTACAAACAAAATGGCAACTTTACAAAACTCATAAAAGGAGATTACCAACGATCCAGCTCAAAAAGCCAAGTTAAAAAAACGAAAAAAAAGGTGAAACTAAGTTTCACCTTTATAATTAATTTTGAAACTAATTAGTTAGCGTTAAGCCGTAGAAACGTTACTTGCGCCTGCATTGTTAAGTATTTCTTCAATAGCGTTTTTGTTGTCACTATCGTACTTAACACCAATTAATATAGAGCCCTTTTCAATGGCATCTTCATAATATTTAATTTCGTGCTCAGGGATAAACGCACCAATTGCAGCACCTAAAGTACCACCTACTGCGGCGCCTGCGCCACCAGCTGCAAATGCTGCGACTAATGGTCCGGCAACTAATAAGCCCGTACCACCTGTTGCCACAGTACCCACTGCAGTAAAACCGCCAATAATTGCAGCAAGAATACCACCTGAAGCCGCGCCTACAAGGCCACCTTCAGCCGCTTTTGTACCTTCGTCTACAGCAAAATCTTCCTTTGCGTATGAGTCATTGGCTACAATGCTTATGTTAGCTTCATTAATACCTAAAGCTTCTAATCTATAAATTGCGAGTGTTGCTTGTGATGCACTTTCGAATAACCCAGTAATAACGGTACTCATAATAACTCCTTTATTTATTTAAGAAAATACACTTACTACTAAGCAAAACCCAAGCCAATAAATTTATTATTTAAAATCAATGAGATAAAACAAAATCAACAACTAACCCTTTCATTGTTAGAGTAAAAATTGCCAAATTTTGTAAAAAACTCCTATCTACAAAAAAACAACTTACGAAATAAAGGGTGGTTTTTATTACTCTCTTGTTTATGGTTATTACCATGCTTACCAATAAAATTAAAAACACCAAAAGAGCATTATTTTTCATACGCTTTAAAGGTTAAAAAAGACGCTTATGCTCTTCAAGCTCCCTACCCAGTTACAATTGAGTTTTATTAATTCAGTAAAGAGTCAGCCTAATTTTGTTATCACTACTGCTCATTTTTAGGTGCGCATGAATCGTAAAATACTGTGCTAAATCTCCTTTTTATATTGCCCTGCTATTAGCAGATATAGGCCGGCCATGGATTATGAAAACAACTTTTTAAGTCAATCACAGCAAGCTGCACTTCAACAATCGCTAATTAATACCAAGCTTTTAAGTCGCCTTTCAGTAAATAGTGAAGATGTACCTTCGCTTGAGCAACAAGCTTATGGGGCTATTGCAGTTATGCTTTATCGCTTTAATTTACAAAAAATAAAATGGTCATCATTTTTAAAAACGGCAATAAACACAGCTAGCAACGCCTGCCAATGGCTAGCCAGCGAGCTTACAAGATGCCAACAAGAATACAAAACCCAACCTAATGACGCTGTAATAATTGAGCAAAACGCTTTTTTGAATGGCATTTTTAGCGAAGAGCTCGTCTATATTGACGCCTTACTAGGTACTGAGTTACTAACTTAAGAAATACCCTAACATCAGTAGAGTAATCTTTAACCTAATATTCTAACTAATGCCACGGTACTGGTTGCTCTATAACCACCAATCCTCAACTAAGTTAGCATCAGGCTAATGCTTCAAATTGATTAGTATTATTGCGGGTAGATATAAATGCTTTGTGTTTCTCGTAATACCTATTTTAAGCCTATCGGTATATAAATTGCTGTTAATACTGTTCTTACTTAAAGAGTTACCTATTAATAACTCAAGTTACAACTAAATAATCGAGGATAATATGAGTAATAAACAGCTAATTACGACAATAGGTATAGGTCTGGCCGCTGCATCTGCAGGTATGTTAACAAGGAAAACTTTACAAAAATCGTGGGAAAAGGTTACCAACGAACCAGCCCCAAAAGATAGACCAAGCGAAGAAACAGATCTTAAAGAGGCCGTTACATGGGCAGTAGTCTCAGGTATTGGTGCGGGTGCTGCAAGAATGGCCGTACGCTATGTACTAGACAAGCGCCGATCTAAATAAACCGTCCCTATTGATACCTCTTATAAGTATTAAACGTAATACGGAGAGGCTCAAAAGGCGGCTTGCGACAGCTAATCCTGTATTGTCGCAAGCTACTTAAAAAAACCTCAAACAAGGTTATTTAACCATAGAGTTAAAATACATTAATATTAATGTCCAAATTAAGGTCCTGCGATGAAGTTTGAAATGTCGGATGGCACGGCTACGCCGCTTATACGACCTACGTAGATTGGAAAAGCCAAAGGCGCCTTCCAACATGCACTCCAGACTTTAAACAGATACACTCTATTAAGCATTAATCCCCTTTCAAAGTTGTTGCCTGCCCACAAGCTTGCGTATAATGCCCACATTCCGGCTGCATTTTTTAGCCGCTAACTTGGATTTTAATAATGAAAAAACTCTCTGCAGTGCAAATAAAACAGCAAGCGCTTGTACTTAATACTGCTGAAAAATTAGAAGAGCAAGGCCGCGCTGAGCTCCCAGGCATGCTGCAATGCTGGTTTGATGTGGAATATCACTTATTTCCAAGTTCACTACTGCTGTGCTTTCAGTTTGAAAACGAGCAAGCCTTAGCAGCCGCAGAGCCAGATTTATTAAAATGGCAAAAACGCTTAAGCGGCGCAATGCTTAAAAAAGGCGTGATTTTAAAGGATATGCGTAAACATTTAGTGTTTACCTTAAAAGGGCCAGATGATTAATAGAGGGTTTTAAAGGACTATAAAGCCTTTCGCTCGTATCGTCGAAGCGCATAAAACCATAATGAAAAGCCGTTGCATTGCTGTAACGGCTTTTTACTTTTATTAGAACTTAAAGTAGAACCTATAAAGATCAATTTTTGACTCAGGGATTTTTATTAGCCGATGATACTAATTGGCCGTTAAACAATACTAATGCACGGCAAAAGCAAATTTCAGTCGATTCAACGTTAATCGGTTGCCCTAAGTTAGTAATAATAGGATAGTAAATTACACATAAAAAATAGCCTTATATTAGGAATATTATGATTAAAGTATTATTAGCGACCAGCTTAATTGCCTCTTCATTCGCTGCTTTAAGTAATCCTTTAACTGTTGAAGAACAGCGCATCAACAAAGCCCAATCGGCAATGCCAAATGTTTTAAATGCATTTACCTCACAAGTATCAAGTTTTGAGCAACAATTTAAAGAATTAAACAACTTTAAAAGTGCAAAAGCATTAGTACAAAGCTTTAGCTTTGAGCTGTGGGAAAACGCAAAACAACGCATAGTAAAAACCAATAACTACGACGACCGAGAGCTTTACTGGGCGCGCCTGCTTTCAAGCAAAGTAATACGCACAACTTCACCTAAATTTTCAATTACGCAGGCTCAACTAAATACTTTACTAACCCTACTTGAGGAAGGCAGCAGAGGCCGCACCGACCTTGCTTTTTCATCAGGCAGCACTAAAAAAATATTACTTACGGGCTTTGACCCTTTTTTACTCGATAGAAACATAAACCAAAGTAACCCCTCAGGTGTTGCGGCGTTATTGCTCGACGGCCAAATTATTAATTACAACGGCATCAGCGCAGAAATTAACACCGTTATGGTACCTGTACGCTACGAAGACTTTGATCAAGGCATAATAGAGTCACTACTTGCCCCCTACTACGCACTTAATAATGTAGACATGGTAGTAACCGTAAGTATGGGCAGAACAGAATTTGATTTAGAGCACTTTCCGGGTAAACGCCGCAGTGTAACCGCCCCCGATAATGCCAACATTGTGTATGGTGGAACGCAAACAAACCCAGTAATACCAAAGCTTAATGGCCGACCGCTCCCGGGCAACGAGTTCGTGAAATTTAGCTTGCCTGTAAATTACATGCAAAAAGCCAAAGGGCCTTATAAAATTATCGACAATCATGAAGTCACCACGCTTGAAAAAACCTATAAAGCGCCTTCGTACGGCGATCTTAAAAATAGTATTGCGGTAAATGGCGGCGGCGGTGGTTACTTGTCTAACGAAATATCGTACCGAAGTATTCGCCTGCGCGATGCGCTTAATTCGAGTATACCTACAGGGCATATTCATACCCCACGTATACAACAATTCGAACCTGAAACAGAAGCTAAAATAGTAAAACAAATAAAGGCAATGCTAGAGCAAAGCTTAGTAGCACTATAGTTTATAACTACCAATTTAAGCGCATAATAAAGGGCAATAATATTGCCCTTTATTATAACCAGCTGTAAAGAAGTAGTAATAGGGTTTCTTCTGCTCTAAGCTTTGTTAGTTTAGATATAAGAACTTTTGTAGGATCAGCTTCCATAATAGGCGAATTTTACTAGAGGTTTCTAAAGTTGAATGAAAGCAAGCAGAAAAGCAGTATTCAATCTCAAACAATGAATTAATAGCCGAGCTAGCCGGCCAAGTTGAAACAACAACACTGAAATTTGTGATATTTCCGGCCTTAATTACCGTGTTAACAAGTGGAGTCCGTACAATGACCTTAGTTTGTGAAGAGAAAAATTTAAATGAGCTATATCTTATAAGTATTATCGAGCCAAAATGATAGGGCTTATTATATTAGGCTTAGTTACATTAATTTATTATGGGAAAATTAAATTCACTAAGCCTACAAACATCGCCTCTGAAAACGGAATAAGTAAACTATTTATCTTATATACAATCCACTGCGGTACAGCGCTAGGGCTAGGTATAGCTTTGCCTGTAGTTGCTCTTTTTACAGTGCCAGATCTTTTGCTGCTACTTATTTTATCATTGGCTATTCTGGCTGAGTTTATCGTTTCATATTTCTATATTTCATCCAAGGAAGTTGAGTGAGTTTAGGGTCAAAGGGCTTGTGGTCTGTGAAGGTTTGCAAGGCTAGGCTTGGAGTCGGTAGGCTTGGGGTCAGGTAAAGGCTAGGCTTGGGGTCAAATCTTGACTTCATACATCAAACTATCTCGAAGTTTTTCGAACTGTAAGTTGACCTTATCATCTTCAATTATTAACTTATTTAGCCTGCATACCGTTTGAGATATGGCAGAATAATGTTGAACATTAAAAGCAACGGCCAACGCTTTCAAATTTTGCCTTGTTAAATCTTGGCATAATTTTATGGCAAACATACGAGGCAAGTTTTTCTCTTTGCGCCCTTTTTTAACCGTTAAAATATCATGTGCATCTATACAAAAATATTTAGCTAAATACGCAATAACATCATCAGTTGAACGCCTCTGAACAACAACGCTTTTTTCGTTGTCTGATTTTGCGATATACTCCTTAATATTCTGAATAAATTCATCGCCGCCCAACACCGAAAATAACTTTTTAGCGCCATAAAAAGCACTTATTTCTTTATTGTTTTCATATTCAACAAACTGTTTGTACGCAGCATATTTACGATTTTTTCCTTGAAGCAAAAATATAAAGTCTCGAACCAACCATTTTGGAGTTGCTGTTTTTTTGATAAAAGCTGAATAGCTAGACCATTTATAGTCAATTAGCTCATCTACTAACGGTGTACTTGTTTCTATTGGGTTACGATGTATATAACGACTAACATGTAGTAAGTAATTATCAGCATCCACCAGCACCACCTTGTAGCGACCTCTAAACAGTGCACCATCTGTATTATGTGTTCTATTAAAATATTGCGTATAAAGGCCATTAATATGCTTCATGGCTCTGCCTAAATTTGCATCAGGGGTTTTTATAAGTAGGTGGTAATGATTGGTCATTAAACAATACGAATGCACTTCAATATTAAAACGAAGGTTTGCTTGTTCAATGCAGTATAAAAAGTGCTTAAAATCGTCATCACTCAAAAAAGTGTTTTCACGCCCTCTGCCGTGATTCATCACATGATAAAACGCATTTTCATAATCTATTCGCAACGGTCTAGACATAATAATAAACTCAATGAGTAATAAACTATAAATCAAGACCATTGATGTATGAAGTCAAGATTTGACCCCTTTGGTTTCCGCATAATAAGTACAAGGGGCAGGACTGGCTTCTTGCCACGACCAAACTCCAATATCACGTTTAAAAACCTCTCAACGTCATTGCTAGGTGCGTAGCCATATTTAAATTGAGTTTAAATAATAAGAACACTTGGTTTTTGAATAAAAAGCTAAAGTAAACACAGCTGCTTGCTTGACTGGGACTTTCTAATGGGTGACCCCTCTGGTTTTTCTATCGCCTAAAGTCATTATTCAAAAAATAATGTAGATAAAAACATTAAAAGTACGCAAAGCATAAAAATTACAAAATACACTTTAAATAGTATCGAGGCTTGAGCTGGCACCTTGTTTCTATCACTTAATAAATTATAACGCTTTGCATACCAATCAAATAAAAATACACTGCCATAATGAAGCAAACCATGAAGCGCCATAAAAATATTTAGAGAATAATAGCGGTTTCCTGACTCTAAAATGTCTTCAACTGTTCTGAGCTTTTTCCCTTTTAAATAAAAGGCTAAAGGGAAAATAATGACAAAAATGACACCTAAGCCAATCCCAAATAAAAGCAAGCCAAAAAGTTCGCTATCAATAGTCACTTTTCAATCTTCTCATATAAAACTCCTCCCAATTTATCACCTTTTTCTGAGAAATATTTTCCACCTAAATACCCGCCACCTCCTCCGACAACAATACCGCACCATAGTAAACTTGTTCCTCCAGAGGGTAGACCAAAAGCTACAGAACAAACTCCCCAAGTCGCCAGCCCGCCAGAAACAATGCCACCGCCTATTGCTCCTGCCGCTTTACCTGTCTCAACATACTTAGCCTTAGTACAAGCTTGCTCATTTCCTTCTGTGCATGCTTTTACAATATTTGCACTTGCCTCGACACCTGTCAGCGCAATTCCAACATACCCAACTCTTTTCAGGTTTTTGGCCATATTGGCTACTGTTTTATAGTTTTGGGCAAATTCAGGAATACTTTTAGCCATCCCACCTTGTTGTTGCCAATGATGTATCATGCTTTTAGAGCTTAATCCTAAATTTCGTCTTATATCACCCGCCACTAAACTTCCGCCTAAGGCTGGCTGAGCAAAGCGGCTTAGAGCTGTATCTAAACGAGTAAAAAGAAGTTTGCGCCTATGGAAAAACTGTTGGTTATTTAAATTGCCATGCGCATTGTATTGATTAACATATGTCTTTTCTAACTCCTTTAAAATCGCTTTAACTTGCCCAACGTGTGAATTCCAAGAGTTGTTAGCAACACCTAAATACAACCCATTATACTTAGCGACATTACTAAGCAGCTCATAACGCTTAGAAAGTATTTCTTTTTCATGCTCATCGAGCTCTCTTAGCTTTTTATCTACTTCAAGAGCTGAAGCCTGAAATTGCTGTTCTAGCTCAGTGCACTCCATTGTATTGATTGGCGATATCAACACGATCTGACCTGGCTTTGCATAGCCATCAACAATATGTGAGTTTACAAATTTAAAGTGTTTGAATGTCTTTTCAGAAGGGGTGTTATAGAGTGCGATTATTAAAGCATCGATACTCATTCGCTTTTCTACAATATGAATCGCGTAGTCGTTTGGTACTAAGAATTGATCAGTCATATTCGCTCCTTGCGTTATTAATTACTCTAGAAAGCATACTACAGCATGTAGTTTTTTCATATATCTCAATGCTTACATATATTAAAAAATGAATCAATAAAACACCCTAGGATAATTAGAAGTACAATCTATAAAAATTATATTAATTTGTACAAAGGAGATGAGAGCTGTTCACGTCATTAAAAAATATGAATGCACTTCAATATTAAAGCAAAGGCTTACTTGTTCAATGCAGTATAAAAAACATTTAAAATCGTCATCACTCAAAAAGGTATTCTCACGCCCTATTCCACGGTTCATCACATGGTAAACGCATTCTTAAACTCTACTCGTCGTGGTCTCGACAGAGTAATTAAATCAATGAGCAATAAATTAAAAACCTAGATACCTGATGTGTAGTCAAAATTCAGTGCCTTTGGCTCTGTTAGAAAGTCGACTTGCTGCACAAATGTTATGGGGCTTTGGGGATCATGAAGGCTAAATCCTTTTACCATACTATAGAAATAATTACCCCCTCGCAGGGCGCTGAGCTTACGGGTAGCGGGAGGGGTGTTGTTGATGTCAATAATAGAGATTATAAGTATAATTTCAAGGCATTTGTTGTTTAGGCCGATATTGGCACTAAACGATGAGTGAGAGGTAAGCCAAGAGCCTTAATTAATCATCAATGATGCGTAATTAAAACGCTTAAACTCATATGGCGCTCTTTATTCAAGCCATGGTGGATATTCGCACCAATCGACGACATTACTAGTTAAGTATTCATATTTAAATTGAGTTTAAAAATAATAAGAGCACTTGGTTTTTGAATAAAAAGGTCAAGGAGATAGAGCAGCCTGCTTGACAGGAGTTATCTAATGGGTGACAACTTTAATCTCCTGCTTTTGAAAATTATATTACTACTAGTCTTCAGTATTTATTGATATTCTTTTTTAAGGATTATTGATTTTATAAAGGATAAGGAATGTCGATAAAAAATGTAATTGAGTGGGTTAACGCTAAAGGTAAACCTTTGTGGTGGCGAGCAGCAGTTAAAGATATTTTAGACAATGGAACTTTGACTGGACAGCACAGAAATGTGTTATTAGAGTTAGCTAAAACAGAGCATTTAATTAACTCTCCAGACGCTCTCTTTGCAACTAAAACAGCTCTTGTATCAGATGTTGGATATAACGTTGAAAGCGAGCCTGTACGTTTGCTAGGTATCTCCAACACTTCTAATGTTGCATCACTGGTGCAAAACCAAAATTTAGCATTTGACGCACAAACTAATTTGATTGTTGTTTATGGCAATAATGGCTCAGGCAAATCCAGTTATGCCAAAGTGTTAAAAAATGCATGTTTAACTAGAGGTGATGCTCCTGAAGTAATTTCTAATGTTTATGAAAATACGAAAGGAATACCAAGTTCAGAAATTAACATTCAGATAAGCGATAAACAGCCCAAAGCAGATGTTTGGGTTAAAAATCAGGCATCATCACCTGAGCTGAAATCAATTCGAGTTTTTGATAATAAATCGGCCAATCATTATCTAGCTAAAAAAGGTAATGTTGAATATAAGCCTGCGGCTCTAAAAGTGTTGGACGAGCTAATTCTAGTCTGTAATCACGTAGCTAAGGCTAGTATTACTAGCGTTCGAGCACTAGGAGAACAGACTACTTTCCCTCAACTTCCGACAGGTTCTCGAAGTGCAATATTTCTTCAAAAAATCAATAAAGACACTACTGTTGAAGAGTTAGAGCAAAATTGTGCATCACAAGTTGAAGTAGATAGCCTAACCCAATTGAGAAAAGAGTTGGCTGAATTGCAGGGGAGTTCGCCTGAAGACCTGCGTAAAAAATTTAAAGAGCAATATCAGCGACTTGATCCTCTAATAAATCACTTTGATAGGCTATTAAAGTCCACAAGTAATGAAGCTGTTTTAACTATTTCTAAGCTATTTGATACTTATAAGACAACCGAAACAGCGGCAGATCTCGCTAGACATCAAGCTTTAGGTGGATTGCCAGTTGAAGGTATTGGTTCGCAAGTATGGAAATCAATGTGGCAACATGTTGAAGAGTTTATTAAGCATAACGGGCAAGGTCAATCATTTCCACCTGTGGCTGGAGAAAGTTGCCCTACTTGTTTACAGCCGATAACAGAGACAACCGCCAAACAATTACAGAAGTTTAATGATTACTTAAAAGACAAAACACAAAGTGAAGCAGATGCAGCTAAGAAAAATTTCGATCAAGCAGTTAAATGCTTAGGGAGGTTAAACTTTGACTTAACAGCGCATGAAGGAGTTTTAAGTTGGATTGAAGGCTCCAAAAAAGAAGTTGCGGATAGCTTAAGAAACCTTAATGCTGATATTCAAAAAAGGGTCAATGGTATAATTGGTAAACCTGCTATTTTCCAGTTTAAAGAGTTAGTGCTTAATGGCTTAACTTGGTTGAAACTACAAAGTGAAAACTTTAAGAAAAAAGAACAAGAAGTAAAAGATGACGCAGCTAAACAAACCACAATAACTTTACTGATAAATAAAATATCTGATATAGAAAATCGCAGCCAAATAACGACAAATAAAGCTTTAATACAAAACGAAATTAAACGTTTAAAGCAATTGCACTTGTTAGAAAATTTAGGCCTAAGTGCCAAAATTTCTTCTATTACAAGAAAGGTAAACGAGATAGCAAAACAAGGTAGTGTTGGCAAACTACAAGAAACCTTTGTTCAGGAACTCAAAAAACTCAATTTCAAACACCTTGAAGTCCAAACTACAACTAGCGGTAAAGCTGGTCAATCTATGCTAGAGATTAAATTAGCTAATAGCGAAGCAAAAATCCCTGAAATTGCCAGTGAAGGCGAGCAAAAGTGTATTGCACTAGCTGGCTTTATGGCTGAGCTAATAGTAGATAACCGTAAGTCTGCGATCGTGTTTGATGATCCCGTAAATTCGCTTGATCATCTATGGCGTGAAAAATTTGCAAATCGTATTGTTGAAGAGAGCAAGAATAGACAAGTAGTTGTATTAACCCACGATTTACCATTCTTAAAAATGCTTGAAGATCTGGCAAATCAACATCAGTTTCCTATTAGTATTAGTGCAATTCGAAGGCATGGAAAGTTAGCTGGATACCCTATGGTTGAACCACCTTGGGAAGCATTTAATACTAATAAGAGGATTAAAAAGCTGAAGACCCAATTACCTGAACTTAAAAATCAATTTAATAACCCAGCTCAACAGCAATATATTTTATCTACCAAATCTTTTTATGATCAAATGCGTAAAACGTGGGAAAGGTTAGTTGAAGAATGGTTATTAAAAGGTGTCGTTGAGCGTTTTAGTTATGGGGTAAAAACTCAGAATTTAAAATATATTGATACCATTGATGTTAATGATAACAAAATCATTAGCGATGTTTATGCAAAATGCTGCAAGCATGTTCATGACACTGCTAGTGCGTTTGGAGTTAGTTTCCCGGATTTTGAAGAACTTGAAAGTGACCTTACAGGCTTAGAAAGTTACTTCAATGACCTAAAAAAGCGAAGAGAAAAACCGGTGCCATTAGGCGTACCATCATCGAATTAAATTAATCACATGAATACAGAGGGTCAGGTCTTGTATCTTGCCAAGACCAAGCTCCAATCTCACGTCTAACACCCTTCCCCGTCATCACGCCCTGAAAATAAGTAATTCATGAGTAATTCATTTCATGGATGAAATGAAAGCCATGCTTGCACATGGATGTGCTTTCATGGCGTTTACGTTCACATCAATTAATTATTTGAGGATTAAGCGTGATGCTCGGGTGCGCTGAGAGTGTCCAGAGAGGGACCAGCGGCAGCCCCTCTTTGGCTGCCGTCGTCAGCGCGACAAAACCTTGAATAAGGTTTCTAATTTCTAGAAGTGCAAAACGTATTCGCGTTATCTGTAATAGTAACCTCAAACACCTATTCAAATACTTATTCGGGCTGCCGCCCGCGCGTCAGCAAGCTAAACGCCTACAATAAATAACACACACTCTTGGCTTTTAAGCGAGTAAGTATATTTGTGATTCGCTGGGTTTCGTTTCACTCTACCTAGAGGAAATACAGAGGGTCAGGTCTTGTTTTTACCAAGACCAAACAGCAATCTCACGTTTAACACCCTTCCCCGTCATCACGCCCTGAAAATAAGCAATTGATGAGTAATGTCGCGCATGGATGCGCGATAAGGCGGAGCTAAGCCATGGATGGCCTATCTTAGCCGTTTACGTTCACATCAATTGTGCATTGAAGGATTAAGCGTGATGCTCGGGTGCGCTGAGAGGTGACGAATAACCGAAGCGCAGCTTCGCAGTATGAGGAAGTGAAGGCATGGATGCCGACAGTAACCCAGCTTCAAGGATGAATTACTTGCAGCAGAGTAAAATTTGAAAATCTATAGCCCCTCTTTGGCTGCTGTCGCCAGCGCGACAAAACCTTGAATAAGGTTTCTAATCTTCAAAAAGCGCGAAACGCATTCATATTATCGGTGATAGTAATTCCAAATACCTATTCAAATACTTATTAGAGATAACGCCCGCGCGTCAGCAAGCTAAACGCCTACAACTAATAACACATACTCTTGGCTTTTGAGCTAGTAAGTATATTTGTGATTTGTTGGGTTTCGTTTCACTCTACCTAGCCTATGCAACTTGTGTTGTAAGACGAAAGTTAAGTGCTTTCATCACTTTAAAAATAGTTTCCCAACGTGGCTTGGTTTTACCGTTAACTGCTTTATATAAGCTTTCACGGTTTAATCCCGTTGCTTTAGCAATATCACTCACGCCATGTTTTTTAACTAATAAGCCAAGTGCTTCAATAAAGGTATTTGGATCATCATCAGCTAAACACTCTTCTAAAAATGTATTAATTTCTTGTTGTGTTTCCATATAGTCAAACGGGTTAAAATCTGATGTTTGTAGCGCCATAATAATTACTCTAATTTATTCAACTTGCTAAATTAATGTAGCCTAAAAGCTACAGGCCCACAATGTTATTTATAGCTTTAAGGCTGCCGCCAGCGCGTCAGCAAGCTAAGCGCCTACAATAAATAACACATACTCTTGGGTTGTGAGCGAGTAAGTATATTTGTGATTTGTTGGGTTTCGTTTCACTCTTCCCAACCTACGCCCATATAATTTATAGCGAATCACCACACACAAAAAAGCCGTTGCATTGCTGCAACGGCTTTTATAATTTTGATAAATTCCCAAACTATAATGGAACTTACTACCCATTAAAGTTCAAAAATCAGTCTCTGCTCTTAGTCGCGATAAGTCTCAACCGCTGGGCATGAACATACTAAGTTACGGTCGCCGTATACGTCATCAATACGTGTAACGGTTGGCCAAAACTTGTTTTTAGCCACTGCAGGCACTGGGAATGCAGCGTAAAAACGGTCGTATGCACGGTCCCATTCGTTACCTAACACGTCGCCTTGTGTATGCGGTGCAAATACTAGCGGGTTGTTTTCGATTGACCATTCGCCAGAGATTACTTTTTCGATTTCGCCTTTAATTGACACCATTGCTTCGATAAAGCGGTCAATCTCACCTTTTGATTCAGACTCAGTTGGCTCAATCATTAATGTGCCAGCTACTGGGAACGACATAGTGGGTGAATGGAAGCCGTAATCTTGCAAGCGCTTAGCTACGTCCATTTCAGTAATGCCTGATTGCTCTTTAAGCGGGCGTAAGTCAACAATACACTCGTGAGCAACACGGTTGTTACGACCACGGTATAAAATTGGGAAGTGCTTGCTGAGCTCATGCGTTAAGTAGTTAGCATTAACAATTGCCATTTCAGTAGCTTGTTTTAAGCCCTCGCTGCCCATCATGGTGATGTAAGCCCATGAAATAGGTAAAATAGCGGCTGACCCGTAAGGCGCTGCCGATACCGCACCGTTACCAATGTTAGTACCTGGTACGTTAATTACGCTGTGGTTTGGCATAAACGGCGCAAGGTGCGATTTAACACCAATTGGGCCAACACCTGGACCACCGCCACCGTGTGGAATACAAAACGTTTTATGCAAGTTTAAGTGCGATACGTCTGAGCCAATAAAGCCTGGGCTTGTTACGCCAACTTGCGCGTTCATGTTTGCGCCGTCCATGTAAACTTGGCCGCCGTGCTCATGAATAATGTCACAAATTTCGCGAATGGTTTCTTCGTATACGCCGTGCGTAGACGGGTATGTGATCATGATGCACGATAAGTTTTCAGACACTTCCTCAGCTTTCGCTTTAAGGTCGTCCATGTCTACATTACCGTTTTTGTCGCAGTTAACTACTACAATTTTCATGCTCGCCATTTGCGCTGATGCAGGGTTAGTACCGTGCGCAGAGCTTGGGATTAAACATACATTACGGTGTGCATCCCCTCGTGATTCGTGGTATTTACGAATCGCGATTAAGCCTGCGTATTCACCTTGCGCGCCAGAGTTTGGCTGAAGTGATACTGCATCGTAACCGGTAATATTTACTAGCCAGTCGTGTAGCTCGCCAATCATTATTTGGTAACCTTCTGCTTGGTCTAGCGGGCAGAATGGGTGAAGGTTTGCAAACTCAGGCCACGTAATTGGGATCATCTCAGCAGTCGCGTTTAGTTTCATGGTACATGAGCCTAACGAGATCATTGAGTGATTAAGCGATAAGTCTTTGCTTTCTAGTCGCTTAATGTAGCGAAGCATGTCTGTTTCACTGTGGTAGCTGTTAAAGTTTGGATGCGTTAGTACTTCGTCGTCACGTACTAAACTTGCAGGGATTGACTCGCTGCCATTTGCTTCAACGTCTGCTGCAATAGCATCAACACTTAGGCCATGGCCTTCGCCTAAAATAATATCAAATAACTCAGTAATATCGGCACGTGTTGTTGTCTCTGATACCGAGATTGAGTACTCGCCTTCGTGGTTTGTTGCAAAGTTTACGCCTTTTGCAATTGCACGTGCTATTACGTCGTCTTTGCTATCGCTTACTACTGTTAGCGTATCAAACCAAGTGCTGTGCTTAAGTGCAATGCCTTTAGCTTTAAGACCACTTGCTAAAATATCAGCAAAGCGATGTATGCGCTGCGCGATAGTTTTTAAGCCTTGTGGGCCGTGGTACACCGCGTAAAACGCTGCCATGTTGGCAAGTAATACTTGCGCTGTACAAATGTTTGAGTTGGCTTTATCGCGGCGAATGTGTTGTTCGCGCGTTTGCATTGCCATACGTAGTGCGTCGTTACCTAAACGGTCTTTAGATACACCAATAATACGACCTGGTAATGAACGTTTGTATGCGTCACGTGTTGCAAAAAATGCAGCGTGTGGACCGCCGTAACCCATAGGTACGCCAAAACGTTGAGCCGAACCAAGTACTACGTCTGCGCCTAGTTTACCCGGTGCTTTTAATAGTAATAAACTCATTATGTCGGCAGCAACACAGGCAATGGCCTTTTTGCTTTGTACGCCAGCAATTAGGTCTGTTATGTCTACCACTTCGCCTGATGTAGTTGGGTATTGGAACAATGCGCCAAAAATATCAAAGTTAACGGCATCTTCTGCTTTACCTACAATTACTTCAAAACCAAACTGCTCGGCACGCGTTGTTACTACGTCGATTGTTTGTGTGTGTACGTCGTCTGCAATAAAAAAGGCATTGGCTTTTTTTGCTTTTGATACGCGTTTTGCAAGGCCCATAGCCTCTGCAGCCGCTGTTGATTCGTCAAGTAGTGATGCACTTGCTAAATCAAGACCTGTTAAATCTAGGGTCATAGTTTGGAAGTTTAATAATGATTCTAAACGCCCTTGAGCAATCTCTGGCTGATACGGTGTGTACGCTGTATACCAACCTGGATTTTCTAGTACGTTACGTAAAATTACGTGCGGTACGTTAGTTGGGTGGTAGCCTTGGCCAATGTACGATTTGAAAACTTTATTTTTGCTTGCTACTGATTTTAAGTAGCTTAGTGTTTCAACTTCAGTACGGCTTTGCCCAACTGTTAGCGGTTGTTCTAGACGAATGCTAGCCGGTACAGTTTGGTCAATGAGCTCTTGCACACTCGATACTTCTAAAGCACTTAGCATATCGCTTACTTGTGCTGGGCTTGGCCCAATATGGCGGCGAATAAAATCTTGCTTTTGCTCTAGTTCTTCAAGAGATTTGGCGTTTGACATGAATCCAGATTCCTATGATCCTAAATGCTAATGGGTAACTAGCATTAATTAAAATATTTGACGATTTAACAGTTCACTCAGTATGGGGTTGTGAGCTGTAAAATCATAAAAGCCCCATTTTTATACATTAAACGGGGCTTTTAGTTATCTACAAAGAATAATTATTCTTCGTCGATAGTGTGCGAGTAACCTTCAGCGTCTAATAAGTTGTCTAGCTCAGACTCGTCAGATGCTTTAATACGGAATAACCAACCGTCGCCGTAAGCGTCGTTGTTTACTGTTTCTGGTGAGTCTTCAAGTTCTTCGTTAATAGCAACAATTTCGCCACTGATAGGTGCGTAAATGTCTGATGCTGCTTTAACTGACTCTGCTACTGCACAGTCTTCGCCAGCGTCTACTTCGTCGCCAACTTCTGGTAATTCAACAAATACCATGTCGCCAAGAAGTTCTTGTGCATGCTCAGAAATACCAACAGTAAATGTACCGTCGCCTTCGTTACGAACCCACTCGTGTGAAGGTGCGTATTTTAACTCGCTAGGAATGTTGCTCATTTTATTTGTCCTTTGGTTTATATTGGGAGGATATCAATCACAATAATTATTGTGATTGATATAACCAAATTATTTAAATTATTGATTTACCGTTACGTACAAAGCTAGGCTTTACTACTTTAACGTTTACTAATTTTTTACGCATTTCTACTTGAGCTGTGTCGCCTGTTGAACGTGGTACACGTGCAAGGGCTACACTAAAACCAAGTGTTGGTGAAAAAGTACCTGAGGTAATAACCCCTTCACCACCATCAACAATTACTTTAGAACCGCTACGCAAAACGCCTTTTTCTTCAAACACTAAGCCAACTAGTTTGTCAGTGCTTTTTTCTGCGCGTTGCTTAACAAGTACGTCACGGCCAATAAAGTCGCGATCTTCTGGTTCCCATGCAATGGTCCATGCCATGTTAGCTGCAAGTGGTGATACGCTTTCGTCCATATCTAGGCCGTAAAGGTTCATACCTGCTTCTAAACGTAGCGTGTCGCGTGCACCTAAACCAGCAGGCTTAACACCTGCGTCTAGCAGTTGTTGCCATAAATCGGCTGCTTGGTCGTTCGGTACTACTATTTCGTAACCGTCTTCGCCAGTATAACCCGTTGTGGCAATAAATAAATCACCTACTTGAACACCAAAAAACGGCTTCATACCTTCAACAGCTGCTTGTTGCTCAGCATTTAAAAGAGTGGCTGTTTTTGCTTTAGCGTTAGGGCCTTGTACTGCAATCATTGCAAACTCTGGGCGCTCTGTAACAGTTACGTCAAAGTCGCTCGATACGTTAGCTAAATGCGCTAGGTCTTTTTCGCGCGTTGCTGAGTTAACAACTAGGCGGTAAAACGTTTCACTAAAGAAATAAATAATTAAGTCGTCTATTACACCGCCTTGCTCGTTAAGCATGCCTGTGTAAAGCGCTTTGCCTGGTACGGTTAATTTTGCAACGTCGTTAGCTACTAGCTTACGTAAAAATGCTTTTGCTTGAGGCCCTTCAATATCAACAATAGTCATGTGTGATACGTCAAACATACCTGCGTCGGTACGTACGCTATTGTGTTCTTCTATTTGTGAGCCGTAGTTGATTGGCATTTCCCAGCCATGAAAATCAACCATTTTTGCGCCCGCTTCTAGGTGCTTAGCATGTAGTACAGTTTTAGAAGTCATAACATTCCTTCACGTTTAAATTAACCCTGTTTAGGGCGTGGCTTAAATAGATATAAAAACAGGTAAACATTGTAATGCTCGCCTGTTGTTTTTATTCATTATGCGGCTTCACTATGCATAAGTGCAAAGCCTTGCGCTTGCATGTAGCTTTGCCATTTTTGTAATTTTTGTTGTTTAGCTACTAATACAAAGTGTTGTTCGTCGTTTTTATCAATGGCGGTAATAAATACATCACCGCTTTGTGCACCGTAGCAAAGTTGCGCGTCAGAAAGGCGCAAACCTGGTGTTAATTTAAAAGCATTAACTAGGGTATCAAATGCGTTGTCGCCACTTAAAATAAAGCTTGCTAGGTCGGTGCGTACTACATAATCAATATCAAAACGTAATTGCTGCTCGTTTATAAGCGCTTGTAGTTGAAGGCTTGCGTTGTGTGGTAGTACGAATCTAAAGGCGGTTTCGCTAAAGTAATAAACAGCAAAACTGTAGTCAGAATTATAGTCGCCATCAAGCGTGCCTTTTAAGCCTAAACCACTGGCGGTAAGCTTAGTTAAATCAAGGCCTAAAATAGTGCTTAAAAATACACTGGTTTCGGTGCCGCTAAAATCCATTACAACGTGATTGTTGTTAGTTTGCAAAGCGTTAGTAACCGCACTACTTGCGTTGCTGTGGCGGGCAAACATTATTGGGTTAAAAGTCATAACAAACACCTGTGTATTTTTGATTACAAAAGTATATTGCCCACGCCTATCAACAACAAATTGTAATTATTTATCAATTGATAAATAATACTTATATATATAGCCATATAAATTGTAATTTTAAATATGAAAAACATATCAACAGACGGTTTACGTACTTTTGTAATGGTAGTTGAAATAGGTGGCTTTGCTAAAGCAGGCGATTTACTTGGCCTGTCGCAACCTGCTGTAAGTTTGCAAATAAAGCGCTTAGAAGACGTGCTTGGCTATAAACTATTTAAAAAACAAGGGCAGCGCCAAGTATTAAACCAGTACGGCGAGCTATTATTGCCTATGGCAAAACAAATGATGCAACACAACGATGCTATTTTGCAGCAGTTCACCTCAGAAAACATTGCAGGTAAAGTGCGCTTGGGTATTCCGAGCGAATTTGCAGCGCGTATTTTACCCTCAATTATTGGCGACTTTGTGGCGCTCTACCCTGAGGTGTCGTTAGAGGTTAAGTCGCGTTTAAGTAAGCATTTGCTTTCGGCTTCTCGCCAAGATCAGTTTGATTTAGTACTTGCGCTAAATGAGCGACTCAACTCTGATAAGTTTCCTATTTTTATGCAAGACGAACTGGTGTGGGTGGGCGACCTTTCACTTGCGCATAACGAGGTGGTTACGCTAGTTACCGCACCAGAGGGGTGTATTTATCGTCGCCGTGCTACTGATGCATTAAAAAGTGCAGGCATTAAATACCGAATAGTTTATAGCAACGCCGATTTAACCGGCCTTATTGCTGCATTAAAAGAAGGCTTAGGTATTACGGTACTTGCCAAAAGCACAGTACCGAGTGAGCTTAACTATCAGGTTCAAACCAAGCATTTACCAGCTCTTGGTAATATTGGTATTAGCTTGGTTAAAAGTTCGGGTGAGTCGGAAAATGCGGTAGATAAACTCGCTGAATTTATAGCTCTACGCTTGGGCTAGCGCTTATGTAGCACGTATAAATCGTTCAGCATTTATAGTTAGTAAAGCAATTACAAAATAATACAAAAGAAACAATTTAGTTAATTAAGTTGCATAAGCAGGTGTTTTTAGTTCTATTAAACTGAATAATTAAATAGTTAATAACATTGATTCGTATTCGTTAACGTGTTCAAATTACGCCAATTAAGATAATTGACATGATTAGGAACACAATGAACCCTAAGTTTTTAGTATCTACTTTGGCAACTGCGGTTGCTTTGTCTTTTAGTGCTACTGCAATAGCAAAAGACACCAGCAATAAAGAACAACGCTTTGAACAAATTACTGTTATTGGCTCTCAGCAAGCAATTAACGATATTCCTGGTTCGGCTACGTTTATTTCTGAAGAAGAGCTTCAAAAATTCCAATTTACCGATATTTCTCGCGTTTTAGCGTCTGTTCCGGGCGTATACGTGCAAGAAGAAGATGGCTATGGCCTTCGTCCTAATATTGGTATGCGCGGCACAGGTACTGGTCGTAACGATAAAATATCAGTAATGGAAGACGGTGTTTTAGTTGCACCAGCACCCTATTCAGCACCTTCTGCTTACTACTTCCCTACTATGGGTCGTATGGAGTCTATTGAAGTATTAAAAGGCGCAGCCTCAGTCAAGTACGGCCCGCGTACTACGGGTGGTGTTTTAAACTTACTTTCGCGCAGCTTACCAACTGAGCCAAATAGCTCAAAAGGTATGGTAGATGCAGCCCTTGGTAACGACGGTTACTACAAAGGCCACGCTTACTTTGGTAAAGAAAAAAATAACACAGCAGGTTTAATTGAAGTATTTACTTACGGCGCAGACGGCTTTAAAGAGCTGCCAGTAGGCAATGACAACACCGGCTTTGAAAAAACAGATTTACTATTAAAGTTTGGCCATACGTTTGGTCAAAACGATGCGCATAATCTTGAGCTAAAAATTAAGTACTCTGACGAAACATCAGACGAAACATACATGGGCTTAACTGACGAAGACTATAAACAAAGTCCTTACCGTCGTTATGCTGCATCGCAAAACGATGAAATGAATACGCGCCACAACGCATACCAACTTAACTATGCATACCGTTTTGGTGATGGCTATGAGTTTTTAGCTACGGCTTACTTAAACGATTTTCATCGTAACTGGTATAAAGCCAGCAAAGTAAGCGAAAGCTACCTTGAGCAATACAGTGAATTTGAAGCAAACCCAACAAGCGAAGGTATTGAAGGTATTGGTATTAAAGCTAATAACCGCGATTACCAAGCCAAAGGTATTCAGTCTGAATTACATATTCCGGCAGGCGATCACTATGTGACTGTTGGCGTACGTTACCACGAAGACGAAATGGATCGTTTTCAATGGGAAGACAAATACACACTTAATCAAGACCTAAGCTTAACGCTTACAGAGCAAGGCGTTCCGGGCTCTGATAGCAACCGCGTAGATAGCGCAGAAGCAAGCACCTTGTTTATTCAAGATGAGTGGACAATTGATGCATTAGTAGTAAGTGCAGGCCTTCGTTATGAAGACATTACTATTACGCGTGAAGAGTGGTCTAAATCAGATCCAACACGCAGCAACGGTTTAACTAAAGATGTGTCGAACGACACTGAAATTTTAGTCCCGTCACTAGGTGCTACTTACACGCTTAACGAAAACGTAACGCTACTTGCGGGCATTCAAAAAGGTTATGCACCAGCTGCACCTGGTAATGCTGACCAAGAAGAAGAAGAAAGTGTAAACATTGAGTTTGGCTCTCGCTTCAATATGGATGGCTTTAGCGGTGAAGTAATTGCGTTTTACTCAGACTACGACAACATGCACGGTAACTGTACTGCAGCGGTTGGTTGTAGCGACGACAACATTGGCGACCAATACAACTACGGTGAAGTAGAAGTAGCGGGCTTTGAATTTAGTGCAGCACGTACTTTTGCAACTGATACAGCTATGTTCCCAGTTAAATTAACGTACACCTACACAGACTCTGAGTTTAAAAACGATTTTGATTCAGAAATTTGGGGCGCGGTAGAAAAAGGCGATGCAATGCCTTACGTACCAGAAAACCAAGTAGCGTTATCGTTAGGTGCTGAGTTTTCTGCGTTTGTAGTTAACAGCCAAATACGTTACGTATCTGATGCGCATGCTAACTTAACTGAGGCGGGCTTAAACGCAATTGATAGCCGCGTAGTATGGGATTTAGCTGCTAAATACTTAATCGATGAGAATCAAAAAGTATACCTAAGCGTTGATAACTTGTTTGATAAAACATACGTTGCTAACCGCTCAAACGGTGGCATTCAACCAGGTAAGCCGCGTACTGTTCAAGTAGGCTACACTTACTCATTCTAGCGAGTTATACCAACCTGCATCAATTGATGCAAAGTTAAAGCGTAAATTACAGACACAAAAAAGCCGAGATTGAATTTCAACCTCGGCTTTTTAATACATAAAACTTATCGTTTTATATATTAGTTATTTGCGTTACGTTGGCGTAATACTTCAAACAAACAAATACCCGTGGCTACCGATACGTTTAAGCTTGAAACAGTACCCGCCATTGGGATTTTAACAAGCATATCGCAATGCTCACGCGTTAAGCGTCGCATGCCCTCGCCCTCTGCGCCCATAACAATAGCCATTGGCCCCGTTAAGCTTGCATCAAATACGTGGTTATCAGTTTCGCCAGCGGTACCTACAACCCATACGCCTGCATCTTTAATTTCGCGAAGCGTACGTGCAAGATTAGTCACTTGAATAAGCGGTACTGTTTCGGCTGCGCCACAGGCCACTTTACGTGCAGTACCGTTAAGCTTAGCCGACTTATCTTTAGGTACAATCACAGCGTGAACACCTGCCGCATCTGCACTACGTAGGCATGCACCTAAATTATGCGGATCGGTAATACCATCAAGCACAAGTAAAAACGGTGTGTCTTCACGAGCGATTATCGCATCAAGATCTTTTTCATTAAACGTTGGCGCTGCTTTTACGTTAGCAATAATACCTTGATGCTGCTCACCCTTTGATTTGCTATCAAGGGCTTTACGCTGCATAAACTGTACTGAAATACCAAATTTACGTGCTTCATCAATAATCGGAGTTGAGCGTTTGTCGTCACGGCCTTTAAGGGCGTAAATTTCTACAAAGCGCTCTGGTTCGCTTTCTAAAATTGCTTCAACAGAATGAAAGCCAAAAATTAATTCATTACTCACGTATTGTCTGCTCCTGGGCTAGTACGTTTGCGGGCATTTTTGCCTGCTCTTTTAGGCTTTTTAACGGCCTTCTTCTTTGGTTTTTTCTTTACGGCAGTGTCTGCTGCTTTTTTATCTGCAGGTTTTGTTGCAGACTTATTTGCAGGCTTGCCTTTATCTTTATTTGCTGGCTTTTTTCTACCTTTTGGTTTGTCATCGCTGTGCGACTTTTTACCTGGTACTTTGCCTGCTTTTAATTGCGAACGTACACTTGCTGGCGCATGCTCAGACTTGCCTGAACCTTTTTTTGGTGCACGACGACGTGAGTATCTGTCTTGTGCAACATCGCCTTTAAGCGTTAAGTTTATACGGCGATCGTCTAAACTAACCGACGCAACTTTTACTGTTACTTTATCGCCAAGGCGATAAACTTTGTGGGAGTGCTCACCTATTAGGGTGTGTTTTGCAGCATCATGCGCAAAAAACTCGTCGCCTAAATTAGTAACGTGAATAAGCCCATCAATTTGTAAATCGTCTAAACGAATAAACAAACCAAAATTGGTAACCGATGAAATAACACCATCAAACTCTTCACCTACATGGTCTTGCATAAACTCACATTTAAGCCAATCAGCTACTTCGCGAGTTGCATCGTCCGCACGACGCTCTGTTGTAGAACACTGCTCACCTAGTTGATCAACTTCGTCGTCGGTATAAGCGTATTCGCCAGACGTTTGCTGACCTTGTGCTTTTATTACTGCTTTAATAGCACGATGCACTACTAAATCTGGGTAACGACGTATTGGCGATGTAAAATGCGCGTAAGCCGATAACGCTAAACCAAAGTGACCAATGTTATCTGGCTGATATACAGCTTGTTTCATTGAACGCAGTAACATAGTTTGAATAAGTTCAGCTTCTGGGCGGTCACCTAGTCGCGCTAATACTTGCGTTATTTCTTTTGGTGTTGGCTCGTCGCTTAATGTGCTTTCAATACCTAACTCGCCTAAAAACTTAGTAAAGTTACCTAGTTTTTCTTGGTCTGGTTCGTCATGCACACGATAAAGCGCGCTTGCTTCATGCTTTTCAAGAATTTTAGCCGCTGATACGTTGGCTAAAATCATACATTCTTCAATGAGTTTGTGCGCGTCGTTACGAATAACAGGCACTATTGATTCTATTTTACGCTGAGCGTTAAATACAAAACGTGTTTCTAGGGTTTCAAACTCTATGGCACCACGGTCTTGGCGTGCTGCTTTAAGTGCCATGTACATTTGCTGTAAATCAGTTAAATGTGGCACAACGGCTGAGTATTCTTCGCGTAGTTTTTCGTCGTTTTGTAAAATGGCATTTACTTTGGTGTAAGTTAAACGTGCATGCGAGTTCATTATCGCTTCGTAAAACTTATAACCCGAAAGTTTACCCGCGCTCGACACGGTCATTTCGGCAACCATACATAAGCGATCTACTTTTGGATTAAGCGAACATAATCCGTTAGAAAGCACTTTTGGTAGCATCGGAATAACTTGCTCAGGAAAATACACTGAGTTACCACGCAAAATTGCTTCTTTGTTAAGCGGCGTGTTCATTCCTACGTAATGCGATACATCGGCAATAGCAACCCATAAGCGCCAGCCACCTGATTTTTTAGGTTCACAATATACGGCGTCATCAAAGTCGCGTGCATCTTCGCCATCAATAGTTACAAGTGGTAAATCACGTAAATCTACACGACCTTGTTTGTCAGCTTCTTCAACAAATTCACCTAGGTGAGCAACTTGTGCTTCAACTTCTTCTGGCCATACATGTGGAATATCGTGATTGCGCAGTGCAACTTCAATTTCCATACCTGGGGCTAAATGCTCACCAAGTACATCTATAACTTTACCTACCGCGTTCATGTTACGGCTTGGGTTTTGCGTAATTTTAACCTGCACCATTTGGTTATGGCGGGCACCGTTTTCGTTGCCTGGTAAAATCATTATATCTTGCGTTATGCGCGGGTCTTCAGCGACTACAACAGCAACACCGTGCTCAACAAAGTAACGGCCAACAATTGGCGCGCGCTCGTTAGTAAGCACTTTTATAATACGTGCATCGCATTTTGAGCCAGAACCACGTTTAGTGCCTTTAGCTAATACAATGTCGCCATGTAACACCATATTCATTTGGTGCTTAGCAATAAACCAATCTTTACTCTCGCCTTCAACTTCTAAAAAGCCGAAACCGTCTCTGTGGCCTATTACTTTGCCTTTGGTTAAACCGGCTTCGTCAATTAGGGCGTAGCATTTAAATTTATTGAAATACAGCTGTCCGTCACGCTCCATAGCGCGAAGGCGGCGTTTAAATGCTATTTGGCGTTCGTCATCGTTTACTGCTAGTTCTTCACATAATTGCGCGTAGTTAGCGGGCTTTGAACGCTCTTGAAGGTGAGTAAGTATAAACTCACGACTAGGGACTGGGTTTTCGTACTTTTCTTGTTCTCGACTGAGATTTGGATCTTGGTTTGACATTCACTATCTTGTTAGTTGGTTATGTAGGTATTTTAACCCATATAGTTATAATGAGACAGGTAAAAGCTATTAAACTTTTAAGAAAGCACTTTTACCTTGCTGTATAGTTTAAAAATCTAGCGCAATGGGGCTTAACGATCCCTTAACTGCAAAGTGTTTAGTCATCTCGTAGCAATGCTAAAACCTATACTATTTTTTTTGTAGGTTTTTCCACAGCAGTTTACTTATATTATCAATAAAGCTCGGGTCTTCTTCTTTCATCGTAAGTAAAATCTGCTTATTCATTTGTGTTTTATTTTGAGCGTAAATCCAACGATTTTTATTAAACTGCTGAGCAAACTCAAGTGCACCCGCTTGTAGTTCGTCGTTATTTGCAAACACAGCTTCAACTACTTTGTTCTCTAGCAACTGCTGTGCACCAACCCGCTCTCCTGACATAGCTAGACGATTAAAGAAGGTTTGCGAAATTGCTTTATTAATTATAGGAAACATCGATGGAACAAACGGCACCATTACATCCACTTCAGGAAAACAAAAAAAGCCTTTGTCTGATTTCATAAATCTAAAGTCGCACGCACACGCAAGTACAGAACCATTACCATAGGTATGCCCGTTTAACGCAGCAATAATAGGCATAGGAAAAGTAACTATACGTTTAAATAAGTCACTTATTTGAATCATAAAGTCTGAAATTGCTGCAGGTAAAATACTTGGATTAGACATCCATTGAAGGTCGATACCCAATGACCAGTTTTTATCACTTGAAGACGTTAAAATAACTGACTTAATATTTTGTTCAACTTCAATGTGGTCTAGGTGTAAATTAAACTCAGCCAAAAACGCTGGGTTGTGGCGGTTTTCAGCAGTATTCATGGTGAGTATAGCGATATTATTTTTAGTTGTTAGTTCTATTAAATTTGCCATTAAAACCTCTTTTAGCGCTTTTTAAGCCAATTTTAAGCGCTGTTCGTTACTTTTACATATCATAGTAATACTTTGCTTATAATTTATAAACCCACTAATTAAAGCCATCCTTTTTGTTTAGCTATACGCGCAGCATCTATGCGGTTAGTGGCGTTTAATTTTGCAATGGCGTCCGATAGGTAGTTACGCGTAGTCCCTTCGCTTATAAATAGCTGCTTGGCTATGTCGCTTGTTTTAAGGCCGTCGCTTGCAAGTTTAAGTGCTTTGCGTTCTTTATCGGTAAGCGGATCGGCGTCGTCTAATGCATTAATAGCAAGCTCTGGGTCTATCACTTTTTGCCCCTGCATTACTTTTTTAAGCGCATTTATCAGCTCTTCACTGGGTGCTTCTTTTAAAATAAAACCTTTAACACCTGCCGTAAGCGCTCGCCTAATATAACCTGCACGAGAAAATGTGGTCATAATAACCATTTTTATAGCAGGGAACTTAGCGGCTATTTTTTCGCTAAGCTCTATACCATTCATGGTCGGCATTTCTATATCGGTTAAAATTATATCGGGATGCAAATCACTATCAAGCGCCTCAATTGCATTAAGTGCATCTTGCCCGTTACTTGCTTGCCCAATAATCTCAATATTAAAATCAAGCCCTAACAATGCTGCTACGGCGTCGCGCACAAGCGCCTGATCTTCCACTAAATATACTCTGATCATTATAAATCCTTAGCTGTAATTGGCAGCACTACTTTTAAAGTAAAATTATCGCCACAGGTAAATGCTGCACTGCCATTTAGTTGCTCTGCTCGCTCTTTAATACCATTTAGGCCATTGCCCGAATTCAATGTACTGCACGGACCATGGTCAATTACGCTTATAAGTAACTGCTGCGCTGTTTGTTCTATATTTATTTCGCAGTTTTTTGTGTTGCTATGGCGTAATAAGTTAGTTACTGCCTCTTTAATTATAAGGCCTGCTATACCCTCTACTTTAGCGGGCAGAGCATTTAAAACCACATTAAATGAAACGTTAAACCCTTGCTCTATTAACCTTTGCTTTAACTGTGCTACTTGGCTGACAAGATTAAGCTGTTTTAAATCACTTACGGCGCTTCTTACATCGCTAAGTAACTGCCTTGCCAAATCGGCCACTTGTGCAATTTCGCTATTTGCTTGAGCGTATCGCTCTCCTTGGTTTAATTTATTAGCAAGCTCAGCCTTTAGAGCAATAGATGACAATGAGTGGCCTAAAATATCATGCAAGTCGCGAGCTATTCGTTCTCGCTCTGCAATAGCTGCTAATTGCTCTAGTTGGTTAGCGCTTTCTTGTTCGCGCTTTTTGTATAAGCTTTCTCTTTTTGCTGCAATACCGTAACTAAATAATGTGGCGCAAAGAATCAAAGCAACGCCTAAAAAGTATTGAACCTTACCTATATCTCCAATATATGTGCTTAATAAAACCGTGAATATAATTGCGATCGCAGCATAAATTCTTTGTCGGGAGCTGTAAGAGTAGCCTGCTATATAGGCTACGAAACCAAATAAAGTAGGCGTACCTGTGGTGTAAAAAGTAGCGCAAAAACAAATTAAGAGCATGGCTAAAAATAACTTAGTCACCCCTGCACTTTTACAGTTTATTGCTTTTATATACAAAAGAATAAAAGCAACATAGAAGGCTAAAGACATAACAATTTGGTTAACGGTAAAGCTCGCAAAATTAATTATTAGCGGGAGTAAATAAAAGCCGGTAAAAATTAAATGTCCATATTTCCAAAAACCTTTATCACTTTGTTGAGAAAAGCTGCTTAACGAGCTCATACTAATACCTCTGGCATATTATTTTTACTTATAGCACTATTTTTATTAATAAATATAAATAACATAAAAATGCATACCAGCATAAAGCAATCTGCGTACGTAATCGTAAAACTTAACGCCTCTAGCACTTCATTAATAGTTAAGCTGATTAAAATTAAAGAATTCATAATTACCTCCTGTTGAGTAAGGTAACTATGCCCGCGTACAAAAATAATAAGAGTGTGAAGTGTCATCAACTTTAATGACTTTTGTCATGTGGAAAAAATTCATCTTAAGAATTTTTAAGCGATGTTAATATATTCAAAAAGTACAACAAGGAAACTAAATGCAGCCTCAGCAACAAAGTTTAATTTATTTACACATAGCGGTATTACTTTTTGGCGGGACCGCTCTATTTGCCAAACTTATTGGTTTAAATGCTTTAGATATTACCGTTTACAGAACTGCAATTGCAGGAATGGCTATTTTAGCCATGCTTTATTTTCAAAAAAAACAAATTAAACTCAACAAACCTAAAGACTATCTTATTGCATTATTTTTAGGTGTTGCGGTGGGTATTCACTGGGTTACCTATTTTGCTGGTATGCAAATGGCCGGTATAACTATTGGAATGCTGGCATTTTTTAGCTACCCCGTAATGACGGTGTTTTTAGAACCCTTATTTAATAAAAGCAGGCCAAAAGCAAAAGATATAATAAGTGCAGCGGTGGTTGTTTTAGGTATTTACTTATTAGTACCAAGTGCAAACTTGGGCGATGATGTAACCCTAGGTGTAACCCTAGGTGTAATATCGGCATTGTTTTTTTCAATAAGAAACATTACTCATAAGCGCTACTTTAGCCAATATGGCGGGCCGCAAACGATGTTTTATCAAACCTTAGTGGCAAGCATTATGTTGTGTGCATTTATAGAAGTACCAGTGTATGAGGTTAGTAATTACGACCTGATTTTAATTGCTGTAGCGGGTGTTATATTTACAGCTACACCGCACTCGTTATTTGCAGCAAGTTTAAAGCATTTATCAGCGGCAACCGCTGGGTTAATTTCTTGCTTGCAGCCACTTTATGGCACCATACTGGCTATAGTAATTATTCATGAACGTCCTACTGTTATGACGTTAGTTGGTGGAGCACTCATAGTGAGTGCCGCTTGTTTTGAAACGTGGTCAATCACTAAAAAGGCTCGACAATGAAAGTATTTGCACACCGTGGTGCCAGTGGGGATTTTCCTGAAAACACCAAAAGCGCTATTTTAGAAGCGTTAAAAGTAGGTGTTGATGGTATTGAAGTAGATATTCAAAGTTCCTTAGATGATTACATGGTAATACATGACTCATGGCTTGATAGAACCACCAGCGGTAAAGGTAGGGTGAGTAACTTTACCGCTCATGAGCTCTCTAAGCTTGATGCTGGAAATGGTGAAAAAATTCCTACTCTTCAGCAGCTGTTTGATTGGAATAACAATAAATCTTTATTAAATATTGAGCTTAAACACACGTTTGCACTAGAAAGGTTTGTGGCTCAATTAGAACAAAACATTGAAGCTAAAAAAATATCGAAAGCCAATATTTTAGTATCATCGTTTGATCATCATCAACTACAGTGGCTTAAAAACAAGCTACCATGGCTTAAAATAGGTGCCCTTACTTCTTCTATTCCAATTAACTATGCAAAGTTTGCTAGTGATTTAAACGCTTATAGCGTACATGCAGATAAAACCTTTATAAATAAGGCTTTTGCAGAGGATGCAAAAAAAAGAGGCCTAAAGATTTATGCTTATACAGTCGATAGGGAAGAAGATATAGCGCTAATGCTTGAGTATGGCATAGACGGAATTTTTACAAATTACCCAGCGCGAACCAAAGCTTACTTGTTGTCGTTACAAAAAGGCTAACTTACATTCCCCTCACTTAAATAACAATCGTAGGGCTTGAGCATAATGAGTGGTTTTATGAAAATTTATAACTATATAGAGCAAACATTCTTTTTTACGTTAACCCGTAAAATAGTCGGTAATTTAAGTTTTGTATTATTGTTCCAAGCAATTACGTTATTTTGGCTGCATCAGAGTTTAAGCGAACAACAGCAAAGTACAGGGCTATTTTGGCTGCTTACGCTTGTGATTATATCTGGTTTTATTTTTACTCTTTTTTATATGCGTTTTTTAATTGTTCGCCCTGTTACTGCTATGCGCGATACTTTGATAGAAATAAACCAACAAGATGCAAATTTAGCAGCAAAACTTCCCCACTTTTCGTATGACGAATTTAAAGATTTAAGTTCACAATACAATATATTTACTGCCCATTTAAGTGAGTTACTCAGCACAACATATAACAGTGCTCAAGCTAGTGCACACAGCAATACACAAGTCACTGAATCAATGAAAAATACTGAGCAATCAAGTGAGCAACAAATACAGTTAAGCCACAGTATTATTAATGCCAGTATGCAAATAACCCAAAGCTTACAAGACATAGTAAATAATACAGATAGCGTACATAACGTTAATAATGAACACCTTAACTTTGTAAAACTATCTGCATCAGAACTCGCTGCTTTAGTAGAGCAGGTGAAACTTATTACTAATATGCTAGGTAGCTTTTCAAATACAATTGCGGGACTAAAAGAGAACAGTGAAAACATTCGTAGTATTTTAAAAATGGTTGAAGAGTTTTCTGATCAAACTAATTTGTTAGCCCTCAACGCCGCAATAGAAGCAGCTAGAGCGGGTGAAGCTGGCAGAGGATTTGCCGTAGTTGCAGACGAAGTACGCACGCTTTCAATAAAGGTAAGTGGCGCAACTAGGCAGATTAGCGACTTTATAAATCAGATGAATCATTTGGTAAACGAGACAAATAAAGAGTCAGAGCAATTAATGACTCACTCTAATAACGCACAAAGCTCAATTAGTGCAACCTGTGATGGCTTTACTAAAATGCTTAGTGAGTTTGAGCACAACCAGCAGCAGCTGCAACAAATAGCCAGTGCTGTGCATTTGCTTGAGGGCACCCAAAGTACGACTCACCAATCGGTAGAGCAAATCGTAGCTTTAGGGGAGCAAGCTAAACAGCAAATAGATACGGCATTAGCCGATAGCGAGCAATCTCAACAGCTAAGCTTGCAAACCCAACAACAGTTAAAACGCTTTGTGCACTAAGAAGCGTTTTCGGGCTCAGAGAAATATGGTAAATTACGCAGCTATTAATTTAAGTGTGTAAAGCGTGTGAGCAACCCTACCCCAGACTATGAAAAATTAGCCCTGCAAATAAAAACCTGGGGGCAAGAGCTTGGCTTTAGCGAAGTGGGCATTACTGATATTGACTTATCTAAGCACGAAGCCCAATTGCAACGTTGGCTTGATGCAGGCTACCACGGCTCGATGGATTATATGGCTGCCCACGGTATGAAACGCGCCCGCCCTGCTGAATTAGTACCTGGTACACAGCGTGTTATATCTGTAAAAATGAATTATCTGCCTCCCGATGCTGGCTTTGCAAAAACCTTAAAAAATAAAGAAAAAGCATATATAAGCCGCTATGCATTAGGTCGCGATTACCATAAATTAATGCGTAATCGTTTAAAAAAACTCGGCCAAAAAATAGAACAAGAAATTGGCGAGTATGGCTTTAGACCCTTTGTTGATTCAGCTCCTGTACTTGAGCGTCAACTTGCCGAAAAAGCCGGTTTAGGGTGGCGTGGTAAGCATTCGTTATTAATTAATCAAGAAGCAGGATCGTGGTTTTTTTTAGGCGAGCTATTTATTGATTTACCTCTACCTATAGATGCAGAGAATACCTTTGAAGGCTGCGGTAAATGCGTTGCTTGTATTACGCTTTGCCCAACAGGTGCAATTGTAGAGCCTTACGTTGTTGATGCACGTAAATGTATATCGTACTTAACCATAGAACACCAAGGTCCTATTCCAGAGCAGTACCGAACTTTATTAGGCAACCGTGTTTATGGTTGCGATGATTGTCAGTTGGTATGTCCTTGGAATCGTTATGGACAAATAACTGACGAAAATGACTTTCATCCTCGCACTCAATTAAAAGATAAAGATTTACTTGAGCTGTTTGCTTGGGATGAGCCTACATTTTTAAAAAATACCGAAGGCAGCCCTATTCGTCGCATTGGCCACGAACGTTGGTTACGTAATTTAGCAGTTGGTTTAGGTAATGCAGAGTTTAGTCCCGCTATTATTAATGCCCTACAAGATAAAAGCCAAATATGCAGCGAACTTGTTTTAGAGCATATTGAATGGGCACTTGCTCAGCAAAACGATAAACAACGATTACAAATTCGTAAAACAGCTAGGTTAATTAGAATTGTAGAAAAAGGCTTACCAAGGGATGCATAGCACCGCTTAAGTAAACCTTTATATTGCGAAGTAACTAGTTTTTCAAAAGTAACGATAGATCTTGTTCTATCTCTGTAAAGGCTGCTTTGACTTGTTTAACAGACTCTTCTCTTGCTACTGAGTTTTGGATAGTTTCATCTACTTTTTTATAAATAAACACCTCCTGATCTTCATCCAGTCCCATTGATGGGATACGTTCTTCGAGCTCTTCTTGTAACTGTTTAAACACTTTTTCGTTGTTTTGACGGTTTTCATTCAACAAGCTAATTAAGCTATGAAACTTACTATGAACAGTACTTGCTACGGCATTAAGTTTCGCTCGTTGTGATTCAAGCATTTTCTTGGTCATGATGGCGCGTAGCTGCTGCTCGGTAACACTGACAATAAAACATACGTGGTCGCGTATACGACCATGCTTATCAGGGTCATGATCGGGCATATTTAAAATAAGTAAGCTAATCAATTCATAGTTAACTAAAATTCGGTGCGAAAACTCATGTAAGCGCCCTTTGTTTTTCAGCATTTCAAATAGCTCCACCACAATAGGTGAACACACGCCGTTTAGCGCAAAGTGGCTAATTTCATTATTTTCTCTAAATTCTACATTGCTTTGTAAATCAAAAGACTGCAGGCAATCTACAAGCGCTTTACCTAGCTCTTGAGGATCGTTAATAAAGCCTATGTTTTCAACGTAGTTAACTATTTGCCCCATTTCACTGCTATTGGCCATTGCATTAAATGCAGTTGATGTTGCATCTTCAACTTGCTTTTCTAGGCTTTGTTTTTCAACGAGTACTTGATTTAAATTTTTAAGCTTTGACTTAAGTTCATCATGGCCAAAGGGTTTTACAATATAGTCTTCTGCACCAACCGAGTAGCCTTCCATGCGCTCTTCAACTGTGCCACGAGCAGACACAAACATAACAATAATGTGTGCTGTATTTGGGTTTGCTTTAAGTGCCTTACATACTTCATAGCCGTTCATTTGCGGCATACTTACGTCGAGCAATATAACCTGAGGCATATAGCCCTCAACCATGTTTAAACACTCAGGACCATTCGTTGCTACTTGTAATTCAAAATCAAGATCCTCTAAAATTTCCTCAATAATTTCAAGGTTAAAGGGTTCGTCATCAACGGCAAGTATTTTAGTTAAGGCCATAATTTATCATCCATTTAAATTCTTTAAAAAGTTACTTGGTATGCCAAAAAACAATTAATTAGTGTGTTGTATTAACTGATCTTCAGCTAAATGCTCGTCTAAGTTTATTTCTAATGGCACTTGTATAGATATAGTTGCACCACCATTTTCGTTGTTACGTGCAGTGATTTCACCTTGGTGTAAAGATACAAACTCTCTACACAATGCAAGGCCTAACCCTGTGCCACCAGCACCACTATTTGTTTTACTGCTTTGCACAAACTTAGTAAAAATATGCTCCAACTCATCTTCTGGTATACCGACCCCATTATCGGTAACCTCTATAGTAGCAAGCTTATTATCTGACTCTAAATTTACCCGTATTTTACTTTTAGGTTCGCTAAATTTAAGTGCGTTACCTAGTACGTTTCGAAGTAACTGGTTTATTTGCTCTTCATCACATTGTGCAATTACAGGTAATGGCTGTGCGGTAAATATAATCTCAATTTCTTTTTCCATTGCCGTACCAGACACATCATCAATACTTGTTTTAATAATATTCGCTAAATTATAGGGACGAGGGTTAAATGGAAACTTGCCTACATCTAGCTTAGATAGGTCGAGTAAATTATTTAGTAACGACAGTAAACGCTCACCACTACTCTCTATTCGCGATAAGTACTTAATGAGTTTTTCTTTTGCAAAATCTCCAGCTTCTAATTTACTTAAACCAAAACGAGAAAAGCTTAAAATAGAGTGCATAGGTGTTCGAAGTTCATGCGACATGTTTGCTAAAAATTCTGATTTACTTAAGTTTGCAGCCTCAGCCACATTTTTAGCATGCTCGAGTTGTGAAGTACGTGCTCTTACTTGCTCTTCAAGAACATCTTTTGCTTCAAGTAATAAATCCTCTTTTTGCTTAAGATGGGTTACATTTTTAAATATGACCGCAAGTGCTATTTCGCCATGGTGATCTATCTCATTAAAAGAGCCAACCAAGGGTATATAACCTCCCGCTGTTTTAGATAAACGTAAATCGCAGCTAAATTGTCGATTACTATTTAATGTCGAAATCTTATCTTTAATACCTAAAATTGAATCATCATCTAAAAAATCAAATACTGATTTACCTTCGAGTTCATTAAACGGTAAGTTAAATAGTCTCAAGCAAGCATCATTAGCTTCTATCACTCTACCGCATTTCTCAAACAACATAATTGCATCGGGCGTATGCTTATAAATAACCTGAAGTAGGCTGTCTTTTTCAATCAGGGCATCAACTGTATCTTGTAGCCTTTCGACAAGTTCTGCGTTATGGCGTTTTAATAGCTCTGTTTGCCACAGTTTATGTATTGATTGTAATAATGAGCTGTCGTTCAATGGCTTAATAAGTACGTCTTCTACACCTTGACGAATAGCTTCAATCATTGAAACTTGATCGGGACGTGAGGTAAATAATAAGCAACGGCAATGTGGTTGCATTATTTTTAAGTTTGAAAAAATTTCTAAACCGGTTCCGTCATCTAAAATAAAATCGCTTATCAGTATATCGATTTGCTTTTCTTTCGTAATTTCTAAAGCTTCTGCAGAGGTGGTTGCTGTATGGGTCTCGATATGAGCACCGATTAAGCTATTTTTCATTTTTTCGAGACGCTCAGGAACATGATCGACGAGTAAAATAGCGGGTAATTGCAAAATATGATTAGAGCCTAATTCTAGTAGGCTCTCTAAAAGAGAAGTAATTTCTTTATTAGAAAAAAATGGATATATCACGGTTGCGTCAGGCGCAACATGATTTAGCTCACTAAACGCAGTTAGTTGCTCACCACTTTGTGCTTTTGGAGCAAGCAGCATAAAACGCTCTTGCGCTACTTCGCTTACAAGCGGTTTTATAGAATCAACAGGCACACCATTGGCAACAACAACTAAGTCGTAGTCGCCTATATTGGTATACATGTCTAGCATGCTGAAATGAATTAATTCGACTTCACATCCTATTAATTCTAAAAGCACTTTCACACGCATTGCGATGACACTGCTACTATCAACAATTAATATTTTTCGAATCATCAAGCTACACTTCAAATTAATAAACTTAATATGTTAATAGCGTAGACTATTTTTATTTAATTGGCATAAACCCTTCGTCTTATTTTGTAAAAAAATATTACAACATTATGAAAAATAATTTATTCCAGATGTTTTCCAAAAATAGTAAGGCTATACGCCTTATCATCCATTATGGCAACGCTTGGCAACTCACCCCATATTGCAAAATCAAAATGCTTAAACAATTTAACACTCGGTAAGTTATGACTAAAAATAAAACCAAGCAATACTTTAATATTTAATTGCTTAGCTTGTGTTTGAGCAAATATCATTAGCTTTTTACCAAGCCCTTTACCTTGTGCTTTACGGGTAATGTAAATGCTCATCTCTACTGTGCCATCGTAAGCAGGACGCCCATAAAACGATTTATAACTTACCCAAGCAAGTACTTGGTTATTTTCGCAGTAAACATAAATAGGCCTTTTATCGTTATGGCTATTAAACCAGTCACGCTTTTCGTCAACAGTAACTTCTTGCGTATCTGCAGTTACCATTCGCCCTGCAATGGTTTCGTTATAAATGGCTACAATTTCACTAAGATCGTCAATAGTTGCTAAACGGGTTGTCATAGGTCATTCAAAGGTTGATCAATTTGTTTCATATTAGCGTATGATTATCCAATCAAACAATTGAAAAGTTTAGGTAATGTAATGCTAAAAAAAATTATAATAGGATTAATGGCTTTATTTATTAATGCCCCACTCCACGCTGAAACATCATCAACTATAAACCAAACCTCTACCCAAGACTGTCAAGATTTTACCAATGTCGATATTCGAAAGCTGCGCTCAAAAGAATCTATTAATTTATGCCAATTTAAAAATAAGCCTTTATTAATAGTAAACACGGCAAGCAACTGCGGTTTTACACCCCAATTTAAAGGCCTTGAAGCGCTATATCAGCGATACAAAGAACAAGGTTTAGTCGTATTAGGCTTCCCTTCTGATGATTTTTTTCAAGAAGAGGATAGTGAAAAAGAAACTGCAAAAGTATGCTTTGTAAATTATGGTGTAACCTTCCCTATGTTTGCTACAAGCGAAGTGCGTGGTAGTAAAGCGAATCCAATTTTTAAATATTTGAATGAGCAAACTAGCTCTCCAAATTGGAACTTTTATAAGTATTTAGTGTCTGCTGATCGTGAGACGGTTTTACGGTTTAACAGCAAAGCAGCACCTGATTCAGAACAAATGATTGCTGCAATTGAAACTGTGCTTTCTGATAAATAAGTTTATACTGGTACAATTAGTTCAAACTAACTAGAATGATATTTTAATTCGGTTAAAAAAACACCACACTATACTCGGGAGATTTTATGACAGTAGCAAGCGCACGACATATACTTGTAGACAGTGAAGCACAATGCTTAGACTTAAAAACAAAAATTGAGCAAGGCGAAGACTTTGCTGAATTAGCCAAAGCGCATTCAAACTGCCCATCAGGTCAAGATGGCGGTGCTCTTGGTGAGTTTGGTCCTGGTATGATGGTTCCAGAGTTTGATAAAGTTGTGTTTTCAGCTCCAATTAACCAAGTACAAGGCCCTGTGCAAACTCAATTTGGTTATCATTTACTTGAAGTTACTAGCCGTTCAGAATAAATTTAACTGTATCGTAAGTAACGTTTTATAAAAGCCGCTTATGCGGCTTTTTTATGGAGTAATTATGCAATTAATTGGTTCTGTACCTTCACCTTACGTGCGCCGAATTAGAATTTGGGCACAACAAAACAACTGTAAACTAGAGCTTGTGAGTCTTGATATATTTTCTGAGCAAGATCGCCCTACTATGGCCAGTAAAAATCCAGCTCGAAAGATTCCCATTCTGGTAGATGGCGACTTAACACTTAGTGACTCTAATTCTATATTGCGCTATTTACTTGAAAAAACAGGGCAACCAAAACTAACGTGGCCGCAAGAGCACTTACTTACGACTATAAATGCCTGTAACGATTCGCTAGTAGAAATGCTGCTATGTGAACGCTCTGGATTTGACACCAAAAGCGATAAACTCTTTTTTAATTTGCAAAACGAACGAATTGAACAAACATTAAGCTTTTTAAATACCCATTTAAGCGATGAAGAATTTAAAAGCTGTGAATACCTCAACATCAGTTTATACTGCCTGCTTGATTGGATTTGCTTTCGTGAATTAACTGACTTTAGTCAGTATTCAGAGCTTGTTGCTTTTCATAAGCAATATGGCAAGCGTCAAGCAGCAATAGATACTAATCCTCGTCACTAATTTAAAAAGGTAAACACATGAGCGATATCGAAATTGAATCACAACTAGTTAACTTTGTAGAAAAAGTACGTGTTAGCGAAGTAATTTGGGCACTTGGTGCAGAAGATAATGGCTTTGTAGTGTGCGATTCTAACCAATTTGACGAAACTGACGTACTACTGCTTTGGGAAAGTGAAGAAGCAGCTAAAGCGCAATGTAAAGAAGAGTGGAAAGACTACAGCCCTGTAGAAATAAATCTTGATGAATTTTTAGATGCATGGGTTGAAGATTTAAATGAAGATAACGCACTTGTTGGCATTAACTGGAATGATGACCAAGTATGTACAGAGATTGAACCTACTGGTTTAGCTCGCGCATTAAGTGAGTAATACTTTATACGCTTTATTTTAAGAGCGGATAAAACCCGACTAGCATCTACTGCTAGTTGGGTATAAAATAAAACACATCATTATTTTCAAGGTATTACGTTGAAAACCCATCTTGGTCGCCGGCCCTTTTCAGCCATGGAACTGCACACTCTTTATAATGGATATATATACGGTGATTTTAAAGTTGCACGTGAGCAACCAAAACACTGGCATTTTTGGCTTCCTCTAATTGCATATTACAGTGGTGCATATAGCGATGAAATTGGCTATCTAACGCTTGATGATCTGTTTCTTGAGAAAGATGTCTTATGTTTTAATTTTCATACTCACGGTAAGATAAAACCTCGCTTAGTTCCAGTGCATCAGGCACTTATAGATGCCGGGTTTAATGAATATTTAGCATTCATAAAATCACAAAATCAACAACGATTAATGTTCGACTTACCCGCTAAAACTGGCAGATACAGTGAAAAAGTCCGTATTTGGTTTTCAGGTGAAGGTGAGCGAGCCGGCTATTTACAAAAATGTGATATACCAAACGTTGATCAACTCGGTATGAAAACAGCCATAAGCAGCCTTCGTCTTAACTTTGAGCAACAAGTGCGTATACATGCTCTGCAAGCCAACTCTAAAGACGCCTTTAATTACCTCATGGGATTTAACGAATACCCACATAATGAATTTAAGGACGTGCTTTTATTAGATAACGTGATCCAAAAAATACGTATTATTAACTCACACCTGCATTGGCAGCGTTTTATAACACGCGAAAGCCACTGACAAACTTTGTTACTATTTCCCCTTAAAGTCACCGTTATAATCAATTACTCTATTAAAAAAAACTGTTAGGATATCTAACCCCCTAATAATATGAGCATAAAAAAGCCTATTTAGGGTAGTTTCTAACAACAACAATCTAGGGATCACTATGTTTCTTAAAAGCCTCTTAACAGTGAGCGTTGCTTTGGCAATGGGTGCTGCAAACGCTAACGAATTCGTTATTGAAAAACTCGCAAAACCAAGTTCACAACAGGTATCGTTAACACTCGATCCGAGCCAAGATACATTCACAGGGATGACTGAGATTTCCCTAGAAGTACTAAAACCAACAAAATACATTGAATTAAATGGCGTAGCTTACGCTGTTAAAATGGCGCAACTGCTTGGCGACGAAAACTGTGACTTAAACAACGAAATGCTTAAAACAGGTAAAGTTAAATTTAGCTGTGATGAGCAAATCCAACCAGGTAAATACACCCTTAAAGTTGATTTTTCAGCGCCATATAACCGTCAAAGTGTTGGTTTATACAAAACGTTAGACCAAGGCACACCTTATTTATTTACTCAATTTGAAATGAGTGATGCACGCCGTGCATTTCCTGTTTTTGATGAGCCAAGTTACAAAATTCCATTTCAGTTAACGATTACTGCACCTACATCACAAAAAGTATATTCAAATACGCCAGAACTAAAAACAACGGTTGATGGCGATATGACCACACACTTTTTTGATAAAACGCCGCCAATTCCTTCATACTTAGTCGCGATGGCTGTTGGCCCGTTTGAAGAATTAGATATTAAAGGCATGCCAATTCCTGGTCGTGTAATTACCCCTCAAGGTAAAATCCACTTAGCCCAATACGCAAAAGAAAACATGCCAAAAGTACTGGGCGCACTTGAAGCGTATTTTGGTATTCCTTACGTTTACAAAAAATTAGACTCAGTAGCGGTACCAGAGTTTCCATTTGGCGCAATGGAAAACTCCGGCTTAGTAACCTACCGAGAAGATATTTTATTAGTTGATTTAGCTGCAGCAACACGCAGTAAAAAACAACGTAATGTATCAATTATTGCTCACGAACTTGCTCACCAATGGTACGGTAACTTAGTAACCATGAAATGGTGGAACGACTTATGGTTAAACGAAGCATTTGCTAGCTGGATGGCTGCAAAAATTACTAAGCAGCTTAACCCTGAGTTTGAATCGCACTTAGACCTGCCACAAAACAACGTAATGGCACTTGATGCACGCCTAAGCACCAAGCCTATTCGTAAGCCAATTAAAACCGAAGCCGACATTATGGACGGTTTAGGTCTTGCTTACAGTAAAGGCAGCTCAGTACTTGCTATGGTTGAAAACTGGATTGGCGAAGATGCATTTCAAAAAGGTATTCAAAGCTACTTAAAAGAGTTTTCATATAAAAATGCAGAAGCAGCCGACTTATGGGAAGCACTTGGTAAAGCGTCAAATAAAGACGTAGCGAGTGTTTTAAAATCGTTTATTGAGCAATCTTCTTTTCCACTAGTTAAAGTAACTCAACAAGGTAGCAAAGTAACTATTTCACAAAGCCGCTTTGCAAACGCAGGCGTTGATGCGCCAGAGCAGCTATGGAATGTACCTGTTGCAATTAAATATGGTGCTGGCGATAAAGTAAAAACAGCAAACGTATTACTTAATAAACAAAGCCAAACACTAGATTTAGACTTTGAACCAGAGTGGATTTATCCTGACCAAGGTGCATTAGGCTACTACCGCTGGGTAATGGATGATGCACAATTTAGCGCACTTGTTAAAAAGGCGCCAAGCGTACTGAGTGACCGTGAACGCTTAGCGTTACTATCTGCTACTGATGCGCTACTTGATGCTGGTGTTATATCTGCTGCTAAGTTAATGCAAACACTTGAAGTGTTCGTAAGCGATAGCCACCCTCGCGTAGCAAATACCGCACTAGGTTACTTAGTGTCGCAACAGCGCACTTTTAAAGACGATAGCAATAAAGACCTATGGCCTGAATTTATTCGCGGTGCAGTAACGCCTGCTGCTAAAAAATATGGTTTAGAAGCAAAAGCGGGTGAAGATGGTGCTATTGCACAACTTCGTGCAGCCGTTGTATCACGCTTAGGTTTTGATGGTGAAGATCAAAACGTCATCAATAAAGCCAAAGAACAAACGCAGGTTTATTTAAATGATCCACAAAAAGTAGACCCATACTTAGCGGGTACGTACTTAACTCTTGCTGCTTTTCATGGTGACAAAGCGCTGCTTGATCAATTCATGACAACGTTTAAAACGACTAAAGATCCGCAAGTACGCACAAACATGCTTGCAGCTATGGGCTTTTTTGGTAAACCTGAGTTACAAAAAGCGGTATTAGCTTATAGCTTAACGGATGAAGTAACGGCATCTGACATGCGTACTATTTTGTCAGGTCAAAGTTACACAGATGAGCGCCAAGCGTTATTTATTGATTGGGTTTACAGTAACTACGATAAAGTAACAGCAAGCTTACCGCCTTTCTTTATTCCTAACTTGCCGTACTTTACAACTGCAAGCTGTGATGCAGAAAGCTTAGCGACAACAAAAACCTTCTTTAACGAAAAAGTAGCTGATGTAGCTGGTTACGCTCGTACATTAAGTAAGCTTGAAGAAAGCACAAACGATTGTATCGCGCTTAAAACACGTGAACTTGAATCGGTTAATAGCTTTTTAAAAAGTAAGTAATTATTAGGTTTATTGAGCTATAAAAATACAAAAGCCGCTGAATATAAATTCAGCGGCTTTTTACTTTTTATATAAAATTAGTTGCCAATAATCATAGTTAGCTTGGCTATAAAATCTTTGGCTGCTTGCTCAGAGTTTATTTTAAACGCAACACCGTAGTGAATAGGTTGAGCGCTTTTAAAAATGCGCGTAGGAAAGCGTGTCATCTCACTGCTATGGAAGTACCCTTGCGCACGTGTTACGCCATCTATATCATTAAAATCATCGCTAAATACTTCAAATGCAGGGCGAATTACTATTTTACCCTTGCCGCTTTCGCTGTGGGTATAAAATGCTTCTTTAGAGTTTACTAACATGTACTCTGCAATATTTTTAATCTTAAAATTACTTCTGCACTGTAATTTAATGAGCTGTTCTGTCAGCTCGTCTGCACTATAAGCCACGTGTAATCCCTATTAGTTAATTTGCGCATTAGATTAACGCATACACACAATAAAATCTGAATTTATTTGTCTGCTTTACTTTGTTATATCACATACAAAAGCGAGTTTTTCATTGTTGTAACTCATTCTTGTTATATTTGTTTCGCAGTAGGTGCTTAAATTAAGCCATTGCGATACTTCATCACTTCCATCAAGTTTACGCTGATAAACGCGGTTTTTAATAGCATAAGCAATGGTCGCATTATCTTTTAAAATAAAATCTTGAACTTGAGCCGGTAACCTTAATAGGTCTTCAACTTGTTTATCTTGTGGATTAAAACTCGCTAAAATGTGTTGCTCGTTTTTAGTGTAACTAAATAAAAATGCAGCCATTGAGTTGTTATAAATAAGCGTTCGGCCAATATTACTGGCAGCTATTTCCCCCTTCGCTTGTGCAACAGAAGTATATTGAAGAGTGTGAGGCTTTCCTAAAATAAACATCACTAAATCATTTCCCCCCCCCCATGCATGGTATCCAACAGGTTCAATCCAATCAAAAATACGACTTGGCGCATCTTCATTTTTGAGTGGGTATTGCCACAATTTTTGCTTACCGTCAGCTTCTACAACAATCGCTGATATCGCATCACCACTTGGCATAACCGTTGGTGAATATTCGCTTACAGGAGAGTTAGTCATATTGGTAACTTTTTTTGATGTGAAATCATAATAAGCAATATCAGTTTGGCTTTGCACTTTATTAATTACTTCATGAGTAAAGTATAAACCTGTACTTGTTAAGTGCGGTTGGTTGTTATAACTATTTTTATCGCTAACTATACTAACTTGTACCCCGAAAGGTGTATTTAAATCAGCAAGTAATACTTGGCTTTTTGGCATGCTAGCCTGCACCACTATTGGGCTCAGCGCTGCTATAGAAAATAATCCAAGTAAAGGTTTAATAAGTTTCATGCTTTCTCTCGTTTTAATTTTAAGCACCTCATGATAACGTTATTTGCTGATGACGTCACTTGAGCTAAGTCAGTCAACTCTTAAGATACCCAAACGACTTAAAATAATGTTAAGTTTAGTCTGGTTATAAAACCTGGTCCTAAAAAAGAGAATTAACATGTCAGCTAAAAATCCTATTATTGCGATTACGGGTTCATCTGGTGCGGGTACAACCACCACAACGAATGCAATTAAACATATTTTCCGTAGCCTTAATATTCAAGCGGCTTTTGTCGAAGGAGATAGCTTTCATCGTTACACTCGCCCCGAAATGGATAAAAAAGTTCGAGAAGCACAACAAGAAGGTAAACATATTAGTTACTTTGGCAGAGAGGCCAATGACTTTGGCGCTTTAAAAACGCTGTTTGAAAACTATAGCGAAACAGGTCAAGGAAAGTTACGCCGCTACTTACATACCTTTGATGAAGCCGTTCCGTACAATCAATTACCTGGTACATTTACACCTTGGCAAGATCTTGACCATAATACTGACATTTTGTTTTATGAAGGGTTACACGGTGGTGTAGTTGATCAAGATGTAGACGTTGCAAAGCATGTCGATTTATTAATAGGCATGGTTCCAATTATTAACCTTGAATGGATTCAAAAATTAATACGCGATACATCCGAACGAGGCCATTCTCGCGAAGCGGTTATGGGCTCTATTGTGCGCAGTATGGATGACTATATAAATCATATTACCCCGCAGTTTTCTCGTACCCATATTAATTTTCAACGCGTGCCGACCGTTGATACATCAAACCCATTTAGCGCCAAAGATATTCCATCTCTTGATGAAAGCTTTGTAGTTATTCGCTTTAGGGGGATTGATGATGTTGATTTTCCTTATTATTTACGGATGATCGAAGGCAGTTTTATGTCTCGTATTAATACGCTTGTAGTACCAGGGGGCAAAATGGGCTTAGCTATGGAGCTGGTTCTTACTCCACTTATTAAAGATATTATTTTGAAAAAGCGTGCACTGGAAAACTTAGCACCTTTGGATATACCTATTTAACTCCTCTTCTAAGATTGAGCTCTCTCACGTACACTGCTGATTTTAGTAACAATAAGGGGCATTGTGTTGTACTCATTAAAAATTATTGTGGGTTCTAAAAACCCTGTCAAAATTAACGCGGCTAAACATATTTTTGCAATGTATTTCCCTGAACATGAAATTGATTGCCAAGGTGTTGATGCCCCATCCAATGTGCCAGATCAACCTATTGGCGAAGAAGAAACACGTGTTGGCGCACAAAACCGTGTTAATTATTGCAAAGAGCATTACCAAGCTCACTACTACGTGGCAATGGAAGGCGGTGCAGAGCAATTTAGCTATGGTGCAGCAACCTTTGCTTACGTAGTTATTGATAATGCCTTAAATCAGGTTGTAGGGCGCAGCAGCAATCTCCCCTTGCCTCATGTGCTTTATAACGCCTTACTTAATGGCGAAGAGCTTGGCGATGTAATGGACAAAGCATTTAATACCACCAACGTTAAACAAAAAGGGGGCGCTATTGGGTTACTTACAAACAATCACGCCACGCGCGAAAGCACCTATACACAAGCACTCACTTTAGCTATGGCACCTTTTCTACACGTAGATCTCTACAGCCAAACAAATTAATTTAGGAAGTTTAATGAAATACAACTATGTATTGTTTGATGCAGACGAAACCTTATTTAGGTTTGATATTTTAGCGGGCATGACTCGCATGTTTAAAGCTTACAACGTAGATTTTAGCCAAGACGATTATATTCATTATCAAAAAACCAATAAGCAGCTGTGGGTTGATTATCAAAATGGCACTATTAGCGCAGATTACTTACAAGTAACACGCTTTAATGAGTGGGCTTCAAAGCTTAATGTGCCCGCAAAAGAGCTAAACGATGCTTTTTTAGATGCTATGGCGCAAATTTGCGAGCCATTACCTGGTGCTATTGAGCTTTTAAATAAACTTAAGCCAAATGCTCGATTGGGTATTATTACTAACGGATTTGCCCGCTTACAAACCGTACGCCTTGAGCATACTGGCTTAAAAGATATGTTTGAATGGTTAGTAATATCTGAACTTGTGGGTATAGCAAAACCAAATAAAGCGATTTTTGAGCACACATTTGAGCTAATGGGTAACCCTGATAAAAGCGAGATACTTATGGTGGGTGATACTGCTGCAAGCGACATACTTGGCGGCAACAATGCAGGTATTGATACTTGCTGGTTACAACACCCTGGTGAGCAATTAGCCGAAGGAATAAAGCCAACTTATACAGTAACTCATTTAAATCAGTTACAAGATCTTTTAGAGTTGTAATAGAGTAAATTTTACGCAAAAAAAATGACGCTAATTAGCGTCATTTTTTATAACTGTTTGCGAGCTGTTCATTTGCTGCTTTTAGGCTGGAGCTAACTCAAGACCGGGTGCAGGCATCGTCACAGGCGTTTCAAATGTTGCCCACTCCCATGCTGACTCTGTAGCCATAATTTTACGAAGTAATTTGTTATTTAAATCATGACCCGATTTAAATGCAGTTACTTTACCTAAAAGATTATGACCTGTCATAAACATGTCACCAACACAGTCTAATATCTTGTGCTTAACAAACTCATCGCTATAACGTAAGCCATTAGGATTTAAAACTTTGAATTCATCAAGTACCACAGCACTATCCATGCTACCACCTAGCGCTAGGTTGTTTGCATGCATGTATTCAATATCTTTCATAAATCCAAAAGTACGCGCACGGCTAATTTCTTCAATAAAGCTTTGCGTTGTTATATCCAACCCAATACGTTGGCGACTTTCATTGATAGCTGGGTGGTTAAATGCAATCTCAAAGTCGATATGAAAACCATCATATGGTTCAACTTCAGCCCACTTACCATCTTCTTCAATGCGTACTTTTTCTTTAATACGGATAAAGCGTTTAGCAACGTTTTGTTCTTCAATTCCGCCTTTTTGTAACAGATATATGAATGGTAATGCACTACCATCCATAATCGGCACTTCTGAGCTGTCCAATTCTACAATTAGATTATCAATGCCCATTGCAGCAACAGCTGCAATAAGATGCTCAGTAGTTGATAAGCGAACACCATCTTTGTTAATTAAACAGGTACACAACTGCGTATCACCAACGGCTTCAGGTGTTGTTTCAAAATCAACAACCGGATCAAGGTCGACACGACGAAATACAATCCCAGTATTTGCGCTCGCAGGTCGGAGAGTTATTGTGACCTTCTCACCTTTATGAAGTCCAATTCCTATGGCTTTGACTACTTGTGCAATCGTACGCTGTTTAATCATAGGTATGCTCACTTTTAAATCAGTTACAGTTAGACGGCGGAGTTTAACATAAATCCTTTTGCCTTTCAATATTTGTACATATTTCAAACAAAAGTATTATTAAATGTTAATCTGCCTGCTTACGTAAAAAAGCGGGAATATCAAAATAATCACCACCTTCTGATTTATCTGCTTTTTTACTATTTTGCGCTGAAGAACTTGAACTACTTGAACTCGTTGAAGGCGCTTTTTCTTTGCTTTGCGCTTGCTCTTTAGTCGTATTTTCTTCAGTGTTTGTATCTTGGCTTGCAAAGCTTGGTACGTACATGCTGCTCGTTTGGTTTGATGTGCTTGCAACATCAGAACCTGATGCTTTTTTAAAGCCGTTATCAACAATACCAAACTGTGGACGACGATCGCCGCCTAAACCAGTTGCAACAACCGTTACACGTAGCTCATCAGTCATTTCTGGGTCGATTACCGCACCAACAACAACCGTTGCGTTTTCTGACGCAAGTGCTTTAACGTGATTACCAACAATTTCAAATTCTTCAATCGCAATGTCCATACCAGCGGTAATATTAACTAAGATACCTTTAGCACCTGTTAAATCAACGTCTTCTAGTAGTGGGCTTGAGATAGCGGCTTCTGCGGCTTCTTGTGCACGATCAGGACCTGACGCAGACGCCGTTCCCATCATTGCAGTACCCATTGCAGACATTACAGTTCTAACATCGGCGAAATCCACGTTAATTAAACCAGAACGTGTAATTAGCTCTGCTATACCTTGTACCGCACCAAATAATACGTCATTAGCTTTAGCGAAGGCATCTAGAAGTGTAGTCCCTTTACCTAAAACTTTAAGCAATTTATTGTTAGGAATTGTAATAAGTGAATCTACAATTTCTGACAATTCATTAATGCCTTGTTCAGCGGCTGCTGCACGTTTTTTACCTTCAAAATCAAAAGGACGTGTTACAACTGCAACAGTTAAAATACCGAGTTCTTTAGCAATTTTAGCAACTACCGGTGCTGCACCAGTACCTGTACCACCGCCCATACCGGCTGCAATAAATACCATATCGGCGCCTTCAAGGCTGGCACGAATTGTATCTGCATCTTCTTCAGCCGACTTACGGCCTACTTCAGGGTTTGCGCCCGCACCCAACCCAGAGGTTATTTGCGTGCCTAGTTGAACTGTAATATCGGCAGCAGAGTTACGTAATGCTTGCGCATCCGTATTAGCGGCTATAAAACGCACGCCTTCTATTTGTTGTTTTACCATGTGCTCAACAGCGTTACCGCCACCACCGCCCACGCCGATTACTTTTATTACAGCTTCTTCGCTGTGTTGTTCCATTATATCAAACATGTTTACTCTCCGACTTGAGTCTTAAAACTCGCCTTGGAACCATTTAGTAATGCGGTTCCACCAATTATTGTTATCCTCTGCTTTCGACTTTTGTGCATTCATCGATTGCATGGTACGCCCGTATTGTAACAAACCAACAGCGGTTGCGTACGAAGGATCATCTACATAGTCTGTCAAACCAACCATCCCGATTGGTTTGCCTATTCTTACTGGCATTTGGAAGATGTCTTCTGCCACTTCCATCGCGCCAGTCATTTTAGCAGTTCCGCCTGTTATAACGAGACCTGCCGCAATTTGGTCTTCTAAGCCTGAACGACGAATTTCTTCCATCGCAAGCTCAAATAATTCTCTAAAACGAGGCTCTACCACCTCAGATAATGTATGGCGCGACATTAATCTTGCTGGTCGTCCGCCTACACTTGGTACTTCAATTGTGTCTTCGCTACTTGCCATTTGGCTACTAGCACATGCGTATTGTACTTTGAGTGACTCTGCATGTGATATAGGTGTGCGAAATATTTTTGCAATATCACCAGTAACTTGGTTACCCGCTACAGGTATAACCGCAGAGTGACGAAGTGCGCCATTGATATAAATGGTGATATCCATAGTACCGCCACCAATATCAAGTACTGCAACACCTAGCTCTTTTTCGTCATCTGTTAGTACAGAATAGCAAGACGCAAGGGCAGTAAAGATAAGTTGATCGACTTCAAGACCACAGCGTTCTACACATTTTTCGATATTTTTTGCCATGTCGTTTGAGCACGTAATGATATGTGCACGCGCTTCCATACGAACGCCGCTCATGCCTAGTGGGTTTTTAATGCCCTCTTGCATATCGATGCTGTATTCTTGCGGCAATGCATGTAGCATTTTACGCTCTGCTGAAATAGGCACAGAACGCGCAATATGTATTACGTTTTCAATGTCTTCGTCAGTGACTTCGGTGTTATTAATTGCCACCACACCACTTTCGTTTTGACACTGTATATGTTTGCCAGAAATACCCAAATACACAGAGCTTATACGACAATCAGCCATTAACTCGGCCTCGTCTATTGCTCGTCGAATAGACTCAGACACTAAGTTTAAATCGTTAACGCCGCCTTTATCCATACCATGAGATACTTGGCTGCCCACACCAACAATGCTGAGCTTGTTATCTGCGGTGATTTCACCTACCGTGGCAACCACTTTCGAGGTGCCAACGTCTAATCCTATTACTAGGTTTCTTTCTGCTGACTTAGTCATGCCTTACTCTTATTTTGTAATTGTTCTTCTTGCATTGGCTTAAAGCTTACTGCAAGGCCGGTATCATACCGTAAATCGATTGTATCTACTTGTGCATCTGCACGTTGTTCCATTCGTGGATAAACGTCTATAAAACGTTGTACACGCTTGGCTTTATCTTTACGCCCTAAATTTAAGCGAATTCCGTTATCTAGCCAAAGTTGCCACGAAAAACGCTCCGATAATGCCAAACTTGTTAATGTTAAACCATTAACTCTGAGCATTTCATCAAATTGCTTAAAAGCAACCCACGCCTCTTCTTCGCTACCTTCTGGGCCATATAACTGCGGTAAGTTATCATCTAACTTATCGCTGCTGGCTTGAAATGCTTGGCCACTTTGGTTGAGCAACAAGTCGCTATTCCAGTGAGCAACTACTTCATGTTCAACTACATACACCTGTATAGTATCAGGCCATTGTTTACGTACCGAAGCGGTAGCAACCCAAGGCAAGTCTTGAACTAGCTGCTGCACGTGCTTAACATCAAGTTCAAAAAAACTACTTAAATCGGCTTTTTTAATTGCTTTTATAATTGCCGTTTCATCTGTGTATTTGGGATGCCCTTGCACTGTAAGGTGCTTAATTTGAGCATCTTTATTTTCAACTAACCAATCAGATACACCGGTGGTTATTTGTACTAAGCCTATAACCACAACCAGAAAAAAACTCACTCCAAAAATCAGCGACCAATTAAAGTTAAGTTGCTGTTTTAGTTGTTGAGCTTTTTCTAAAAGGGGATGCATATTAAAGCGTTTGCTCTAAAATGCGAACAACTAATTGCTCAAAAGTTGCCCCGTTCGCTTTTGCAGCCATCGGTACTAGTGACTTTTCTGTCATGCCTGGTACTGTATTTACTTCAAGCAGGTAAAAATTCCCTTGCTCGTCTTGCATAGCATCAACACGACCCCAACCACTTGCACCCACTAAATCAAACGCATCTAGCGATATGGCTTGTAAGTACTTAGTATCTTGCTCTGATAAATCTGCAGGGCAATGATACTGGGTTGTATTTGATTGATACTTAGCTTGGTAATCGTAAAAACCATTAGGTGTCGTCATCTCAATGACTGGTTGTACATCGTCGCCAAGCACCGTAATTGTAAACTCACGACCAGTGATCCACTGCTCTACAAGTACTTGGTTATCAAACTTAAATGCATTAGCGAGTGCATCTTCAAGCTCTTGTGTTGTACTTGCTTGCGCCATACCTATGCTTGAACCTTCATGGGATGGCTTAACCATTACCTTTTTAAATTCATCCATAATGGCTTTAGCATCAAAACCTTTTTTAGCATCAACTACGGTATAAGGTGCTGTACTTAAACCCGCTGATTTAAATAAGTGCTTACAACGTACTTTATCCATAGCAAGTGCTGAACCGAGTACATTACTGCCCGTGTAAGGCAAGTTCATAAATTCAAGTGCACCCTGCACTGTGCCGTCTTCGCCACCACGGCCATGCAAAGCGATAAAAACGCGATCTACATTTAATTCTTTTAACTCCCACAAAGAACGACTTTGTGGGTCAAATGCAATTGCATCAATACCACTATTTTGCAGCGCATTTAAAACAGCCTGACCCGATCGTAAAGACACTTCACGCTCTGCTGAGTTACCACCTAGCAGTACCGCTACTTTACCAAATTGTGTGTTTACCTGAGTCATACTTCACCTTGCTTAAGTTTTTCTATCGACATACCCGTTGCAGCTAATGTTTTAACTAACTGACCTATATTACCAGCGCCTTGGGTTAATACTAAATCATTGTTTTGTAAATTTGCGGCCAAAACACCTGCAAGCTCAGCATTTGTTGCTACGTGCAGCGGCTCTTTGCCACGTTGGCGAAGGCTACGGCATAAGCTTTTGCTGTCGGCCCCTACAATAGGATCTTCACCAGCGCTATACACATCAAGCAATAGTAACTGATCTACATCAGCAAGAACTTTTACAAAATCTTCGTATAAGTCGCGTGTACGAGAAAACCTATGAGGTTGATAAACCATTACTAAACGCTTATCAGGCCAACCTTCACGCACTGCTGCAATTGTTGCTGCAACTTCTGAAGGGTGATGCCCGTAATCATCAACTAACATCACATTGCCCCGCTCGTTTTCAAATTCACCATAGTGCTGAAAACGACGACCAATACCTTCAAACTTCTGCAGCGCTTCTAAAATTGCATGATTCGCAATGTTTTGATCTTTTGCAACAGCAATCGCAGCGGTTGCATTAAGTGCGTTGTGTCTACCTGGCATATTCAATGTGGCAGTTAAACACTCACCTTGTTTGTTAGTTACTGTAAATGTGCACGTATTAGCTGATTGGCTAAAGTCGCTCATGCGATAATCAGCATCCTTCGATTCACCATACGTAATAACTGGGCGACCAAAGCGAGGGATAAGCTCTGCAGCAACTTCAGAATCAATACATACAACAGCTAAACCATAAAACGGCAAGTTATGAATAAAATCGACATACGTGTCTTTCATTTTTTCAAGACTGCCGCCATAAGTGTCCATGTGATCTTCTTCAATATTTGTGATCACCGAGACCATTGGCTGTAAGTGTAAAAACGACGCATCGCTTTCATCAGCTTCTGCTATTAAAAAATCACTTTTACCTACTTTTGCGTTACTACCTGCGCTATTTAACAAGCCACCAATAATAAAAGTTGGATCTAGCCCTGCTTGTCCATAAATACTCGCAATTAGGCTTGTTGTCGTTGTTTTACCATGCGTACCCGCAATTGCTATACCGTGGCGAAAACGCATTAGTTCTGCGAGCATTTCTGCGCGGCGCACAACAGGGATTCTTGCGGCTTTAGCTGCAATAATTTCAGGATTTGTTTCATCAATCGCGCTTGAAACAACCACTACATTGGCATCTTTCACGTTATTTTCATGATGGCCAATAAATACCTCAGCACCGGCTTTAATTAAGCGATCTGTCATAGCGCTATGAGCAATGTCAGAACCTGTAATACGATAGCCTTCAAAAGCGAGTACTTCAGCAATACCGCCCATACCGGCTCCACCAATACCAATAAAGTGAATGGTTTCTATTCGGCGCATTGCTGGGCGCGTGTGTTTTTCTTGTACTGACGTTTCTTTCACTTATTTTCTCTTATTTGTTACTTGCTCACAGTGCGTTGCTACGCTTGCTGTGGCATCTAAAATGGCTTGTTTTTTTGCATTTGTAGCCATTTCAGTAATTAATGAAGGTTGGGCTAAATATGGGCTTAATAGTTCAACAATTGATTGTTTATTAAACTGCCCTTGTGGCATTAATAATGCGCCATTAGCCATCACTAAATATTGTGCGTTTGCTGTTTGATGGTCGTCCACGGCATGTGGAAAAGGAACAAAAACAGCCATTTTACCTGCTGCTGCAATTTCGCTAACAGTTAATGCACCAGCGCGGCAAACAACAATATCAGCCCAGCTATACGCCGCGTCCATATCATCAATAAATTCAGCTATTTTTGTATTACCATCCGCAAAGCCATGCATTTTATAAGCTGTTTCTACAGTAGATAAATGACCTTTACCTGTTTGATGCCATACGCTTATAGGAGCTGTATTATTTAGTACTTTAAATGCTTCTGGTAATGTTTGATTAAGCACTTGTGCACCGAGCGAGCCCCCTACCACTAAAATATTAATAGGGCTTGATACATCGCGTTTGGCTATATTCATAACGCTTTGGCGAACTGGGTTACCTACTAGCTCGGCTTGACCCTGTGCAAAAGCACTTGGAAATGCTGCTAATACACGTGTAGCCACCTTAGCTAGCAGTTTATTGCTCATACCCGCTACAGCGTTTTGCTCGTGAATAACTAACGGAATACCTAAACTCTTTGCGGCAATTCCCGTTGGTCCCGTAACATAACCGCCCATTGCGAGTACTACATCAGGACGCTGTTCTTTCAATACCTTACGCGCTTGCAATACTGCATTAACTACCATGAATGGGGCTTTAATAAGACGTTTTAATCCGTTACCACGAACACCTTTTACATTAATAAAATCAATATCTATATTATGCTTAGGTACAACGCTTGCTTCCATTCGATCTGGTGTGCCAATCCAGCTAACTTGCCAGCCCTGCTGTTTTAAATAATCAGCCACTGCAATACCAGGAAAAATGTGTCCGCCAGTTCCACCAGCCACTACTACTAATTTTTTACTCATCGCTTGCCTCCACGTGAGGTGGCTTGTTTGGTTGCCATTTTGGTTTCAAAATCAACACGCAATAAAATGCCCGTGGCAATGGTCATAATTAACAAGCTTGAACCACCATAAGAAATAAATGGCAGGGTTAAACCCTTAGTTGGCAAAATACCCGCGCTCGCACCTACATTCACCATGGTTTGAAATGCAAACCAAATACCAATGGCAAACGAAAAATAACCTTCGTATTCTTTGCCACACTTAAGCGCTTGTTGGCCTATTAATAACGCTCTAAATACTAAAGTAGCTAATACCATTAAAATACTTACAACGCCTATTAAACCAAGTTCTTCACCTATTACAGCAAAAATAAAATCGTTATGCGCTTCAGGTAAATATTGCAGTTTTTGTACACTGTTACCTAAGCCTTGGCCAAACCAACCACCTTGGCTATAAGCCATTAGCGATTGAACCAACTGATAACCTTTACCAAAAGGATCATCCCAAGGGTCTAAAAAGCCGACAACACGCGCCATTCGATATGGTTCAACAATAATCAGTAATACAACCAAACCGACGCCAGTTAGAATAAGTACAAAGAACTGCCATAATTTAGCGCCAGCTAAAAACAGTAAACCAACCGTTGTTACAAACATAACAACCACTGTACCTAAATCAGGTTGTAGCAAAATAAGTAGCGCATACACTGCAAATACAGCTATTGGCTTTGCAAAGCCTTTAATATTTTCTTGTACTTCTTCGCGTTTTCTTACCAAATAACCCGCAATATAACTAAAAAAGTATAATTTAGCGGCCTCAGCAACCTGAAAACCAACAGGACCAATAGGTATCCATCGTTTAGCACCATTCACTTCACGCCCAACAATCAATACAGCGATTAACAGCACCATGCCTAGTATTAATAAATAAGGGTTGGATCGTTTCCACCAATCCATTGGCACACAAACACTTATCCAAAAAAGCACAAAAGACATTGCCAAAAACATGCTGTGGCGAATAGTAATATGGTATGGGTCATCAAATAACCGCTCAGCGGTCGGCATTGAAGCGCTGGTTACCATGATAAAACCAACACCAATTAACATAATTACGCAGTACAGCAGCGGTACATCATACAACTGACCTGAAGGTTTTGGTGTTAATGCATCTCTTATATCGGCAAAAGCAATCATAGTTGCCCTGCCATAACACATTGAATAAAATCATCACCACGTTGCATATAGTTGTTATACATATCAATGCTGGCACATGCAGGTGCTAACAAAACAATATTGCCTGTACTACTAAGTACGTTGGCCAAAGCAACGGCTTCTTCCATGTTGTTAGTTAAATAGCTCTTATTGGTAATCGCAGCTAAGTCACTTGCATCTTTACCAAAACAAATTAATGCTTTTACATGCTGTTCTATGTAGGATTTAAGTGCGTTTAAATCAGCGCCTTTAGCATCGCCACCTGCAATAACAATCAGGTTTTCACCATCACTAGCCAAACTATCTATTGCAGCAATGGTCGCTCCAACATTCGTTGCCTTTGAATCGTTAAAATACTTTACACCGTTAAGCTCAGCTACAAATTGGCAGCGGTGAGCCAATCCATTAAATTGACCTAACGCGTTCTTATATTGCTCTTTACTTACTTCAAACGGACTTAAAAGCGCCATTACTGCAAGCGTATTTAAATAATTGTGCTTACCCACTACCGCAAGCGTATCAACAGGTAAAAAGGTATCGCCTTTAAGCATAAAATGAGTTTCGCCATTATGCTGCGCTAAATGGTAATCACCTTGTTGAGCACCAAAGCTGATTAGGGGGGTTGTACCACGCTCAACTGGATGTGTTTGAATATCGTCGGCATTGACAACAATAAGCTCTGCACCGTCATAAATACTTAGCTTTGAGTCTATATAAGCTTGGTAACTGTCGTATCGGTCAAGGTGATCTTCTGACACATTTAATACCGTTGCACTTACAGGTTTTAAACTCGTTGTGGTATCTAGCTGAAAACTAGATAACTCAAGTACATACACATCAAAATCATCGTTGAGTAAATCAAGCACCGCTGTGCCAATATTCCCACCCAAAGCAACTTTATAGCCGGCTTCTTTTAATACTTCATAAGCGAGCGTAACCACGGTTGATTTACCGTTAGAGCCCGTAACAGCAACAACCGGTTTTGTATTAATACGTGCAAATAACTCAACGTCGCCAATCACTTCAACACCTGCGTTAATTGCATTTGCAACAGCTGGTATTTTTAAGCTAAGCCCAGGGCTTATAATAATCATATTGCTTGAACAAAGCTCAGCGTCATCTAAATTACCAAAGTGGGTATCTAGATTTGGCGCATGCTCTTTTAACCAATCAATCCCCGGCGGGGTTGCTCGGCTATCAACGACCTTGGGGGCGAGGCCATGAGATAATAGAAAACGCACAATGCCCAGACCGGTTACACCGAGTCCGAGCACTGTTATTTGTTTGTTTTTTATCTCGTTTAAATACTGCATTTATCGAATCTTTAAAGTAGCTAAGCCAGCAAGCACTAGCACAACAGAAATAATCCAAAAGCGCACAATAACGCGAGGCTCTGGCCAACCTTTTAATTCATAATGATGATGAATCGGCGCCATTCTAAAAATGCGTTGTCCGCGTAATTTATACGACCCCACTTGTAATATTACCGATAGTGCTTCCATTACAAATACACCACCCATAATAATAAGTAGTAACTCTTGGCGTACTAAAACAGCAATAATACCTAATGCGCCACCAAGTGCTAATGAGCCAACATCGCCCATAAATACTTGTGCTGGGTAAGTGTTAAACCATAAAAAGCCAAGCCCTGCGCCCACAATGGCAGTACACACAACTACAAGCTCACTCGCTAGCGGTAAATGTGGAATATGTAAGTAAGCCGAAAAGTTAATATTACCTGTTAAGTAAGCAATAATTGCCAATGCCGCAGCCACCAAAATAATTGGCACAATCGCCAAGCCATCTAAGCCATCGGTCAGGTTTACTGCGTTTGATGTACCTACTATGGCAAAATACGTAAGCACAATATAAAACAAACCTAATTGCGGTAATACGTCTTTAAAAAATGGAACAACAAGAGATGTCTCAGATGCTTGAGCACTAGTAAAGTACAAAGCAGTAGCTACAACTAATGCAATGACCGATTGCCAAAAGTACTTCCACTTAGCAATTAAACCTTTTGGGTCTTTACGAATAACTTTACGGTAATCATCAACAAAACCAACAATACCTAATGAGCCAATTACAAACAGTGTTGCCCACACATATTTATTTGATAAATCGGCCCAAAGTAGCGTGCTGGTAAAAATAGCCGCTAAAATAAGTAAGCCACCCATAGTCGGTGTACCCGACTTAGACAAATGCGATTGCGGACCATCGTCGCGAACTGTTTGACCTATTTGCATACGTTGCAAACCACGAATTAACTTAGGCCCTAAATAAAGAGACATAATTAACGCAGTTAAAATACCTAAAATGGCACGTAGCGTTAAATACGAAAAAACATGAAAACCACTAAAATACTGTGTTAAATACTCTGCCAGCCAAACTAACATTATGATACTCCATTGATGGCTTGTTGCTGGCCATTAACTAAATCGGTTACTAATAATTCCATGCGAGAACTGCGCGATCCTTTCACTACTATTGTTGTTTTTTTATTCACTTTATTAATGCTTTCTTGAATTTTTTGCTGCATCTGTTCGCGGCTCGAAAAGTGACGATTAGGGAGTTCAAACACATCACTTGCGTATTTACTTAACACGCCTAATGTAAATAACTCATCAATCTCTTGTTCAAGTGCATACTCGCCAACTTCTTGATGGTACTTACGTGCATCTTCACCAAGCTCACCCATATCTCCGAGTGCTAAAATGCGGTGACCTTGCATATCACTTAACAAGTCAATCGCAGCCTTTACCGACTTAACATTGGCATTATAGGTATCATCAACCACGGTAAGTAAATCAGACACTTCAATTAAATTAACGCGCCCTTTTACATCACCCATTGTGGCAAGTGCATTGGCTATTTCTTCAAGGGTTACATCAAATTCACTGGTCAGCGCCGCAGCGATAAGTGCATTACTAATATTATGCTTACCAGGTAGTGCCAAAGTAACAGGTACTTGCTTGTTTTTAGTGCAAAGCGTAAAGCTTGCACGTGCATTGGCATCAAGCGTGATGTTCTCTGCCCAAATGTCTAGTTTTTCGGTTGTAGAAAAGCGTTTAACATTACGCCCTTCAAGTTTATCTAACCAATACTGGCTAAATTCACTATCGCAATTAACAATGGCAACGCCGTCATCTTTAAGGCCATCAAAAATCTCACCTTTAGCTTTTGCAACGCCCATTAAGCTACCAAAACCTTCCAAGTGAGCTGCTGCAACATTACATACAACGGCCACATCTGGTTTTGTCATTGCCGTTGTGTAAGCAATTTCACCTAAGTGATTTGCACCTAGCTCAATAACAGCAAAACGATGTTGAGGCTCTAAGCGCAATAACGTAAGCGGGACGCCAATATCGTTGTTAAAATTACCTTTAGTAGCCAATACATCACCGTGAACCGACAAAATTGCCGCACACATTTCTTTTACGGTGGTTTTGCCTACGCTGCCCGTAATTGCAATTGTTTTAGGCGCCACTTGTGCCATAACAGCGGTGCCAATTGTACCTAGTGCAATACGTGTATCGCTTACTATAAATTGTGGAATATCCACATCAACTTTGTGCTGAACAATAACGCCTATAGCGCCTTTTTGTTTAGCCTCAGCTATAAATTTATGCCCATCAAAATTTGGCCCTTTCAGTGCTAAAAACACTTCGCCATCGCACACTGTACGAGTATCAGTATTTATATTAAGTACGTGTTGATTATCACCTTGATAATCGGTTGTTAGCACATTAGCTAACCAATCAAAATCCATTGGGATCATTGTGTTATCCCTCTTACTGCTTTTTTTAGTTGTTCTTGTACATACCGGCGATCGCAAAAGTCGATTCGCTTATCGCCTATAATTTGATAATCTTCGTGGCCTTTACCTGCAATCAAAATAACCTCATCAGCTGTAGCGTTTTCTATAGCAAAACGAATTGCAGTTGCTCTATCAGCCTCTAAATGTGCATTTCGAGGATGGGTTAAACCGCCAGCTACATCTGCAATAATGTCATCAGGGTTTTCTGAGCGAGGGTTATCACTGGTAATAATAATTTTATTAGCGTTTTGCTCTGCAGCTTGCGCCATTAATGCGCGCTTACCTTTGTCTCTGTCGCCACCGCAACCAAATACACAACTTACACCACCTGGCACATGCAGCTGCAATGCTTGTAATGCAAGTGCAAGTGCATCGGGTGTATGTGCGTAATCAACAACACACGTTGGCATGCCAGCTTGACTAAAAGCTTGCATTCGACCAGCAACTGGCTGTAACTGCGCACAACCTGAAACTAATTGCTCAAGCGGATAACCAAGCCCTAGTAATGTAGCGATCGCGGCAGTTAAGTTATATAAATTAAACTCGCCAAACAGAGGCGATTTAATCGACATATCACCCCAACTAGTCGATAACTGCGCCGAAATACCTTCACTTGAATATTCAACATCAGAAAAATAAACGTACTGAGCATTCTTAGGGGCTAAGTTTTTGCGGCCATAACAGATTAGGTTATTGAAATCATACTTTTCAAGCCATTGCTCAGCTTGAGAATCATCTTGATTAAGCACTACAACTTGCGGCTCAAAATCACGGAAAAGCATTAGTTTCGCATCACCGTAACTTGCCATATCACCATGGTAATCTAAGTGATCGCGCGAAAGATTAGTAAACACAGCCGCTTTAAACTGACATTTAGCAACGCGTTGTTGCACTAACCCATGAGATGATACTTCCATGGCTACCAGCTTTTTATGCTGCGAATTTAAATCGCTCAAAATATGCTGTAAATCAACCGTTGAAGGAGTAGTGTTTATCAGTGGAATTAAGTTATCAGGATGGCCATAACCTAAAGTACCTATAATAGCCGACTCAGTACCACAAAATTGTGCTAAGTGGGCAATCATTGCTGTGGTGGTCGATTTACCATTTGTACCCGTCACACCAATTAAATCAAGAGTCTGACTTGGTTGGCTATAAAAGCGACTAGCTAATTCTGGAAGCTTTTTATCAAGCTCTGAGACTAAATACAGTGGCTCAAAACTGCTTTCAAATTCACATAATCTGTCAGCAATGATAGCTATTGCGCCATTTTCAATTGCTTTACTAATAAATTGTCCGCCATCAAGTGTATGGCCTTTAATAGCAACAAATACATCACCTGGCGTTACTTCACGGCTATCAAGGCGTAAATGCTTAACCAGTTGCGAGGGCGCATCTATTTCGATGTATTTTAAAATATCCTTTAAATCACGCATCGTTATCTTTACCTTGTACGTACGCAACCTCTTCCTTGTCAGGCGCTACGTTTAATATTCTTAATGCGTTAGAGATGATTTCTGCAAATGCAGGGCCAGCGGTGGCACCTCCATAGTACACATCACCACCTGGTTCATTAATCATAACTACCACGGCTAAACGAGGATTACTTGCCGGTGCTACACCTGCAAAGTAACCTACATATTCATCACCATAACCACCTGCTACGGCTTTTTTAGATGTACCTGTTTTACCTGCAGCACGATACCCATCAACTTTTATGTTGCGAGCAGTACCGTCTTTTTCAAATACACTTTCCATCATGTGGACTACGGCTTCTACGTCTTTTTGTTTAAAAATACGTTCGCCTTCAGGTATATTATCTTGCTTTAAAATAGTCAGTGGTCGATTAACTCCACCAGCGCCTAACATGGTATAAAAGCGCGCCATTTGCGCAGTACTTACCGAAATTGCATAACCAAATGACAAAGTTGCAATTTCAAAGTCAGACCAACGACGATTTGGATAAAACAAACCGCTGCTTTCACCTACCATTCCAGTACCTGTGTCACTGCCAAAGCCTACTTTTTGATATAAGCCAACAAGGTAATCTTTAGGCACTAACTGAGTAACCTTCGCAACCCCCATATTTGAGGAGTACTTTAGTATTTCGCGCAGTGTTAGTTCGCCGTGATTACGAGTATCTCTAACTAAACTACCACCTAAACGCATCCAACCTGGGTAGGTATCAATCGTGTCATCTGCCTGAATGGCGCCGTAGTCTAGCCCAGCTAAAATGGCTAGAGGCTTAACAGTTGAGCCTGGTTCAAACAAATCTGTAATTGCGCGATTACGACGCTTATGAGGTGCAGCATCGCTTAAGTTATTTGGATTAAATGAAGGACTATTTACCATTGCCAGCACTTCACCGGTTTTAACATCAACTACCATAGCTGAGCCCGATGTGGCTTTGTAAGTCAGTACAGCTGATTTTACAGCTTTGTAGGCAATAGCTTGAATTCGTTGGTCGATACTTAATTCTATACTTTCTGGCTCTACGCGCTCACGCTCGTCAAGCACTTCTACTTCACGCCCTTGTGCGTCTTTACGTATAGTGCGGCGGCCTTCCTCGCCCGTTAAAGCGTTTTCGTATAGCTTTTCAATGCCTTCAATGCCTTTACCGTCTATATTAGTAAAACCAATAACATGAGCGGTAACCTCACCGGCGGGGTAATAGCGTTTAGATTCATCTAGTAAATGAATACCTGGTAGGCGTAAATCGCCAATATAATTTGCTACAGCAGGAGTAACTTGGCGCTTTAAATAAACAAAGCGACGCGAGGGATCGTTTAAAAGTCGAGAGTTAATCTTCTTAGGATCAATACGCAGCACATCTGCAAGCTCACGCCAGCGTAAATCGTTTTTATAATAAAGTGCAGTACGCTTATCAAGCTCGGCGGTATTTTCAGCTAAAGATAAATGATCTTCGCCGCTTTTACGTGCTTGTTTAATTACTTTAGAGACTAGCGACTTGTGCAATGCTTTAGGATCAGCATATACACTTACAACAGGCACACTTACCGCTAACTCTTTACCATTACGGTCAAAAATCATCCCGCGTTGCACATGTAGTTTTTCAACGCGCACGGTACGTTTGTCACTTTCTGAACGTGCTTTATCAGGTTCTATTACTTGTAAATAAGCAGCGCGAGATACGAGTGTTACAAACACCATAAACACAACTGCACACACCAGCATGAAGCGCCATGTGATTAAATTAGTGACTGGTTTTTTGCCTCTATTTCTCATTGTACTATTATTACCTGCTCATCTTGACTCGTAGGTCTTTTCATTTTCAATTGTGATGTAGCTACTTCTTCAATGCGTGCATGTTGCGAATAAAATTCTTCTTCAACAAGTAAGTAGCGCCACTCTAAATCGAGCTCATCGCGTTCTTGTAATAATTGATCTTGCTGTATAAGTTGGCCACGAGCTAAGTGGGTTGTTTGCACAACAGCTAAACTAGAAGCGAATATCACAACCAACAAGGCCGAGGTTAGCTTATTAGCTCCTAGGCCTTTTAATATTTCAAAGAATAAATTAGGTTGCCGATAGCTCGCTTTTTTACTCATCCCAACCTCTGTGCAATCCTAAGTACAGAACTACGAGAACGTGGATTACGCTCTACTTCTGCAGCACTTGGCTTAATAGCTTTACCCACTGCTTTTAACGTCAGATTTTTATTTATTTGTGCATCAGTTAAAGGCAGACCTCTGGGTAATGCTTCTCCCTTACTCTGTTTTCTAATAAACTGTTTTACAATACGGTCTTCTAAAGAATGAAACGAAATCACCACTAAACGTCCGCCTGGCTTTAGCACTTTAACTGCAGACTGAAGCGCAGTTTGAATTTCTTCAAGCTCACTATTAATGTAAATACGAATAGCCTGAAAAGTACGGGTAGCTGGGTGTTTAAACTTATCTTTTACCGGTACAGCTTCATCAACAAGGTCAGCAAGCTGCTTGGTAGTTGTGATTGGCGTGTGCTCACGAACTTCAAGTACTTTGTGTGCAATGCGTTTACCAAACTTTTCTTCGCCCAATTTTTTAATTACGTGGGTAATATCATCCAACTCAGCCTCTGCTAACCACTGTGCTGCACTGCGACCTGTTGTAGGGTCCATACGCATATCGAGTGGGCCGTCTTTCATAAAACTAAAGCCACGCTCAGCGTCATCTAGTTGTGGTGACGAAACACCAATGTCTAATAAAATGCCATCGACTTTACCAATTAGATCGTTTTGCTGTGCTACTTCGTATAAGTTTGAAAAGCGAGTGTGTGCAATTGCAAAACGTGGGTCATCAGCAAATTTTTCAGCTGATTGTATTGCTTGTGGATCTTGGTCAATTGCTTGCAGGCGACCTTCATCACCAAGGCGTGCTAAAATTTGCCCAGAGTGGCCACCACGTCCAAATGTACCATCCATGTATATACCGTCTGGCTTAATTGCAAGGGCATCGATGGTCTCATCCATTAATACGGATACGTGTTCAAATTGCGCTGTCATTAGCTATTGTGTGCCTTTTTTTGTGCCGTTAGAGTGTAAAATTATCTAAATCTTGGTTAGGTTCAAAATCACCAAGCCTTTCAAGCTCAGTATCTTGCTGCATTTGCTCGTGCCAACGCGCCTCGTCCCAAATTTCAAACTTATTCATCAAACCAACCAGCATGATTTTTTTGCCAAGAGATGCATGGGCACGTAATGACGGCGCAAGCAAAATTCGACCATTTTTATCAAGTTGATACTCTGTAGCGTTACCTAGCAACATACGTTGCATTCGTCGAGCTCGTGGATTCATATTAGATATTTTCGCTAAACGGCTTTCTATTTCGAGCCACTCAGCCAATGGATATAACCATAAACACGGTTCATTTAATGCGACGGTACAAATAACTGTCCCCTGATCTTCAGACAACAGAGATTCTCGGTACTTTGTCGGTACCGCAAAACGCCCCTTATCATCCAAACTCAGTGAACTCGCGCCACGAAACATAAAAAACCTACTTTGAAATTGTTTTATTCAATTTTTTGTTTATTTTATCCAATGAGATCCACTAAAAACCACTTTTTACCACAGTGCTCCAGTTTAGGGCTTGACAAGCCATTTTGTCAAGTAAGCTGACCAGCTTTAGTGAGTCCCAAAGCTAGAAAAAATAAGGGCTCAAGCGAAGCGTTTGAATTACGTGGGAAAAAGTGGGATTGAGGTAAAGAAAAATATCAGCTTTGCTTTTATAACTTTCTGTTTACATGCTTTGCTTACTGAATAACCAATGAATATTTACAATTTTTAAGGCGTTTTTATCCTCTTTGTAAAATTTACCTAGCCGTGTAGTAATAGTTACTGTTTATTTTAAAATACTAATTATCAAAAATTAAAAAAAACAAACAAAACCTATAAAATTCAGTCAGTTAAAATAAATAACAAGTTTGGTTTAATCATTGCATCATCTAAATCACTATTTAAATTTTTAACTTATTAAGGATTGATTATGGCTACTGCAACGAATACGAAACCAAATACAACTTCAGATGTTAAGCCTGACGTTAAACTAACAAATACTGAGTCTCCTCTTACAGAGAAAGCAACATCAGCGGCGCACGATGCTGTAGATGCACTTTCTAGCAAAGCTGCAACAGCTGAAAGCAGTGTGCGTAAAGGAGCTTCTAGCTCAGCAGATGCATTGAGCGAAAAACAACTTATCGCACGTGAAAAACTAAGCGAATGTACTGCAAAAACTCGTGCTTTTGCTTCTGAAAATCCATTAGCAACTGCGGGTATTGCTTTTGCTGCGGGTATGCTAATCACATCACTACTTCGTCGTAAGTAATTAGTGATGAATAACCCACAAACAACAGCAACCAAGGATGGTAATGCGCAAGACCAAACTACTGAGCAACATAGCCAAAAGGACGATTGGCAAGATCATGTTGCAATGCTTTTAGAGTATTCTAAGCAGCTCAAGGATGATTACCAGACTCAAGGAAAGATCACCCACCAGCTTGCTAAAGCTGAATGGCGGTTATCGCTTAGATCGCTTGCATTGATCACTATATTTTTAGGATGCTTTGCCAGTGGTTTGGTTTTGTTGTGGGCAGGATTTCTAGGTGCTGTTGGATACGGTGTATACGATGTTTTTGGGTCGGTATGGCTAAGTATTGCAACAGCTACTTTGCTACAAGTTGCTTGTTTAATATGGCTTTGGAAAAATACAGTTTACTTAAGCAATAAAATTGGCTTTAGTAAAACGCTTAAAAGTTTAAAGCAGCTATTTAACCTACAAGGAAATTAGTATGTTAGTTAACTACTTAATTAAAGCACCTAATGAAAACGTTGATGCTCTAAGTAAGCAGATGGATACGCGCAGTGAATTGAAACGCCAACATCATGCAGCGTTCCAATATAGACTAAAGCGTTTTGCCGTAACCAAAGTTGGGCTTTCAAGTGCCTTTATCGCAGGTGCAGCAGTACAAGCGGGTAAAAGCGAAACCAGCTTCGTAAGAAAATACGGCTGGCTAGTGAACTTGATAGCTTAAGCGCTAAACATTTCTACCGTGATCAGATAAGTAATCAATACTTGGACCACTTGGCACAACTTGTGTTGGGTTGATCATTGTGTGACTAAAATAGTAATGACGCTTAATATGATAAAAATCAACTGTTTCAGCCACTCCTTTAACTTGATATAGCTCTCTAAGGTATCCACTCAATGCAGGGTAGCTTTCAATTGTGCGTAAATTACATTTAAAATGGCCAACGTACACACTATCAAACCGAATGAGTGTAGTGAATAATCGCCAATCTGCCTCGGTGAGCCTATTACCTGTTAAATAACGCTGCTTGCTCAGTATCCCTTCTACTTTATCGAGTGCTATGAATAAATCGTTAAACGCCTCTTCGTATGCATCTTGAGTTGTTGCGAATCCCGTACGATAAACACCATTATTTATACTTGGATAAATCAACGCATTTAATTCATCAATTTTTGGTCGTAGTGCCTCTGGGTAGTAATCATCGTTATTACCTGTTAATTCATCAAATGCACTATTGAACATACGTATAATATCGGCAGACTCATTACTGACAATTTTATTTAGCTTTTTATCCCACAATACGGGTACGGTAACTCGCCCGGAATACTTAGGATTATTTTTTGTATACACTTGATGTAAGTAGTTACTATTAAATAAAGCATCACCAGTACTGTGGTTTTGCGTATCAAAAGCCCAACCACTATCAAGCATATCAGGGCTAACAACCGACACCGTAATTAAATCTTGCAGTCCTTTTAACGCTCTAAATATAAGCGTTCGATGCGCCCAAGGACACGCAAGTGACACATATAAATGATATCTGTTCGCTTGTGCTTTAAATCCGGCCTCGCCCGTTATTCCAGCGCTACCATCAACAGTTACCCAGTGACGTAACTGCGCCGTTTCGCGTTCAAACTTACCGTTACTTGAATCTGTGTCGTACCATTTATCTTGCCATTGACCGCTAACTAATAATCCCATAAAACTCTCCTAAAAATACCTTTATATTTTGCCAAACTCGCCGTTTTGATAATCACGTACCGCTTGCTGTATTTCAGCTTGCGTCGTCATTACAAACGGCCCCATATGAGCAATAGGTTGATTAAGTGGATCGCCTGCTAAAACCAAAACACCAGCGCCGTGCTCAGAGCTAATATTAATATCACTGCCTGGTTCTAAAATAAGTAACTTACCCGCTGGTATTGTTTGATTGTCGCTCATTATTAGTGAGCCGCTATGAATATAAAGCATTACTTTTTGTTGGCTAAGAGGCTCTAAATAAGTGCTTTTACCAGCAGGTAATATAATATCAGCGAGCGCCGCATTAGCAGCTAAACTTTGCAGCTCGCTTGCAAGCGTTTCACTTTCGAACTGCCACGATCCCGCAAGTGCTTTTAACGTCACGCCTTGCGTATTTGTAAAACTAGGAGCTGGGTTTTTAGTCGTATCTTGATAACGTGAATCACGCATTTTTTCTGCGCTTGGCATGTTTATCCAAATTTGAAAGCCATGCAGACCATCTATAGCATCAGCGAGTGGCATTTCACTGTGCATGACGCCGCGCCCTGTGCTCATCCATTGCACATCGCCTGCTTTAATAGCTTCTTTGTTACCCATTTGGTCACGATGTTCAAAGCCACCTTTTAGAATATAAGTAAACGTTTCAATTCCTCGGTGCGGATGCTCAGGAAAGCCTCCCATATAATCTTTTTTGTCATCTGACTTAAGTTCATCAATCATCAAAAATGGATCTAAATATTTACCATCAAACCCAGGTATACGGCTAATGTTCACGCCATCGCCATCTTGAGTTGCATAAGCTGTAAGTATTTTTGATATTTTCATTTTTTAATTCACTCTAAAGAATAAGTTTATGAGGCTATTAAATCATTCATTAAACAAAACAACTATGTCTTTAAATCGAGCTTAAGGTTCTAAAAAATAGAACGACATTGATTCATTGGTTACATTTTCAACCTTATAATTACTATGGTTATTTGGAGTGAATTTGGCTACAATTGTTATTGCAAAATACGAAACTAAGGAATGGTTATTTTTACTTATTCTCTCAAACATCAGCTTTATCGTTTGCTTATATTGCTAAGTATTCCGGGCACCGCTGTAATTATTTTTACTCTGCTGCTTGAACGCCACCACTCTATTGAGCAAAGTGAAAAAAAAGTAGAAAACATTGCTAAGCAATTAATTTTACAGCAAAAGCACTTAGTCGATGATATTGACCGTTTAGCGCGTTATTTGGCTAAAGAGGAAAGTAAGAAAGAAAATTTAGCAACGTCCTGCCCTTATTATTTTAATCAATTTAGAGCTATTTATGCCCATGTTGCCAATATCGGGATTATAGATCCAAATGGCATTGTTATGTGTACAACAAGCGGATTAACCAAAACAATAAGTATTGCAGATCGTGCGTATTTTCAAAATGCCTTAAAAAGTAACCAATTGTCAGTAGGTTATTTTCAGCACGATAGAAACTTGCAAAAAAACACCCTTAACTTTGCGTTACCTATCATTAATAAAAAAAATGTAATTCAGGGCGTTGTAGTTATCGTTGTTGCGCTTGACTGGTGGAACAATGCTTTTAATAATATTGAATTGCCACCTGGCTCTATTGCTGCAATCGCTGATTCTAATGGAAAAATTTTAGCGCGTTACCCACCAACAACTGCAGCCCTTGGCGATAATATTGCAAAGACTTTATTAGCAACTGATTCTTCGATTGATAATGAGGCATCAACAAAAATAAAATCTATTAAGGGTGAAGATCGAATGCTTCATCACTCTATTATTTATAAAGATCCAAGTAATAACAGCTTAAATATACATATTGCACTTCCTATTACACATGCTTTAAAGCAAATAAATAATAATTTTTTTATAGCGATTGGTGTGTTTATTTTATCACTGCTAGTGCTATGTTTAATTGCACGTAAGCTGCTTAAAACCAGCATTATCGACCCAATTAATAATCTAACAAATGCAACAAACGTGTTGGCTAAGGGCGAAATGCCGTCACAAAAAATACAGCCAAATAATCCAGAGCTAAATACTCTCTATCAGCGCTTTAAATCAATGGCGCAAACCAGGTTAACAGCCGAGGCTAATTTAAAAAACAAGCACGATGAGCTTACCAGCTTGCTTAATACTCTACCCGACAGTTACGTTAGAATTAACATCCATGGCGATATTCTCAACATAACGGGGCAATTTAAGCCTCAAGTAAACCCAAACAGCACTGCAGCACCTCATTTATCATCAATACTTTCTCACAACAATGTGCAGCTTTTGTTATCGCAGTTATCTAAGCTTGATGTTTCGAGTAATTTAGAATTTACACTCGAAAAATCAGATCCTAAACGTAGCTTTGAAGCACGTATTAGTGCAATGCAAAGTAAAAATGAATACGTTGTTGTGCTAAGGGATATAACACAACGAAAAATAAATGAAGAAGCACTCCACCTTGCCTTGCTAGTGTATAACAACAGTAGTGAAGGCATGGCAATCACCGATCCAGCGGGTATAATATTTGATGTAAACCCTGCGTTTTGCAAAACGACTTTATATAATAAAGAAGAAGTTATTGGGCGCTCCTCTTCAATTCTTTCATCAGGAAAACATGATAAGAATTTTTACAATAAAATGTGGTCTGAATTACAGCAAACAGGCCGCTGGCAAGGCGAGGTTATTAACCGTAAAAAGAACGGGCAGCTTTACTCTGAGTGGCTCACAATCGATACGGTTTATGATACAAACAACGCACCTATTCGTCGAATCGCGATATTTACAGACCTCACTGAGAAAAAACAAGCCGATGAAACAATTTGGCGACAAGCTCACTTTGATCACCTAACTGACTTACCAAATCGTTTAGAGTTAAAGGAGCGATTAAATCAACGATTTTCAAGCATTGTTACTCCCGACAATCAATTGGTTGTCATGCTTTTAGATATAGATCACTTTAAAGATATTAATGACACATTAGGCCATCACTATGGTGATAACTTATTAAAACTCGTATCGCAACGCATAGTCCAGTCGGCAAAAAATGCTGAGTTTGTGGCACGTATTGGTGGTGATGAGTTTGTTATTGTGTTTAATCGTATAAAAAGTACGCGTCATATTAATCAAATTGCCAGTAATATTTTGCTTAGCCTATCGTCGGCTTTGCATCTTGAAAACGAAGAATTATTTATTAGCGCCAGCATGGGCATAGCATGCGCCCCTAATGATGGTGAAAATACTGAACAGCTTTTAAAAGCAGCCGATCAGGCTATGTATAAAGCAAAAAGTACTGGTCGTAACTGTTTTGAGTTTTTCTCTGCTGACATGCGCGAATATGCACACGCACGCATGGTGCTATTAAAAGACTTACGAAGTGCCATAGAACTTGAGCAGTTTGAGTTGTTTTATCAGCCCATTGTTGCTTTGAATGATTTACATATTCATAAAGCTGAAGCACTTATTCGTTGGCAACATCCCGAAAAAGGCCTAATTAGCCCTGTCGCATTTATTTCACTTGCTGAAGAAACCAGGCAAATAAATGCAATTGGCCAATTTGTATTTGCTCAAACCTTGCAAACGCTTAAAGATATAAAAACCCTAACCGATGATACTTTTCAAATAAGTGTTAACGTATCCCCTGTGCAGTTATCCACGCCAGAGAGTGGTATAGATGAATGGTACGATATGCTAAAAGCTGCAAGATTACCTGCATCCTCAATTGTGGCAGAAATAACTGAAGGCCTAATGATTAACCCCGAAGCATTAACGCAACGTCGCTTAAAAGAAATAGTAAAATCAGGTATGCAGCTTGCCCTTGATGATTTTGGTACAGGATATTCGTCACTCGCTTACTTACAAGAAATGGATACCGACTATTTAAAAATAGATAAACGTTTTGTTGATAATATCCAAGTAGGCAGTCAAGAACTTGCACTGTGTGAAGCAATAATTGTTATGGCGCATCAACTGGGCTTAAAAGTAATCGCCGAAGGAATTGAAACTAAATTACAAATGCAGCTATTACTTGAGGCCGGATGTGATTACGGACAAGGTTATTTATTTTCAAGACCTTTAAATAAAAGCAGTTTTATGGCACTTCTAGCTGATAAAAAAGTCGCTTTATTAAAATAAATAAACAAAAAATCACTGTTACGCAATAAATAATGCGTCTGCGCGGTCAAGTTAAGCAATCAGATATAAGTAGTAACAGGATTTAAAAATGGCAAAAGCAACATTAGAGCAATGGCGAATGTTTAAAGCGGTTGTGGATCACGGCGGATTTGCAGGCGCAAGTGCGGCTGTACATAAAAGTCAGTCAACCGTACACCATGCTGTTCAAAAACTTGAAGCCGCCTTGCAAATTAAGTTGCTTGAAGTAAAAGGTCGTAAAGCATTTTTAACCGATAGCGGTAAACTAATTTTACGTAGAGCTGAATTTTTAATTGAAGAAGCAACTAAAATAGAATCGGTAGCGAGCACGCTAAGCGAAGGCGTAGAAAGCACATTAAAAATAGCTGTTGATGAAGTTTTTCCACACACCATTTTATACCAGGCACTTGCTAAAACGAGTGAACTTTACCCGCTTTTAAAGATTGATTTAGTAGAAAGCGTGCTAACCGGTGCAAACGAATTACTACATAACTCAGTGGTTGATTTAGCCATTTCATCAATTCCTATCTATGGAATTAGTTGCAGTACGTTATGCGATATAGAGTTTATAGCCGTTGCGCATAAAGACCATGTATTACACCAACAAACTGAACAACTCAACTTTCGCGATTTAAAGCTACACCGGCAAATAGTAGTTCGCGACTCAGCAACCCACACCAGTCACAATGATGGCTGGTTAGGTGCTGATATGCGCTGGACAGTCAGCCATTTACGCAACTCTATTGATATGGTTAGTCAAAATTTGGGTTACGCTTGGCTGCCAAAAACACAAATAGCACATTTAATTGAAGATAAAACGCTCATCCCACTTAATTTAGACCAAGGTACAACCCGTACCCTTAATTTATATTTAATGTGCAACGACAACGACAGGCTTGGTCCTGCAGCACAAGAGTTTAAAGAGCAGCTTACGGCTCTCACTAACTTAGCTAGCTATTCGTTTTTTACATCGAGGTGATCTGCCACATAGGCGCCTCGCTGCCCACGCTCTTTAGCTGGGCCTATAGTACTGTCTTTACCTGTTTGCTGCTCAGTAGCTGCATTAATAACAGCACCTAATGTGATTATATAAGCGCTGATGTACAACCACATCAACATGATCACTACACCACCTAGTGAGCCGTAAGTTTCGTTGTAACTAGAAAAACGCGACACATAAAAAGAAAAACCTATAGATGCCAAAATCCAAAGTACAGTAGCAATAGACGAACCCATAGTGATCCAACGCCATTTGGCCGGTTTACGGTGTGGGGCATAACGATATAAAAGTACCAATGCAAAATTAAAGGTAAAAGCTAATAATGGCCAAGAGATGAGTTTAATTAATAAATCTATACTTTCTTTTAGCCCCACTAAATTAAGCACAATAGGTAAAATACCAATAATTAATAACGCAAAAATTGCGACAACAATCGCCCCTACCGAAAATAAAAAGCGTACTAATTGAGCTTTAAAAAATGAACGTTTTTCATATTCACGATAACTAATATTACACGCAGTAATAAGTGCTTGGCTGCCCTTAGAACTACTCCAAATGGTAAGTATAAGCGTACCAATTGCACTTAAGCTCAAGCTGGCACTTGATGTTTTTGCAAGGCTAGAAACCTGAGATAAGATTAGTTCACTGGTACTTGGTGGGAGCAAAGTAACTATTTTACTTAAATGATCACTTATATCTGCAGGGGATGAAAAGTATGCATACACAGATACCATCGCCGCAATGGCCGGAAAAATAGCAAGTAACGCATAAAATGCCACACCCGCTGCCACTATAGATAAGTTATCTTCACTCATTTGCTTAAAAATGCGCTTAACAATATCCCACCAACCTATAAAAGGGATATGACCAGGCTGCTCAGCTTGCTGTCCTCGTTTAGCTTCTTTCATTCTAAACCTCAATATTTGTATTACATTACTACAGCAAAATGTTTGCCAAGTTAAATAAAGTATTTGGTACTAAACTTGCTGTTACCTAATATTAACGATTATAAAAACCAAATACGGACGATAAGCCATGCCTAGTAGCCAATCAAACATTATAGCTTTAAACAATACGCTTCCCAGCACACAAAGTTTTCAAGGCGATGTGTTTACGTGGCAGTTTTTTCATGAACAAGCTGTGCAATTACTTCATGCAACAGCGCAAATATTACCCACACTATTACTCGGTATAATACTTTTAGCATTAAGCTATTTAATTGCAGGGCCACTTTCTCGATTGCTTATAAAGCCTATTGACTACATGACTGACAGTAAACTAGTTCATCTAGTTGTTAGGCGCAGTATAAGCACTTTAATTATTTTATTTGGCGTGTACTTATTCCTGCGCTTAGCAGGGCTTACCGAGTTTGCTGTTGCCATTATGAGTGGAACGGGACTAATAGGACTTATATTAGGTTTTGCCTTTAGAGACATAGCTGAGAACTTTATCGCTAGTTTATTACTGAGCATACAAAGGCCTTTTAAAATCGACGATGTAATTGAAGTAGACAATCGTTTAGGTGTTGTTAAAAAAGTAACCGCAAGAGCAACCACACTTGTTGATTACGATGGCAATCATATTCAAATACCCAATGCGACGGTATATAAAAATACTATTAAAAACCTGACTGCTAATCCAAAAATGCGCGGAAAAGTAGAAATTGGTATTGGCTATGATAACGATATACGCAGCGCACAAACCCTCGCCCTAGATATTGCGAATCAACAAAATGCGGTACTTAGCGATCCACCCGCGCAGGTTTTAATAAAAAACTTAGGCTCATCTACTATTAACTTTGTTTTGTATTTTTGGGTTAATAGCGAGCAGCACAGTCCATTAAAAGTAGCCTCTCAACTTATGCGCGAATTAGTCAATGAGTTCACAAAACAAAACATCAGTATGCCAGATGACGCACGAGAGCGAATTATACTCACCGACCCTAGTGAAAGTGTTTCTAGTTTAGAGGAAAAACAACCATCGCAAATACAAAACGGAAAGAATGAAACTGTTGAGCAAACTAAAACACTTGATGATGTGAGCAGTGATACCGACGAAATACGTGAACAAGCAGAGCAATCTCGCGATCCAGAACAAGGTAAAAATATTATTTAAAGATGCTGAAGTTGTATTAACTAAAATTTAGACACAAAAAAGCCCGCAGCGTTAACTGCGGGCTTTTTATTGAATGAGTGAGTCAGCCTATAAGCCGGGTTTTGTCCTTTCCGAAGAAAGTGATAATCATTCGTCTAGGCCATAAATCGCTCTATGGCTCAAGCAACCTACCCGGTTCTCACGTGGGCCACGCGTTCATTATTTAAAATGATAGAACCCTATTTGGTCTTGCTCCGAGTGGAGTTTACCTTGCAACCGACTATTACTAGCGGCCCGGTGCGCTCTTACCGCACCCTTTCACCCTTACCAATCGAGATTGGCGGTCTCCTCTCTGCTGCACTTGTCGTGGGCTCACGCCCCCCAGCCGTTAGCTGGCACTCTGCCCTATGGAGCCCGGACTTTCCTCCCCCTGATCATTTTCGTCACAGGCAGCGATCATCTTGGCTGACTCGGCGCGCAGTATACATGAGGCTAATACCAAGCGCAGTAAAATTTACTCTTTTTCTTCAATAATTGTTTTATATAAAGCGTTTTTCTTCATACCAAAGTATTCGGCTACAACGCCACAGGCTTTTTTCATTGGCATTTCACTTTCAAGAAGTGCCAACATTTTGCGCGCTTCAGGCGGAACATCGTCTATTTGCTTTGGTTTGCCCGCAAGCATCAGCACTATTTCGCCGCGCTGCTTGGTAGGATCATCTGTTAAAAACTGTTTAAGCTCACTTACACTACCATTAAAAAATGTTTCAAAGGTTTTGGTTAGCTCTTTAGCAAACACGACTTGCTGCTCATCACCAAGGGCTAGTGCTAAATCATCAAGGCTTGCCATAATACGGTGCGTACTTTCGTACATTATGCTGGTAATGCCTGAGTTAACAGCTTCGGTAAAAAAGTCTTGGCGAGCTTTGCTTTTAGCTGGCGTGAAACCAATAAACTGAAAGCGGTCAGTTGGTAAGCCTGAACAACATACGGCTGTAATTGCAGCACATGCACCTGGAACAGGTGTAACATGAGCGCCTTGTTCGCGACATAGATTTACCACAGCGTAGCCTGGATCACTAATTAGCGGTGTACCAGCGTCAGATACTAAAGCAATATTTAAACCTTGATTAAGTTGATCAATAATTTGCTGTGCTTTTTGCTTTTCGTTGTGGTCGTGTAATGCAAACGTTTTTGCCTTAATTCCAAAGTGGCTAAGTAGCTTGCCGGTATGGCGAGTGTCTTCAGCAGCTATTAAGTCAACTTGCGATAATGTCGCAATGGCACGGTGACTTAAGTCGTCATAATTGCCAATTGGGGTGGCAACAATGTAAAGAGTGCCAATTTTCTGTGAATTCTCCTCATTTAACATTGAGGTCTCCTGCGTCAGTCAGTAATATAAGCAAATCGCGTTAACGTATTGGGAAATCATTGTGCGACTTAAACTAGTTAGTCTATTAATTATATTGTCAGGGTTATCGGCGTGTAGCACAACCGAAAAACCAACTAAAAACAGCGATAACGTAAGTAACCGCACTAATGCACCGCAAAATCAGGCAACCAGTGCGCAATCTATCTACCAATTGGCGCAAAACCGCCAAGGTGCCGATAAAATACAGTTATTGTATAGCGCCCGTGATGCCGCAATTAGTGAGCAGAACTGGCCTTTGTTAGAGAAAATAGGTAATGAGCTTGAATTAACCGCAAGTGTTGATCAAATCCAAAACCGTCTTTATATAGCATTTGCACAAAAACAACAGAATAAGAATGATCAAGCTTTGGTGATTTTACAATCGCTAGACGGACAACTTACTCAACCTGAGCATTTTGCTTGGCATCAGTTTTTAACAGCCAGTATTTATGCATCGCAAAATTTTCCAAAAAAAGCTGCCCCTTATTTCTTTAGAGCTTCTGAAACAGCCACAAAAAATAATATAGAAATCCCTCAGCTCAATCAAAATTTGTGGGATAACTTAAAACAGCTCTCTTCATATGCGCTTGAACGTTTTAACCGTGGTTCGGTTATCCAGCAAGGCTGGGTAAACCTTGGTCTATACTATCAAGTATATGCAAGTAGTGGCGTGGAGCTAGACCAAGCAATTAATAATTGGCGCAGGCGCTATATTGGGCATCCGGCTTCTTCTGTATTACCTGAACAAGACGAAATGCTTACTGAGCTCGCCCCTATTAATATAGAGCGTTTAGTTGTGTTGTTTCCACAATCAGGCCCTAACGAACGCTTAGGTGATGCGCTTAAAGCCGGTGTGTTAGCTGCACTTGATACGCAAACTATCAACGACACTATTTTTATTGATGAAAACCTAAGCACTGAGGAAATCGCAGCGCAACTTGAAGAAATAAAGCCTGATTTTGTAATTGGTCCTCTACTTAAAGCAAATATTGATAAACTAGCCAATGCACAAACTCTTATTGATACTCCAGTACTGCATTTAAACACCTTTGATGGTGAGCGCATTTCGCTTCAGCATTATTACTTTGCATTGAACCCTGAGCACGAAGTACAGCAAGCTCTGGAACACTTTTTAACTAAGGGCTATCAAAAGCCTATGCTGCTTGCGCCAAATAATGCAAATGGCCAACGTTTAGTTGATTATTTTAACCTACAGTGGCAACGCTACAGCGAAACCAAGCCACAAATCGGTTTTTATAACGATAAAAAAGATATGCCGAACACAATTACCAGCTTATTAGAAGTTGATAAGTCAAAAAATCGCATACAAACAGTTAAAGCATTATTTAAGCAAGAAGTAGAAAACGAAACGCGTTCACGCAGTGATATAGACGTTATTTATATTTTGGGTGATGCAATAGAAACTCGCCTAATTAAACCTTACCTTGATGTAAACGTCAGTACATTTGCTGATCGTATCCCACTTTATGCAAGCTCTAAAAGTCATAGTAAACAAATTGACAGTACAGACAAAGGCGACTTAGACGGCCTATACTTCACTGAATTACCGTGGATGCTTGATTCACAAATTAAACAACATAATTTACGCCAGCAGTACAACTCTCTATGGCCTGAACAAATTGATATTAGCCAACGCTTATTTGCAATGGCGTACGATGCAGTATCAATACTACATGACATTAGACAGTTAAGCGTAATGCCAAGCAATCAATATAGTGGTTTAAGTGGTAAGTTATCTGTTAATACCAGCGGCCATATAGAACGTATGCTCGACTGGGCTCAATATACAAACCGTCGCATTAAGCCTGTGCAATTAGAAACACAACGCCCGGTACCATTGTTTATGCAATCAGCGGGTGATATACAAACTATAAATTAAACTTTATTAAGTTAAGGGGGCGGCATGTCGTGGTTTAAAGAGCTGTGGCACAATAGTCGCGAAAAAGGCCAGTATTATGAGCTTGAAGCGCAAAAATACTTAGTTACTCAAGGCTTAACACCCATTGAACGTAATTATTACTGCCCCTTTGGCGAGCTTGATGTCATTATGAAAGAAGGCGACACCCTTGTATTCATTGAGGTCAAGTTTCGCAAAAATAATGCCCGTGGCGGTGCCAACTATGCACTTAGCCCACAAAAACAAGCTCGATTAAAACGTAGTATTTATCATTACTTAGCAGCTAAAAATTTAACTAACCAAGCACTAAGAATTGATTATGTAGCCATTACAGGAGATGCATCTCCTAATATTAATTGGCTTAAAAATGTATTTTAAACGCAAATACAAAGATAAATTATTGGTAGGCTATGCAAGACACAATTAAAGAAATTTTTACAGAAAGCATTCAAGTTCAAATCGCTGCTGGTGAAGTGCTACCTAGTGCGCTTGAGTCAGCTGCATTTACTATTGCACAAAGTCTGATCAACGGAAATAAACTCATTTGCTGCGGTACTGCAAATTGCCACATGCTCGCCCAGCACATGGCGGGTGTATTGGTTAATCACTATGAAACCGAGCGTCCTTGTTTACCCGCAATTGCTCTATCGCAAGAAAACGTTAACCTTGGACAAAGTACTCAGGTAGACGATCACGATACATTTGCTCGCCAAGTCCGCGCTTTTGCTCAGCAAGGTGATTTACTGCTTGTACTGGCTATTAACGGTAACGAAAAACATGTTATTTCTGCCGTTGAAGCTGCACTAACTAAAGATATGAAGGTCATAGTTATGGTTGGAGATGATGGTGGCGAGTTGGTTGGCCTACTTGGCCCTAACGATGTTGAAATTAGATCCCCATCTAAACGCCCTAGCCGCATTATCGAATCCCATTTAGTTAACTTACATTGTTTAAGCGAACTTGTTGATTTAACGCTTTTCCCTCAGGATGAAAATTATGTTTAAACGCTCTCTTATTGTTTTAGGTACTGTTGTATTACTACAAGGCTGCGCAGCTGCTGTTGTTGCAGGTACAGCCAGTGCAGTAACTGCAGCGAACGATCGCCGTACCATTGGCTCTCAAATTGACGATAACAATATTGAAATAAAAGCCAGTATTGCACTTAGCGAAGTAGAACGCCTTGAAAAGTTTGCCAATATAAGCGCTGTAAGCGTTAACGGTATTGTTTTACTTGTAGGCCAAGTCTCTAATGAAGAAATGAGAAACGAAGCACAGCGTACCATTGAGGGCGTTTCAGGTATTCGTAAGATACATAACCAAATTCGTATTGGCTCAAATATTGGCATTACTACACAAACGCATGACTCTTGGTTAACTTCTAAAGTAAAAGCTCAGCTACTAACAGCAAAAGACATTAGCAGTAATAACATTAAAGTAGTTACTGAAAACGCTGAAGTATTTTTAATGGGTTTAGTATCTGACTCTGAGTCTACTCAAGCTGTAAACATTGCCCGAAATGTATCTGGCGTAGAGCGTGTAATTAAAGTATTTGAATACTTGTAAACACAAAATACAGACATAAAAAAACCGCTTATTAAGCGGTTTTTTTTTGGCATTTACTTATTATTTAATAACGCGTAAATGAGAGCCTTTTTTCTTCTGTGGCTTTTCTGGTGGTGTTTCATCAATAAATTCAGCTGATGAATCAACACTTTCAAGCTCAGGCACAAAATCGTCTTCGTCCTCTAAAAACTCATCTGCAGTAAAGACTGTTCCTTCGCCATTTTCACGCGCGTATATTGCAAGCACAGCACCTAGAGGCACATACACTTGCATTGGCTGACCACCAAAGCGCGCATTGAAGCTAAGTTGGGTTAAGTCTAACGAAAACTGTGTGACCGCTGATGGACTTATGTTTAAAACAATTTGTCCATCTTGAACAAACTGTGTTGGCACTTGTACATTTGCAAACCCAGCGTCTACCACTAAATGCGGTGTACACTCGTTATCGACTATCCAATCAAAAAAAGCACGTAATAAATAAGGACGATTAGGCGTCATTATAAACGGATCTCACGCTCAGCTTCAGTTAAAGAGGCTTGGAATGACTCTCGTTCAAATAAACGGATCATGTACTCTTTAAGCTCTTTAGAACCTGCACCATTAAGCTCAATACCAAACTCTGGTAAACGCCATAATAGTGGAGCTAAATAACAGTCTACTAAGCTAAACTCTTCACTCATAAAGTAAGGTGCTTCGCTAAAAATAGGTGCTACAGCAAGTAATGCTTCTGTTAGCTCTTTACGAGCTTGAGCAGCATCTGACGTGTTGTTACTGATTTTGTCAGCTAGGCTGTACCAGTCAGTATCAATACGATGCATCATTAAGCGGCTACGACCACGCATTACCGGGTAAACAGGCATTAGTGGAGGATGAGGAAAACGCTCATCAAGGTATTCCATGATGATGTTTGCCTGGTATAAACCAAGCTCACGGTCAATCAGTGTTGGCACTGTGCCGTAAGGGTTAATTTCGTGAAGTGCTTCTGGCAAGTTATCTTTTTCAGCCAAATGAATATCTACACTTACACCTTTTTCCGCAAGTACAATACGTACTTGGTGGCTATACATACAGTTAGCACCAGAAAAAAGGGTCATTACAGGGCGCTTATTGGCAGCTACGGCCATGCCTATACCTCCATTAAATAACTAAAACAGCAAAAGGGGCTTAAGCCCCTATTGCAAAATTACCTTTAAAAATGTTCAACTTAATGAACATCTCTCCAGTATTCTTTCTTAAGCATAAATGCCAAGATAAATAGAATTATTAAGAATCCTATTACCTTAATACCTAGCGCTTCCGATTCAAGACGTGAAGGTTCACCCACGTACTCAAGGAAGTTTGTTAAATCACGAGCCGCTTGGTCGTATTCATCTACGCTTAATTCACCCGTACCATCAGTTTCAGTAGCAATAACTTTGGTCACAGTGTGGCCATGTTCTTCTACTTCTTTAGTGATAGGCGTTGGTAAACCTTGTAGTTCTTGAAGAACATGAGGCATACCTACCGATGGAAAAACAATATTGTTAACTCCAAACGGGCGAGATTCATCTTTATAAAACGATTTTAGGTACGTGTAAATATAATCTGGTGATTTTACACGTGCAATTAGAGTTAAATCCGGCGGAGCCGCACCAAACCATTTTGCTGCATCGTCTTTTGTAATTGCGTTGGTGATATGGCTACCTACTTTAGAGCCGTCAAAAATTAACTGCTCTAAACCAACTTCTGTTGGGATACCGATATCACGAAAAGTACGCTCATAACGTTGATACTGCATTTGGTGACAACCAAGACAGTAGTTCATGAACAACTTTGCACCGCGTTGTAAAGATGGTTGATCAGTAAGGTCGTTATTCGCTTCCATTAAAGGAACCGACGGACCTGCTGCCATAACCATGTTAGGCAACAAGTTTACTGATAAAGCAAATAAACCAATAATAAGCTTCTTCATCATTTCGTTAACCTCTCTGGCAATGGCTTAGTTTTTTCGTTCTTACTGTATACAAACAACAGTACGAAGAACATAAAGTAAGTCACAGTACAGATTTGAGAAATAATCGTTTTCATATCAGTTTGTGGAGTTGCACCCACCCAACCAAGAAGAACGAAAGTTACAACAAAGCCTGCAATGTTCCATTTATGGAAACCACAACGGTAACGAACCGATTTAACTCTACCACGGTCTATCCAAGGTAGTAATGCAAGTACTACAATCGATGCACCCATCGCCGCAACACCGATTAACTTATCAGGGATTGCACGTAAGATTGCATAGAATGGCGTAAAGTACCAAACCGGGAAAATATGCTCAGGTGTTTTAAGTGGGTTAGCTGCCTCGAAGTTTGGACCTTCTAAAAAGAAGCCATTCATCGCCGGCATAAAGAACACAACCCAACAAAACAGTATTAAGAAACCAACCACACCCACAATATCTTTAACTGTGTAGTAAGGATGGAACGGTATCGCATCAACAATGTCTTTTTTGTTAGTGTAATACTCGTGGAATTTAAATTTAGGCTTATCTTCTTCAGCTACTGAGCCTTTCTTACGTTTAATCTCAATACCTTCAGGGTTATTTGAACCCACTTCGTGTAGAGCAACAATGTGTAAGAAAACTAAGATTACAATAACCAGTGGTAGTGCAATTACATGTAATGCAAAGAAGCGATTAAGCGTTGCACCTGATATTACGTAGTCACCACGGATCCAAAGTGTTAAGTCATCACCAATAACCGGAATAGCACCGAATAATGAAATGATTACTTGTGCGCCCCAGAACGACATTTGGCCCCATGGTAATAAGTATCCCATGAATGCTTCAGCCATTAGCGCTAAGAAAATGAACATACCAAATAACCACAGTAATTCACGCGGTTTTTGGTAAGAACCGTAGATCATGCCACGGAACATATGCATATATACAACGATGAAAAACGCTGATGCACCTGTTGAGTGCAAGTAACGTAGTAACCAGCCATATTCTACATCACGCATGATGTACTCTACCGAGGCAAAAGCACCTTCAGCAGACGGAACAAAGTTCATCGTTAACCAAATACCTGTTAGGATTTGGTTTACTAGTACTAACATGGCTAGTGAGCCAAAAAAGTACCAGAAGTTAAAGTTTTTAGGTGCTGGATACTGTGCAATGTGCATGTTCCAAACACGTGTCATTGGGATTCGGTCGTCTATCCAACCAATAATCTTACCAAACATTAGGCTACCCCTCTTTCTTCGCCCACTAAAATAGTGGTGTCATCTAGAAAAGTATAAGGTGGTATTTCTAAGTTTAATGGTGCAGGTACCGATTGAAATACTCGACCAGCCATATCAAATTTAGAACCGTGGCACGGGCAGTAGAAACCGTCATCAGTCCCTTCTACTTTCTCACCAAAATTACCTTGTAAAAAGCCTGGTGAACATCCTAAATGCGTACAAATACCTACAGCCAAAAATATTTCTGGACGTAATGAACGGTAATCATTTGTTGATGATTCTAATTGTTGTGGCTCTTGCGATTGCGGATCACGAAGTTGACCTTCATGTTCTTTCATCTGCTCAAGCATTTTTGGGGTACGTGATACAACCCATACAGGTTTACCACGCCACTCGACACGTATTAATTGTCCAGGTTCAAGTTTGCTGATATCTACTTCTACAGGCGCACCCGCAGATTTAGCTCGCTCACTTGGATTCCAAGACGCAATAAAAGGAACAGCAGCCCCAGCCGCACCAACACCACCTACAACAGAGGTAGCTATGGTTAAAAAGCGACGTCGGCCATTGTCTACAGGCGCATTGCTCATCCACTTATCTCCACTATGATTCTCAACACTTGCTATATTGAGAACATCAGTTACAGCAGGTTAATTATTCGAAATTTTTAAAATAGAAGCGATCATAATTAAAACCCTTGATTAAAACAAGGTTATTCAAAGCCCCATGCTCGAATAAACCTGACTTGATCAAAAATTTGATTAAGCTAGCTCGAGAATAAAGCCGAACGACTATAATAACGCTTCTGTAAAAACAATATACTGACCGAGATCAACACCACTAAGAGGAAACAGTAAAAACTGTACATAGTGTCGTTAAACTCACTCATTTTACTTCCACGCCAATTGTAGCAAAAAATTCCACCAATTAACTGATGGATTTAAACTAATTACGATAATTATTTAACTTTTTTGCAGCTATCTGAGTGTTTTTTAACTTTCGTTCGATTAATACGCAGTTATTAATAAATTTGATCATCATTAATTACAGCAATACCAAGTATGGCGACCGCTATAAACAAATTTAAATTAAGTAGCAAATGTAAACTTTTTGATTGGAAAACAAAAAACCCAGCATAAGCTGGGTTTTTGAATTCTTGATAACGTATAGATTAACGTTTTGAGAACTGTGGACGCTTACGCGCTTTCTTAAGACCCACTTTCTTACGTTCAACTTTACGTGCATCACGTGTAACAAAACCTGCTTTACGAAGTTGTGGACGTAGTGACTCGTCAAACTCCATAAGTGCACGAGTGATACCGTGACGGATAGCACCAGCTTGACCAGTTGTACCACCACCAGAAACGGTGATGTAAAGGTCAAATTTTTCAGTCATATCAACTAGCTCAAGAGCTTGATGAACAACCATGCGTGCTGTTTCGCGACCAAAATACTCTTCTAGAGAGCGTTTGTTGATTACGATGTTACCAGTGCCTGGGCGTAAGAATACGCGAGCACTTGAACTTTTACGACGACCTGTACCGTAGTATTGATTTGCCATGATGGTGCTCCTTAAATGTCTAGAACCTGAGGCTGTTGTGCAGCATGGTTATGCTCAGTACCTGCGTAAACTTTAAGTTTACGGTACATAGCGCGGCCTAAAGGACCACGTGGCAACATGCCTTTTACAGCTTTCTCGATGATCATTTCAGGCTTTGCAGCTTGAAGTTTATCAAAAGTAGTAGACTTAAGGCCACCTGGAAAACCAGAGTGAGCGTAGTACACTTTATCTTTGAATTTGTTACCAGTTACAGTAACTTTTTCAGCGTTGATAACGATGATGTAATCACCAGTATCTACGTGAGGAGTGTATTCAGCTTTATGCTTACCGCGTAGGCGGTGAGCGATTTCAGTAGCGATGCGACCTAAAGTTTTACCTTCAGCGTCAACTACGTACCAGTCACGTTTTACTGTTTCTGGTTTAGCAACAAACGTTTTCATTTATAAAAATCCAATGTTTTTCAATTAAAACCACAAGTAGTTAATATTAACTACTGCTCTAAGTTTGCTATAACCCCTTCGAGTTTTAGACTTTTGCGCCGCTCACAAGTGGCTAGACTATATGAGGACATAGAACGCAACGTGGCAGACGCGGGAGTATACCAGCACTTAAAACACATTGCTACTCGCCGGTTGTTTTTTCCACAAGAAATTTCAGAAATAAGAAGTACTATATATGTACCTCTTTTTATAGTTACCCTATTTCACATTTACTTACTTATTTAAACTAAATGCTCTCTAGCTAAATATTCTAAGGATTGCATTTCTTGTAAACGACTAATACAACGCTTAAATTCAAAGTTTAAATTACCTTGGGTATAAAGTTCGGTAATAGGTTTTTCAGCCGATATAATTAAAGTTACATGGCGCTCGTAAAATTCATCCACTAAAGCAATAAAGCGTCTAGCAGCATCATCATTAGTTTGCCCTAGCTGTTTTACGTTAGAAATAATCACCGTATTGTATAAGCGGCTAATCTCCATGTAATCGACCTGGCTACGTGCTGTTTCGCACAATTCACTAAACTCAAACATCACAACGCATTTAGCTACTTTACGCGTTTTGATTTTTCGCCCTTCTATCTCTATCGGCTCATCTAATTGCCCAGGCTCTGGCGATAACTTATCGAAGTACTCAAATAGGTTCTTATCCGCATCTTCATCTAATGGGCTGTGAAAAATTTCAGCTTGCTCTAAAGTACGTAATCGGTAATCAATACCTGAATCTACATTAACTATCTCGGTATTTTTTTTAACAAGCTCGATTGCTGGCATAAAACGCGCTCGCTGTAAGCCATTTCTGTAAAGTTCATCTGGCACTATATTAGAGGTTGCTACAAGTACTATGCCCCGTGCAAATAGCGCTTCCATTAGGCCACCTAATAGCATGGCATCAGTAATGTCTTGTACAAAAAACTCATCAAAGCAAATAATGTCTGTTTCTGCTTTAAAAGTGTCAGCAATTTTTTCTAATGGATTAGCCGTATTATTTAGCTTTTTAAGCTCATTATGCACTCGGTGCATAAATCGATGAAAGTGCACACGCATTTTACGTGTGCCCGGTAATGATTCGTAAAAAGTGTCAACTAAATAAGTTTTACCACGCCCTACTCCCCCCCAAAAGTACAAACCTTTTACAGGCGCAGGTTCTTCTTTACTAAATAGCTTAGCAAAAAAGCCTTTTTGTTTTGGCTTTGTCTGAGTTAGGTCATCGTATAGACGTTGTAAATGGCGCACAGCATTTTCTTGTGCTGCGTCGTGTACAAAGTCATCTCGCTTTAAGTCTTGTTGGTATGTTTGCCAAGGAGTCATATCTATTTACAGTTAAAACACAGTTTAATTTGCAAAGCATATTAACACGCATCATAACTCGGGGTATATTACACTTAGTATGATTTATAATTGAATCGGCATTCGTTAGTTATTTTCCCAAAGGGGTAGTTTTTATGGGCACAGTTATGTGGGTAGGTTTGATTGTTATTGTTGCTGTTGTAGCATTTTTTATTGGCGCATTTGTTACTAAAAAACAGTTCAAACAAGATGAATTAAAAGAGCAAGCAGAGCAAGCTGAAAATGCGTTAGAGCAGTATCGCCAAGATGTAGCTGATCATTTAGCGAATACTGGTAAGCTCGTAAATAAAATGAAAGAAAACTATGATCAACTGCTTAGTCACGTTGAAGAAACAAACCAGCTTCTTCTAGAAGATAGAAATAAAGCACCAGCTGAACCATTCTTTTCAAAAGAAACAACAGAACAACTGCAGGCTTCATTAAAAGAGCGTCAATGCGATCGTTCTACAGCGGCAGCACAACCAGCTGATTATGTTTCAGGTGAATCAGGTTTATTTGCTGGTCAAAATAAAGTTTCAGAACATTCTAAAGCATCTTGATGAACTTTTTTTTGACCCCATAGTCTTTAGATATAACAGCTTTGTTGTTTTATCTTAATAAACCGAAAAGGGCTGCTGTAAAGTAGCCCTTTTTGTTTTGCTTTATCTTAAGTGGAGTTACCCCTGACTATGAAAATGAAATTATCACTTATCAGCGCAGCTATTCTATCTACAAGCTTGTTAATGAGCCCAGTAGCGTCTTATGCAAAAATGCCAATTGCAGTAAATGGTCAACAACTACCAACTCTTGCCCCCATGCTAGAGAAAATATCTCCAGGTGTTGTAAGTATCCAAGTTTCAGGCTCAAAAGAAGTACGCCGCCGTGCAGATCCGCTTGAATACTTTTTTGGACAGCAACAGCCTCGCAGTCAAAAGCGTCAATTTAGTGGATTAGGCTCTGGGGTGATTATTGATGCTGATGAGGGTTATGTAGTCACTAATAATCACGTAATCCAAGATGCCGAAAAAATGGTAGTAACCCTCGAAGATGGCCGTGAATTTGAAGCAACTAAAATTGGTACTGATACAGAATCAGACATCGCTCTTTTACAAATAGACGCTGATGACTTAACTGAAATAAAACTCGCAAATTCAGATAGTTTACGAGTGGGCGACTTTGCTGTCGCTATTGGTAACCCATTTGGACTTAGCCACACAGTTACATCTGGTATTGTTAGTGCTCTTGGCCGTAGTGGTTTAAATATTGAGGGCTACGAAGATTTCATTCAAACCGATGCTGCTATTAACCAAGGCAACTCTGGTGGTGCATTAGTTAACTTAAACGGTGAATTGATTGGTATTAACACTGCTATTTTAGGTGCTTCTGGCGGTAACGTGGGTATTGGTTTTGCCATTCCATCAAACATGATGAAAAACTTAGTTGATCAAATTGTTGAACACGGTGAAGTACGCCGAGGTTCGCTGGGTATTTCTGGCCGCCCACTTGATGCAGGCCTTGCTAAAGCGCAGCAACTTGACGTCAAACAAGGTGCTTATGTAATGCAAGTAATGGACGACACTGCCGCAAGTAAAGCAGGTATAAAAGCAGGTGACGTAATTGTTAGCATTAATGGCGGCGATATTAGTGGTTTCCACGAGCTGCGCAGCAAAATTGCTACGCTAGGTGAAGGACGCGAAATAAAACTAGGTATTTACCGCGATGGTAAAATTAAAACGGTAAAAGTAACTCTTGATGGTGCATCAGGTGTTACAGCGACAGGCGAAGAGCTGCATCCTGCCTTCCAAGGCGCGACACTTGAAAACGTGCAAAAAAATAGTAATAAAGGTATTGAGGTTACGTCTGTAGACCCTCGCTCACCTTCTGCCCGTGTTGGCCTTGAAGAAGGTGATATTATTATGCAAGTGAATCGTCAACGAGTAGAGACTATTCGTGATATGAATAAGATTATCGAAAACACCAAAGGTAATATCGTACTTGGCGTGCAACGTGGTCGTGAGTCTATATTTATTTTAATTCAGTAATAAATAGCACTATTAATGTAATAAAAATAACAGTGGCACTTGCCGCTGTTATTTTTTTTATGTCATCATAAAGAGATTGCTCACTTACATAATAAGAAAACTGTGCTGAAATTAATAAAATTTATTCTTCCCCCTTTATTTGCAGGTCTAAGTATTGCTTTTTTAGTGGTTTTTTTCAGCCCTAATATGCGAGCCGCCTTACTTCCTAATGTTCCCCTTCCAAGCGCGATGAGTGCGAGTCACTTGAGTTTTTCTGATGCAGTTAAACGAGCAGCTCCTTCTGTAGTTACTATTTTTTCAGAAAGCATTTCCAAAGAACCTCGTTATAAAAGAAAAAACACGGTACAAGAGCTAGGCTCTGGCGTCATTATGTCGCAAGACGGTTATATTCTTACTAACTACCATGTTGTGAATAATGCAGACCAAATTATGGTTATCTTAACCGATGGCCGACGCTTTTTTGATGTGCAACTAATTGGTTTTGATACTATTACTGATTTAGCCTTACTTAAAATCAATGCAGATCACCTCCCGGTGATTCCCGTAAACGATAGCTATGTATCAAATGTAGGCGATGTTGTACTTGCTATAGGCAACCCGCTTAACTTAGGGCAAACAATCACTCAAGGCATTATTAGTGCAACCGGTAAGCAAAAAATTACAGATAGCCCTTACAATAACTTATTGCAAATGGATGCAGCTATTAACGTGGGCAACTCCGGCGGCGCATTAGTTAACTCCAATGGTGATTTAGTCGGCATTACTTCTGCACAATTTAAAACGCGTGAGAACCTGAATATTCAAGGAATATTTTTTGCGGTTCCTTACTCACTTGCTAAAAAAGTGATGGGTAAACTCATTCGTCACGGTCGCGTTGTACGCGGCTATTTAGGCTTTGAAGGTACAGCAGTAGATAGTACAGGTAAAGAAGTAAACGACAGCCTAACGCCGGTTACCGGCATGCGCATTACTAATTTAGACCCTTTGGGGCCAGCATGGCAAGCGGGTATTGAAGAGCAAGATATCGTCATTAAAATTTCAGGGCTTTCGGTAGCAAACCCGCAAAAAGTGCTTGAAAAAATAGGTAATACGGAGCCAGGTAAAGAAATAGAATTTGAGCTTTACAGAGATGGAAAAATAGAAAAAATCATGGTGGTGGTAGCTGAGCTTGAAACAAAGCTTTAATAAATAGTAATACCAATCGTCAATAAAAAGGTCGGATAGCAATTTGCGTATCCGACCTTTTTAAAATAGCTTAACTAGTTATCTACTTAGCTACTTCTACGTTTAATGTTTGCGCCTAATGCACTTAGTTTATCTTCAATGCGCTGATAACCTCTATCAACGTGATAAATACGGTCAACAACCGTTTCACCTTGTGCCACTATACCCGTTAAAATTAAACTAGCTGAAGCGCGTAAATCGGTTGCCATTACTTGCGCACCCGTTAAGCTTTCAGTCTCACCACAAATTGCGGTATGCCCTTCTAAACGAATATTAGCGCCCATACGCTGCAACTCTGGTACATGCATAAAACGGTTTTCAAAAATCGTTTCTGTGATCGTTGCACTACCATTTGCTACTACATTCAATGCTGTAAACTGAGCTTGCATATCCGTAGGAAAACCTGGGTGCGGAGCTGTTTTAATATTCACGGCTCTAAGTTCACGGCCGCGCATATCAAGATAAATACTATCGTTATGTACTTCTAGGTGCGCATTCGTAGCACGTAGCTTTTCAATCACAGGTTCAAGAGAATGAAAGTCTGTATTTTTACAAAGTACTTCACCGCCAGCCATTGCTGCTGCGACTAAAAACGTCCCCGTTTCAATTCGGTCAGGTAAAATACTGTGCTCACAGCCAGCTAAACGCTCAACGCCCTCAACTTCAATGCGGCTAGTACCTGCACCCGTAATTTTAGCGCCCATAGCAATTAGGCAGTTAGCTAAATCAATTATTTCAGGCTCGCGTGCCGCATTATCAAGTATGGTTTTACCATCAGCCAGGGCCGCTGCCATTAATAGGTTTTCGGTAGCGCCTACGCTTACCATTTCCATAAAAATTTCAGCGCCTTTTAAGCGACCATTTACCTTGGCATTAATATAACCATTTTCAACGTTTATTTGTGCGCCCATGCGCTCCAAGCCTTGAATATGAATATCAACCGGACGAGCACCAATGGCGCACCCACCAGGTAAAGACACTTGAGCCTCACCAAAACGAGCCACTAGAGGGCCTAATGCAAGCACAGAGGCGCGCATTTGCTTTACTAAGTCGTAAGGCGCTAATGTTTTATCAACCGTTGCACCGTCAATCACTAGCGTATCGCCATGCCAATTAACATCAGCACCTAAAGTTTTTAATAAGGCTTCAGTGGTCACTATGTCGCGAAGACGCGGCACATTAGTAAAGATACTTTTACCATCAGCTAATAGCGAAGCAAATAAAATAGGAAGTGCGGCATTTTTAGCGCCCGAAATAGTCACTTCACCAGCAAGTGAAGTGCCACCTTGAATTACAAATTGATCCATTAGGAGGCCCTAGTTATTGCGGTAAAATAAATTTTTGTTCACGCTTCCACTCTACAGGAGTAAATGCACGAATAGATACTGCGTGAATTGTCCCATCTGAAATTGTATTCATTAATGGACCATAAACTAGCTGCTGCTTTTTAACTCGGCTTAAACCGTCAAAGCATTCGCCTACTGCAACAACTTCATAATGACTACCATTGGCTTTTACATGTACTTCAGCTAATTGAAGTTCTTCGCGTAACAATGTTTCGACTTGGCTAGTTTCCATAACTCTCACTCAAATAGGGTTGTAACCTGACCCAATTGCATTAAATTTTGCAATTGCTCAGGTAGGTTTTGCAATTCAAGGCGAATGCCTTGCTGCTTTAATTCTGCAAAAGAGTGAATTAACCAAGCTAAGCCTGCTGTGTCAACCCTTGATACCCCACTTAGGTCGAAATAGATGGTTTTATGCTTAGTTAATAACTTATTGTTCAGAAGCTGTTCATCGCCAATTGAATTTCGAGTAAGCTCACCGCTTACTCCAAAATGTTGTCCATCAACTTGGCTTATTGCCAATTTAGTCATTCGAGTTACTGCCTCTAAACTGAACTGGTAGCTGACTCTTTTGCTCTAAAAGGTTACTTACATTATCAATACCTTGCTGGCGCAAAATACCTTGCAGCTCGCTTTGCTTTGCATCTAGTAAACTAATACCTTCGGCAATCATATCGTACGCGCGCCATTCACCGTCGCGGTCTTCGCGTACTTTAAAATCGATTCTGATATCAGGTTTACCGTCTTCAATAATTTTAGTCTTAACAACAACAACGTCTTTGCCTTTAAACGCTTGCTCTGCACCAAACTCAACTTTCTGGTTTGTGTATTGAGTAAATACACCTGCATAAGTAGCAACTAAGTACTCTCTAAATACACCAATAAAGCGTTGAATTTCTTTAATTGCTTTGGCCTTTTCAGCCTCGTCGGTAATTGCACGAACTTTAGATACTTCACTACCAAGTACACGAAGTGCTGCATATTTATAGTCGATATAAGGCATTAATTCTTCTTCGACTATTACGCGAAGGTACTCTTGATCTTTAACAATTAATGGCTGATCTTTTTTGATGCGCGCAAATGTATTGTCGGCAACTTGGCGTACCATTTTATTAGGATCGATTAATTTCACATCTGCTGCACTTACGCTTTGAGTTAGCGTCATTGTGCCTATTGCTACAATAGCTAAAAACTTTTTCAACATAATAATTACTCACTACCTTGGTTGAATAAAAACTGCCCGATTAATTCTTCAAGTACAATGGCAGACTTAGTATCAGTGATTGAATCGCCATCACCTAGTGCTTTACTTTCCACACCAAATAAATCGTCAATTGCTTCATCTTGCTTGTTTTCTGTCACTGTTTCGCCTAAACAACGTTGCTTAGCAGAATCTGGAGAAATTACAGGGTGAATACCCAAGTACTGCTCACCTAAAATACCCGACGTTAAAATAGAGATTGAGCTTGTGTCTGAAAAACGACATAAGTACTGTGCGTCAATGGTCATATTAACGACTGGTAAAAACTCTTGTGGGTGAACATAAATTGATTCAACACGACCAATTACAACACCACCTACTTTTACTGGCGCACGCGCTTTTAACGAGCCGATATTTTCAAACTTGGCATTAAGCGTATATGTTTCGCCAGAGCCACTAATACCTGAATTGGCAACTTTAAGTGCAAGCATCGCAAAAGCTAAAATGCCAAGTGCTACAAAAAAACCAACTAAAATTTCTAATTTCCGTGAATTCATTATCTATACCCTATTAGCTGGTAAACATTACCGCTGTCAAAATAAAGTCAAAACCTAAAACTGCTAATGACGAATGAACAACCGTTTCGGTGGTTGCTTTGCTGATCCCTTCAGAGGTCGGCACACAGTCATATCCTTTATAAAGCGCAATCCAGGTCACCACTATGGCAAATACAAAGCTTTTAATAATACCGTTTAGTATGTCTTGCTGAAACGACACTTGCGATTGCATGATTGACCAAAAACTACCTGTATCAACCCCCAGCCAATCTACACCCACTAAATGAGCGCCTATAATTGCTACAGCTGAAAATATCAATGCAAGCAATGGCATGCTTATAAAACCCGCCCAAAAGCGCGGTGCAATAATACGTTTTAGCGGATCGATTGCCATCATCTCAAGTGATGAAAGTTGCTCTGTTGCTTTCATTAAGCCAATTTCAGCGGTCAAAGCGCTACCTGCGCGTCCTGCAAATAGTAATGCAGTAACAACCGGGCCCAGCTCTCGCAATAAACTCAGTGCCACTAAAGGCCCTAAACTATCCTCAGCGCCATAACCAACCAATACGGTGTAACCTTGTAAAGCCAACACCATGCCGATAAACAAACCCGACACCATAATAATGAGTAACGATTGCGAACCAACCATATAAAGCTGGCGAACAAGTAACGGTGTGCCTTTTTTAAAATTAGGAACATGCGCTAATGCACTAAACAGCATATAAGCAGAACGACCAAGGGCCGCAAAACGTCCTAGCGTTTTATGCCCTAGCTTTTGAAATAAATCCAACATTATGCTTTTTCTCCAAGTAGTTCGTCTGCATAAGCCTGAGCCGGAAAATGAAATGGTACAGGACCATCCGACAAGCCTTTTAAAAACTGTTGAACTAAAGGAGATTCATGATTACGCATTTCATCTGGAGTACCAGAACCAATTACCCCTTGATCGGCGATAATTATAACGTGTTCGGCAATACTCATTACCTCTGTTACATCGTGCGTCACGATTAAAGACGATAAACCTAATACTTCGTTGAGCGACTTAATTAGCTTAACCAATACGCCCATCGAAATAGGATCTTGCCCTGCAAATGGTTCATCGTACATGATTAGCTCTGGATCAAGTGCTATAGCGCGTGCAAGTGCAGCACGCCTTGCCATACCGCCGGATAACTCAGATGGCATTAAATCTTTAGCGCCACGTAGTCCAACAGCTTGCAATTTCATTAACACAACTAATCGAATCAGGTCTTCACTTAGCTTTGTGTGCTCTCTTATAGGAAACGCGATATTGTCAAATACCGACATATCAGTAAACAACGCACCACTTTGAAAAAGCATACTCATTTTAGTACGTGCTTCGTATAACTCTTTACGAGACATTTTAGGAATGCTGCCACCTTCAAATAAAATATCACCTGAATCTGGTTTAAGCTGACCACCAATTAAACGCAACATAGTGGTTTTGCCAATTCCGCTTGGCCCCATAATCGCAGTAATTTTACCTTTAGGAACGCTAAAACTCATATTTTTATATATGGTTCTATTGCCTCTCGAAAAGCTAACATCCTTGACTTCTACTATTGATTGCGACAAGTCGCTCTCCATAAAAATGTTCACTAGTGCCCCTATTTTAAAGCTTTTTTGTCAAAGATGGAAAAAACAATTCGTAAGATTTTGTAATACACCCATGAAAAGGATTATAAGACTCGCTCAAAACAGCTTAACCCCGGCTTAAATTTTTAAATTAGCTGTTTAAAAGCAACATTGTTACCTAGTTGACCTTACTCTTTTATTTATACTTTCATCTTGGCTTTTGTTACTATTCGCGCCATCCGTATTTTGTATAACTGGCTTAACACAATGGTTACCTCGTTTGTTATTTTAATTCTTGGTTTTGCAGCTCTTGTTTGGAGTGCCGATAGGTTTGTTTATGGGGCTGCGGCTCTTGCTAAAAACTTTGGTGTACCTACACTTATTGTTGGTTTGACCGTTGTAGCCATGGGCTCTTCAGCCCCTGAAATGATGGTTTCAGCCTCTGCCGCTTTAGCTAACAAAACCGACACAGCCGTTGGCAATGCTGTTGGCTCTAATATTACAAACATTTTACTTGTGTTAGGTATCACAGCTCTATTTCGCCCTCTTTCAGTTTCATCTAGTACGTTAAAACGTGAAATGCCATTAGTGATGCTCGTATCTTTAGCTACTTGGTATGTGTTCTCAGATAACTACTTTTCATTTAGTGAAGGTGTTGCGCTTTTAGTTGGCTTTATCGTATTCATCGGTGGGTTAATTATTGTATCTATGCGTGCAAAAAACCAAGATGACCCATTTGTCTCAGAAGCCTGCGACGATGTACCAAACGATGTACCTACTAAAAAAGCGGTATTTTGGTTAATTGTCGGCATGATACTCTTGCCGGTTAGTTCTCATTTTTTAATCGGCTCAGCTGTTGATATTGCTAAATACTTCGGCTTAAGCGACTTAGTCATTGGTTTAACAATTATTGCCATTGGTACTAGCTTGCCTGAACTTGCCGCCTCGGTTGCAGGTGTACTTAAAAATGAAGATGATTTAGCACTAGGTAATATTGTTGGCTCAAACATATTTAATATTTTAGCTGTATTACCTCTAGCAGGTATTATTAATCCTTCAGCAATTGATCCATCGTTAGTAAGCCGAGATATATTAATTATGATTGGTGCAACACTTGCTCTTATTATTATGTCATTGAACTTTAGAGGCACCCAGCGTATCAATAGGGTAGAAGGCGGCTTATTGCTAATAGCGTTTTTGGGTTACCAAGGGTATATTTTTAGTCAAGTAGGGTAAATGATGGCAACGCTAAACTTTATTGAACAAGGCCTTCGCGTTTTAGATGTTGAGCGCCAAGCACTTAGTGATATTGCACAATATGTAGATGAAAATTTTCATAATGCGTGCCAATTAATGTACGACTGTGAAGGCCGTATTATTGTTATTGGCATGGGAAAATCAGGCCATATAGGCAATAAAATAGCGGCAACTCTTGCAAGCACTGGCAGCCCTGCGTTTTTTGTTCACCCTGGTGAAGCAAGTCATGGTGATTTAGGTATGATCACTAAAAATGACGTGGTTATGCTTATTTCTAATTCAGGGGAAACCAGCGAAGTTTTAAATATCATTCCGGTTTTAAAACGACTTGGTGCCAAAATGATAGCGATGACTGGCAATACGCAATCAACCATGGCAACCCTTGCTAATGTACATGTGTGCATTAAAGTAGAAAAAGAAGCTTGTTCATTGGGTCTAGCCCCTACATCAAGTACCACTGCAACGCTTGCGATGGGCGATGCCATGGCTGTTGCATTATTAGAAGCTCGCGGCTTTACAGCTGATGACTTCGCGCTATCTCACCCAGGTGGTAGTTTAGGCAAGCGCTTATTACTTACTTTAAAAGATGTTATGCACAGCGGCGCAAATACACCTATTATTGATGTTTCACAAACAGTTAAAGATGCCCTAATTGAAATGTCAGCTAAAGGGTTAGGTATGACAGCCATTGTTGATGAAAATCAGCAACTCGTAGGGTTATTTACCGATGGTGACTTACGTCGCATTTTAGAACAAAGAATTGATATTCATACAACACAAATAGATGTTGTTATGACTAAGTCATGTACTACAGCTACGCAAGATATTTTAGCCGCTGAAGCGCTCAATATTATGGAACGTAAACGTATAAATGGCCTAATCGTCGTCAATGAGAAAAACCAACCTATTGGCGCATTAAATATGCAAGACCTATTAAAAGCAGGAGTGTTATAAATGCAATTTGAAGAACTCTATCAACCGCTGAGCGATGATGCAAAAGCACGCGCTAAAAAAGTAAAACTACTTATATGCGATATTGATGGTGTATTTTCTGATGGCCGTATTTACCTTGGCAATCAAGGTGAAGAGCTAAAAGCATTTAATACAAAAGATGGTTTTGGCATTAAAGCACTTATAAACAGTGGCTTTGAAGTAGCTGTTATTACTGGTCGTCATTCACAGATAGTACAACAACGTATGAGCAGCTTAACCGTACAGCATATTTATCAAGGCCAAGAAAATAAGCTCATTGCCTATCAAGAATTAAAAGATAAACTCAACCTTAGCGATGAACAAATTGCTTATATTGGTGATGACGGTCCTGACATGCCTGTTATGGAGTTAGTAGGCTTTGCCGTTGCAGTAAATGATGCCCACCCACTTATTAAGCGTTTGTCACATTATGTAACGCAAATGCCTGGCGGTTTTGGTGCTGTGAGAGAACTCACCGATTTGCTCATGCTTGAAAATGGTAAAACATTGACTACACAAGGCACTAGTTCATGAATGCAGCGCGCATAATATTAAGCGTTTTATTCATTAGCTGTATGGTTTGGCTTTGGTACCCTTATTTTACACAAACAAATATTGTGCCTCAGGCTGAGCCAGAAGTTATTGCTAAGCCTGATTACATTGCTATTGAGCTCAAACAGACAGCCTATGATGAGCAAGGTAAAATTAGCCACAAAGTCACTGCGGCTAAAATGGAGCTATACCAGCAATTAGGTTTCACGTTTTTCGAAAAACCCATTTTTACTTTATATAACGAACAACAAACGTGGCAAATAAATGCAGACGAAGCAACATTATACGAAGATAAACAATTAATTTTAGAAGGTAATGTGGTTGCCAAAAATTTAACCGATAACGCCATGATAGACAAAATCAATGCTGATAATATTCAGGTAGATATAAAGCTATTAACAATGCGTTCGGAGCAACCCGTCATTATCACTGGACCCAATTTAAAAATCACTGGTAAAGGCCTAGAGGCCGACTTAAAAACCGAAGTGATAAAACTAATTAACCATACGCGAACCATATATTATGACCAATAAAATATTAAAATCACTTATAATTCCTACACTTATACTAGCGTTTAATAGTAGTGCTGCAGAGCAAAACACGCAACCTGCTGCCAATCAAATTTCAATAAGTGCCGACAAGCAAGAAGGTCAATTAAAAGCTAATGTCGGGATTTTTGAGAAAAACGTTGAGATAATTCACGGTAATCGCCGCATTACAGCCGATCGCCTCGAAGTACACAAACGCGATGAACTTGGTGATAATAAACAATTATTAATTGCCACAGGTAGCCCTGCGCACTTTGAAGAAAAGCAATCAGATGGCACGACTATGAGCGCCAGTGCTGACGAAGTACGTTATGATGTATCTAAGCGTTTTTTAACGCTTGTTGGTAATGCACAAGTATCGCAAGCCGGACAAAAAATAAATGCTAAAAGCATTACCTACGACATAGAGCAGCAGCTCATCAGTGCCGAAAAAGATGAAAACTCAACTGACCGCGTTCACACAATTTTAGTACCGATCGAAACTAAAAAAAGTAAAAAAGGCGATAAAGGTCAACCATGAGCACATTAAAAGCAGAACTATTGGCAAAAAGCTATAAAGGTCGTGAAGTTGTAAAAAACGTCGGCCTCGAAGTACAAGCTGGCAGTATAGTTGGCTTACTTGGCCCTAACGGTGCTGGTAAAACAACGACTTTTTATATGATCGTAGGGCTTGTTCCTAGCGACAAAGGTAAAATATCTATTGATGATAACGATATTACTCTTTTACCTATGCATAGTCGTGCTAGATTAGGCATAGGCTACTTACCGCAAGAGTCATCAATTTTTAGAAAGCTGACTGTTTATCAAAACTTAATGGCCATTTTAGAAACGCGCAAAGAACTAAATAAACAAGCCAGAGAAGATACGCTCAATAACTTATTAGATGAATTTAGCATACAACACATTCGTGATAGCCAAGGTATGGCATTATCGGGTGGAGAACGTCGTCGTGTAGAAATAGCACGAGCGCTGGCAGCAGATCCTAAATTTATATTACTGGATGAACCGTTTGCCGGTGTTGACCCTATTTCGGTATTAGATATAAAGAAAATAATAGAACATCTTAAAAATCGTGGGATTGGAGTATTAATTACCGACCATAACGTAAGAGAGACCCTTGATGTTTGCGAAAAAGCCTACATTGTTTCTCATGGGGAGCTGATTGCATCAGGTACTCCAGAACACGTATTAAATGATAAAACAGTACGCGATGTTTATTTAGGCGAGCAATTTAGGCTGTAACATTTACGCCATGTCTTTAAGCATCTGCTAGTATTAATTATAACAACATAAAAGGATTGTTAGAGATACATGAGGCAATCACTACAGCTGCGCATGGGCCAGCAACTTACAATGACTCCACAGCTGCAACAAGCTATTCGTTTGTTGCAACTCAGTACATTGGATCTCCAGCAAGAAATACAAGAAGCTCTCGACAGTAATCCACTATTAGAGGTTGAAGAGGCAGACTATTCTGAAGACGCTGCTGGTAAAAACGAGCAAAAAGCTGATACCGATGACATAACTGTTAGCGCATCTGCTGATGATGCTCCGAGCGAATATGAACAAGATACTGGTGAAGCACTTGCAAAAGACACGCTAAGTGACGACATGGCTATGGATGTTAGTTGGGATGAGTACATGAGTGCCGCTCCTGCAGCCTCATCAGGTCCAATGCCTGAAGACGAATCAATATACCAAGGCGCCTCTACTGAAACGCTCCATGAGTATTTAATGTGGCAATTACAACTAACGCCATTTAGCCCTACCGATGAAGCCATCGCTATTGCGATTGTAGAGGCCGTCGATGATTCAGGTATTTTAACATTAAGCTGCGAAGAGATTTTAGAAAGCTTTAATCAAGAAAACGAAGATGATAACGAAGTCGAACTTGATGAAATTGAAGCGGTATTAAAACGCATCCAACTGTTTGATCCTGTGGGTATTGCCGCACGTAGTTTACAAGAGTGTTTGTGTATTCAGCTTAATCAATTTGATAAAGAAACACCTTACATTAATGAAACGAAAATGATTTTAACCGAGCATATTGATCTATTAGCAGCTCGCGACTATCGTACATTAATGAAAAAAACTAAGCTTAAAGAAGAAGAGCTTAAAGAAGTGATGACACTAATACATACTCTCAACCCAAAACCTGCAGATACTATTGTAAGGGAAGAATCTGAGTATGTTATTCCTGATGTGTCAGTTAAAAAAATTAAAGGCCGCTGGGTTGTCGAATTAAACCCAGATAGCATGCCTAAAATTCGTGTTAATAGCCAATACGCGGCAATGTCTCGCACTGTAAAATCAAGTGGCGACAGCCAGTTTATCCGCTCACATTTACAAGAAGCTAAATGGTTTATTAAAAGCTTAGAAAGTAGAAACGACACGCTATTAAAAGTTACTAATTGTATTGTTAAGCAACAACAAGGCTTTTTTGAACATGGCCCTGAAGCCATGAAACCAATGGTTTTAAATGATGTCGCTGAAATGGTAGAAATGCACGAATCGACAATTTCGCGTGTGACTACTCAAAAGTACATGCATACACCCCGTGGTATATTTGAGCTTAAATATTTTTTCTCAAGCCATGTAAGTACTGAAAACGGTGGTGAATGTTCATCTACAGCAATACGTGCGCTTATCCGAAAATTAATCGCAGCAGAAAACTCAGCAAAACCATTGAGTGATAGCAAAATAGCGGATATATTGGCTGAGCAAGGAATTAAAGTAGCGAGACGTACAATCGCAAAATACCGCGAATCTCTTGCTATTCCACCGTCAAATCAGCGTAAAAGTCTGATTTAAGACGCTAAACTAAGAGGGTAATGCTTATGCAACTAAACTTAACTGGTCGTCACGTAGAATTAACCGATTCACTAAGAGACTATATTAATACTAAATTTGCGAAGCTTGAAAGACACTCTGATCATATTAATAATGTTCATGTCATTCTCGATGTAGAAAAGTTAAATCAAAAAGCAGAAGCCACAATACACGTAAGCGGTGCTGAGCTATTTGCCTCTACAGAACATCAAGATATGTATGCCGCTATTGACTCGTTGATCGACAAGCTCGATCGCCAAGTAATCAAACACAAAGAGAAGCTTGCTCGACACTAATATGATGAAATTAAGTTCACTTATATGCCAGGACTGCAGCAAAGCTGCGGTCCTTTTTAATAGCAAAAAAAGAATTTTAGAGTTCATTAGCGAACTTGCTCACGACAAACTTCCGTATTTACCGCAACAAGATATTCTTAATGCTTTAATGAGCAGAGAGAAATTAGGTAGTACAGGTATAGGGCGTGGCATTGCTATTCCTCATGGAAGAATGAGCGGTGCAGAAGAGCCTTTGGCTTTAGTGCTCGTTAGCGAAACTCCAATAAACTTTGATGCAATCGATAATCGCCCTGTTGATATTTTTGTCGCACTCATCGTACCAGATGGCGATAACCAGCAGCACTTAAAGACTCTAGCAACCATTGCTGATAAACTAAACAACAAAGATTTTTGTAAACAGTTACGCAGTGCAAAATCTGATACTGAGCTTTACCAAGTTATTGTCGATCAATCATAGTTTTATAAAGGGTGTTAAATGGAGTTAATTATCATAAGCGGCCGTTCTGGTTCTGGAAAGTCGGTTGCTTTGCGCGTTGTAGAAGATTTAGGTTATTATTGCGTTGATAATATTCCAGTAAACCTACTACCTTCATTAGTTCGCAGTGTGTCTGATAGCTACGATAAAATTGCTGTTAGCATAGATGTGCGCAACATCCCTAAAGAACAAGATGAATTTAACGATATTCTTGAATACTTACCAGGCTTTGCAAACCCTACGTTATTTTATTTAGATAGCGACGATCAGACATTGATCAAACGCTTTTCTGAAACACGCAGATTACACCCACTATCAATAGACTCGTTGCCGCTTGATTTAGCCATCAAAAAAGAAAAAGAATTACTTGATGTATTAACCACTCGCGCCGACTTTATGATAGATACGACTGATTTAAGTGTTCATCAACTCGCTGAATCTATTCGTGAAAAGATTTTAGGTAAAAAAGATAAGCAACTGATTGTCACATTTGAATCATTTGGTTTTAAACACGGTATACCAAAAGAAGCAGACTACGTATTTGATGCACGCTTTTTACCAAATCCACACTGGGAACCAGAGTTAAAGCCTTTAAATGGGTTAGATCAACCGGTTAAAGACTATTTAGCTAATCACAGCATAGTGCAAAAATTCACATGGCAAATTCAAACATTTGTACAAACGTGGTTACCGCATTTAGAACGAAATAACCGCAGTTATTTAACCATTGCTATTGGGTGTACAGGCGGGCAACATCGTTCTGTGTATTTAGCGCAAACTATCGGTGAAAGTTTTGCAATGACACATCCCAATGTAAAAATTCGCCATCGCGAACAAGAAAAATAATATAGCTGAATAATCACCTGTTCAGCTTAGGTAGAGTAAGTTATGCATTGTGAAGATACCTTTTTAATAAAAAACAAATTAGGCTTGCACGCCAGAGCAGCTACTGTGCTTGCGCAATTAGCAGTACAATTTGATGCGACAATCACATTATTCCAAGATGACAAAGAAGCAGCAGGCGATAGCGTACTTGCACTAATGTTACTTGAAAGTAGCCAAGGAAAAGAAGTTAAAGTTGTTTGTAAAGGCCCTGATTCTGAGCAAGCTTTACACGCTGTTGGAGAATTAATAGCACAACGCTTTAATGAACAAGAATAACCTGTTTTATAAAAACAATATTCGCATTACTAATGCTTCAATTAAAACAGATATATAAAATAGATAGGTTAGTAACGCCAGTTAACTCACCTCCCCCCCATAAAGTAATATAACAATTTATAAAGGACGCCAATGCCTGAAGCTTTTGAACAAGATTACCCACTACAGCAACTAAAACAGGTGACGAAGTCACTCAATAGTGGTCAATTTGTTCAAGTTAGGCGCATGCTCGCAAAAACGGCTCCTTGTGATACCGCATTATTATTAGAATCATCACCGCATAAAATTCGCCGACTGCTTTGGCAATTGGTCGATCCTGATGTGCAGGGTGATGTTCTTGAAGAATTATCTGAAGATGTTCGTTTAGGCATTATTGCCCAAATGGAACCTAAGCACATTGCCGCCGCAACTGAAGACATGGGCCACGATGACTTAGGTGAAGTATTACGTAGCCTGCCAGATACCGTCTATAAAGACGTTGTTAGCGCGATGGACATTCAAGACCGTGAACGTGCCACGCAAGCACTGTCATATCAAGAGCGTTCAGCAGGTGCGCTAATGAACACCGATACGGTGACCATTCGCCCTGATGTAACACTCGATGTTGTACTTCGTTATATTAGACTGCGTGGTGAGTTACCAGAGGGTACAGATGATTTATATGTTGTTGATAAACATAACTGCTTTATAGGCGCTTTATCGCTGAGTACATTATTAACTAATCCGCCAGAAAAAATTGTGCGCGATTTAATGGATGAAGATTGTGAGTCTATCCCAATCTCAATGGATGAAAGTGAAGTAGCGCAATTATTTGAGCGCCATAATTGGATATCGGCCCCTGTGGTGGACGATAACGACCAACTCCTCGGTCGTGTTACTATCGATGACATCGTTGATGTAATCCGAGAAGATGCCGAGCATAGCTTATTAAGCCTAGCCGGTCTTGATGATGAAGAGGATACATTCGCGCCTGTACTAAAAAGCTCTAAAAAACGCTCAGTTTGGCTAGGAGTTAATTTACTAACCGCACTTGCAGCTGCTTTTGTAGCTAGCTTTTTTGAAGGCACTTTAGATGTGCTCCCTATTTTGGCTGTGCTTAACGGTATTGTCCCTTCTATGGGTGGTGTTGCTGGTAGCCAATCATTAACGCTTGTTATCCGTGGTATTGCAGTAGGTCATATAAACCAAACAAACCAACGTTTCTTGATGATGAAAGAACTGGCCATTGGCGCGCTAAACGGTATTTTGTGGTCACTATTAATTGCGGGTGTTATTGCGCTATGGCAGTGGGACTTTATGCTTGGTGGCGTACTCGCCTTCGCTATGTTTATGAACTTAGTGGTGGCAGGTGTTGCTGGTGCAAGTATTCCAATAATTCTTAAAAGAATGAATATAGACCCTGCTCTTGCAGGGAGTGTGGTGCTAACCACAGTGACTGATATTGTTGGTATATTCACCTTTTTAGGTACTGCCACATGGTTGCTGATATAAATTAAACGCTTTAAATGTAAAAAACTACAGCAAAAATACTTAGGGTAAATCAGTAGCTATGGCAACGGATACCAAACATAAAAATGACATACCTAAAAAAACGCTAAAACAAAAAAGCGTATCCATATTAAAAAGTGTACTGGTATATGGCTCTATATTTTTCGTCCTTTATACCGCCGTCAATTGGTGGCGGCAACCTGTCATGCCAGCAAATCCTCTATTACAATTAATCGATTATAAAGGGCAAAACATTGATTTAGCAGCAATGAGCCAAGATAAACCCACGCTTGTGTATTTTTGGGGAACTTGGTGTCCTATTTGTAGTATTACCTCCCCTGCCATAAACGAACTCGCAAACGAGAATAAATACCCCGTTGTGAGCATCGCGATAAAATCAGGCTCTGATCAAGAGCTGCATGATTATTTAAATGAGCAAGGCTACAGCTTCAGTACTGTTAACGATCAACACGGGGAGATATTTTCCGATTGGCAGGGACAAGTCACGCCATCTTATATAATCTTAAAAGATAATAAAATGACGCAAGGACTCACCGGCATTCAGCCGTTATGGTCACTTAAATTGCGTTTGTGGTTATCATCAATGCTTTAAAAAGCTAAACTTAGCACAGGATATCTAAAGAGAGGGGCTCTAAAACCTCACCCTATATCACCTACAATAATATAGGTAATAAAGAGCAAGGCTTACTTAATTTACGTATAAAAAGCTAAAAAACGCGTACCGCAATTAGCCTTATCTATTAGCAAATAAAATTACTAACGTGTGCTTTGACGATTACCGCCTACTTTTGGCTTAGTGTTTGCCTTTTTAAATTGGCTAAAACCGGTATGTCGCGTTAGTGCCGGACGCCCACCTTTTTTACCACCTTTACCTGCTTTTTCATCCCGACCTTCTTCTGGCACTAAACAGTTAGGCCCTTTACCAATTAAATTAGCTTTACCCATTTTACGTAGAGCTTCACGTATCATTGGCCAACCAGCTGCATCGTGGTAGCGTAAAATAGCTTTATGTAATCTACGTTGGCGTGCACCTTTAGGTACAGGAACAACTTCTGAGTTGTTTTTTATATTACGCAAAGAGTTCATCTCTGTATGGTAAATAGTCGTCGCATTAGCCATAGGTGATGGGTAAAAATTTTGTACCTGATCAAGCTTAAAGTCGTTTGATTTAAGCCATAAAGCCATGTTTACCATGTCTTCATCTTTTGTACCTGGGTGAGCAGATATAAAGTAAGGAATTAAATACTGCTTTTTACCAGCTTCTTTAGAGTACTTATCAAATAGTTCTTTAAATTGATCGTACGCTCCCATACCTGGTTTCATCATTTTTGATAATGGACCATCCTCTGTATGCTCTGGCGCTATTTTTAAGTAACCGCCTACATGGTGCGTTACTAATTCTTTAACGTAACGCGGGTCGCGTACAGCTAAATCGTAACGTACACCTGAAGCAATCAATACCTTTTTAATACCCTTAACTTCACGTGCTTTTTTATACAAATCTATTGTTGGCGTATGATCTGTATCCATGTGTTTACAAATATCTGGATACACACATGATAAGCGTCTACAGGTACTCTCGGCCTTTTTACTAGTACAGCGCAGCTTATACATATTCGCCGTTGGGCCACCTAAATCAGAAATAACACCAGTAAAGCCGGGAACTTTATCTCTAATTTGTTCAATTTCTTCAATAATAGATTCTTGCGAACGACTTTGAATAATGCGCCCCTCATGCTCTGTAATTGAGCAAAACGAACAGCCACCAAAACAGCCACGCATAATATTAACTGACGTTTTAATCATATCGTAAGCAGGTATTTTAGCATCACCATAACTTGGGTGAGGAATACGCTGATACGGCAAACCAAATACAGCATCCATTTCATGTGTTTCTAATGGATATGCTGGCGGGTTTACCCAAATAGAGCGATCGCCATGTCGTTGGTAAAGCGCTCTTGCACAACCAGGGTTTGTTTCTTGATGTAAAATTCGCGAGGCATGGGCGTATAAAGGTTTGTTAACACTTACTTGCTCATAAGCAGGTAACTTAACATAGGTTTTTTCCCACGGCTTAGGACGTGCAGGCTGAACCATGATTGGTTTTGCCGCTTCTGCTTTTAAATCAATACCCGCTTGTTTAAATTCAGATTTACTACAGCCAACATCATCCGCGCCATATGGGTTTGGAATAGGGTCTATTTTACCAATTTTATCAATAGCGGTAGAATCACTGCCACGCCAACCAGGTAGAGGCTCTTTTCGAATAACAGCCGTGCCGCGAATATCCTGAATCGTATCCATCGTTTCACCCGCCGCAATACGGTGTGCAACTTCAACTAGCGGGCGCTCTGCGTTACCGTAAATTAAAATATCGGCTTTTGCATCAAACAAAATACTACGACGTACTTTTTCCTGCCAATAGTCGTAATGAGCAATACGGCGAAGGCTGGCTTCAATACCGCCAATAACAATTGGGATACCTTTGTATGCTTCACGGCATTTTTGCGAGTAAATCATCACGGCGCGATCTGGGCGCTTACCGCCAACGTTATTAGGCGTGTAAGCATCATCGTGGCGCATGCGTTTTTCCGCTGTATAGCGGTTGATCATCGAATCCATGTTGCCGGCTGTTACACCAAAAAATAAATTCGGTCTGCCGAGCTCCATAAATGCATCTTTAGAGTCCCATGCAGGTTGGGCAATAATCCCCACTCTAAAGCCTTGCGCTTCAAGTACACGGCCAATTACAGCCATACCAAAACTAGGATGGTCAACATACGCATCGCCACTAATTATTATTATGTCGCAGCTATCCCAGCCAAGTGCATCCATTTCTTCACGTGTAGTTGGTAAAAATGGCGCGGTGCCATAACATTCAGCCCAGTATTTCGGGTATGAAAATAAGGCGCGCTTAGCTTTGAGTGTGCTCATAATTGTGGCCGTAGAATAACAAAAGGCGCGAATTATACCCTACTAAATTCTTTATATATACAAAGTAGTCAAAGCATATCGCGCTTTAAATTCTAAATCGTTCATTAGCTTAAATAATAAGTTAATCTTTTTTAGCGTTTATTTATAAATTCTATCAATTCATGCTCAGGCATTGGTTTAGCATACATAAAACCTTGTACCTCATCACAGCCTAAGTTTTTTAAGAACTGAGCTTGTTCTTGTGTTTCAACGCCTTCAGCAATCGTTTTTAAACCCAACTTAGCACCAAGAGAAATAACTAAGGCAGCAATAGCGCCAGTGTCATCATTTGGCAGATCCTTAATAAATGCACGATCTATTTTCAACCTATCCAAGGGTAAACTTTGTATATAACTAAGCGATGAAAAGCCAGTCCCAAAGTCATCAATAGCAACCTCAATCCCTAACTCTTGAAGCTCTCTAAGTGTATTAATAACAGTTTCGAGTTCATCCATTACTACGCTTTCTGTGACTTCTAACTCTATGTTTTTTGGCTTAACACCATATTTTAATAATGTATTTTTAACGTTTTGAGCATAACCTTTTACTTTAAACTGCGGAACAGACACATTAACCGCAATACAAATTTCGGTGCCCATATTTTCTAGGCGCTTTTGTTGTTGGCAAGCTTGCTCTAAAACCCACTGCCCTATATCAACAATCAAGCCCGCATCTTCTGCAAGTGGAACAAATACCGCTGGCGATATATATGATCCATTACCGGTAGGCCACCTAAGTAATGCCTCACACCCAATTAAAGACAAGTCATCTAATGAAAGTTGAGGTTGATACCATACCTCTAACTTATTTCGAGCAAAATCATGACGTAATTGTCTAATAATTCCTATGCGCCAAGCCATTTTATCTTGCATGTCTACACTGTAATAAATTCCCTCTTTGTGTTTTGTTTTTTTAGCTTGATTAAGTGCAATATAAGCAACTTTAAGTGTATCAATCCCGCTACTTTGAAAGTCTTGCTGTTGGCATAAACCCAATCTAAAATCGATAGGCAATGTATGCTCTTCTGCGCAAAATGGAACACCTAACTGCTCATTCAATTTTTTTAAGTCGAGTTCATCACGGCGAATAATAAAACCAAAAACATCAGCACCAATACGAGATAGTAACTTAGCTGTTGGGTAGTTTTCTTTTAACCTTTGCACAATGCCAATTAATACTTTATTGCCGACCTCTTGCCCTAAGCCATTATTAATATCTGCAAAATTAACTATATCAAGTAGTACAAATACATAATCATTCACGTGCGGCTTTTGATAACGCTCTACCCGTTCAATAAAATTGGTACGATTTGAAATACCTGTAAGCACATCTTTATAAGCTGCATCTCTTAACTTTACAAACAGCCTTATATTATCCAGGGCAACACTCACATTTGTTAAGAAGATTTCAGCGAACTGCAATTGTGCCTGCAAAGGAACATGGTCACATTCTATATATAAAGCCGCTTTTCTATGCTTACTTTTTAATACAAATGTTGCACTTGAGTCTGTATGTTGATGCTTTGATAAATCAAAACACGACTCAACTTGTTTAAATACTTTGCTATCAACATTAATTAATTTTTCACCAAAGTAGTTTTCGTAATGCCCACAACCACCTAATACTTGAATAAAGTCATCGCCGTCTAATTTGCTGCACACAAGCCCTCGAGGTGAACACTTTAAAATAATACTCATGTGCTTGATGATTTCTTTGCATAGTTGCTTAATATCAGTAAGCCCTAAAATAGACTTTGATGCAGAAACAATCGTGTTCATTGCATCACTTTGATATTCAAGCTGGCATACCTGCTCGTAAGAGCGAATAGCGGTTATGAGCGATGTTACTAATTTAGAGCGAGTGAGTTCTGTTTTAGTTTTATAATCATTTATATCGTATTCACGTATTACTTTTTCTTCTGGTATATTACCAGCTTGCCCTGTTCTTAAAATAATTCTTACATGTTGATTATTTAATTCGTCACGCACCCTTTTTACAACCTGCAAGCCAGCATCGTCAGTTTCCATAATAACGTCTAAAAAAATAACTGAAATATCGTTATTTTCAGCTAAAATCTCTATTGCTTCAGCTCCCGAATAGGCATCATGAAATCGCAAGCCTGCCCCCAAAAACTCAACCCCAGACAAAGCTAACTTTGTTACAGAATGGATCTCAGGTTCGTCATCAACAATTAAAATATCCCAAAACTTAGTCGGCTCAATTACTGCATCATCTTCATAGTCTTGTTCAAAAAATAAAAAATCGTTTTGATCTGACGACATTCGCTCTCCTAGGTAGCAATTTATAAATTATTTTTGGTTTATAATCTAATTCATACTATAGTCGATTAATAAAAAGTTGTTGTATTTCAACTCAAAAAACTAATAAAAGGTGTGCTTATTAAACCATTAAAAATATTGATCAAAGGCGTACTGTTATTGCTATTGGTATTAGTACTGGTAGGGCTGATACTTCCTCAAAGTTATAGTGTAAATAAAACAATAGAAATTAATGCAAACATTGACGCAGTAAAACCGCTTATTACTGACTTTAATCAATGGCAAAAATGGTCTCCTTGGGAAAAAGTAGACCCCAGTATACGTTTTACCTTGGGCGAACCTAGCTCTGGCCTAGGTGCTCATCAGTCTTGGAAGGGAAAATGGGGGTATGGTGAAATGATCATAACTTCGGTGAGTCAAAATAAGGTCAGCTTTAATATACTTTTAAATGCTGAGCATATTATTAGAGGGACTTTTAATTTTAGTGAGCAAAACGGTATCGTCACTTTAATATTTAAGATTAACGGACAAACAACCGCTCCTTTAATATCTGGTTACACTGCAATTTTGAGCGAATATGTGCTCCGTAATACAGTTTCATTGGGGTTAAATAACCTTAAAACTGTTGCTCAGCTTAGCCATTCACAAAGGACAATGCACAGCCATGACAGTCAAGACAGCACAAGCGAGAATTAACCTTGCTAACATTATCGAATCCTTACTTGGTTACCCTATAACAAAAGTTGGCAGTAACGGAATATTGCCTACCTCTGAACAAAGTTACGATATTAAAGGCCAAGTTAAGCCGCTTTATCATATTAACAGTGAAAACTCTGTTTTAGCTCGTGCCCAAAAGCGCCAAGATTTACTTCTAATAAAACAACAACAAAATATAGAGTCAATTTTGGCAATGGCTATGGGGTTTTGCCCCGATGTAGCAAGTAGTAAACAACCTGATGTTGATTGGGTAGAGCATTTTATCGCACTGTGCGAAGATACTTCAAATGCGTCAATGCAAACTTTATGGGCGAAAATTTTAACGGGAGAAACACTCAACCCTGGTACGTTTTCAATTAAAAGCTTGCAAACGTTAAAGCATATGACACAGCGAGAAGCTGACTCTTTGCAAAAATGTGTGTCGCTCTCAGGCTATAACGAAAAAGACGACAGCCACTTTATTCTACTAGGCTTTTACAAAAAACCGTCATTGTTTGATTTGCTACGAAAAGGCAATAAAGTGTCTCTAAATCTAGGAAAAACAGGTATTAGTTTTCCTGACATTTTAACACTTATGGATCTTAATTTACTGTATAGAAAAGAAATTGAATCTGCAGTGCTTAAAGCGGGACAAGAACTTACCCTTTCATTTTTATCGCAAAAAGTAACGTTAAAAGCAAAAAGTAGTGATTTGGTATTGAGCTATTATAAATTCACGCAAACAGGTGATGAGTTATCTAAACTCATTAATTTTCCTGTAAATAAAATTTATAAGCAGTTAATTAATAATGCGCTGGAGGGAGAGTTTGATTTAGCGTGGCACGCAATAAAATAATATGCCACGCTATGTTTAATTAGAAAATACTAATTAAAAGTGAACCTGAATACCCGCAAATGGGCCAGATGCATCAATATCAGTAGTAATATCATCTACATCATCAAGTTCTAATACCATAGAGCGGTAACCTGCTTTAACAGCAACATCTACTGCTAGGTTATCAATAAGTTCCCACGCTACGCCTACTTGGTAATCTTGTACTTTGCTATCGTCAATAGCCAAAAAGCTACCTTCAAAAAATACACTTAAGCCAGTAAATGGTAAGCCAGCTTCGGCACGGCCATATGCAAGAGGAACAAAACCTGAGAAATCAACGGTTTCAGTAAAGTTAGTGTTGCCACTTTGAGTAGTACCTGTTACAGCAATCTCACCATCAAACTGTTTCGCATTCAAACCTAAATCAATAGAGATTAAGTCGTTATCAAAAATTTCGTAATACAGAATATAATCAATGTGTGTTAGATCGCTAATTGAATTAACTGTCGTACCAACCACATAGTCTGAACCATTAAAGCTAAATGTATCAGTTAAAACTGCAGAACCGTTTAGTTCAAGTTCGGTATACTTTAATTTAATATTTGGAACTAATGGTACAGGGTGCTCAAGTGCCGCGTAGTAACTTACAAACGTCTCATCTTCAAAATTAAAATCTTGAGATGCATTATTTTTATAAGAAAATTGACCATCGTTATCTGACTTCCACCCATCAACACCTACATATAAACCTAGTAGAGTGTCAGCTTGCGCTGCTGGTGCTAAACATGCCATTGAAAGGGCTGCTGCTAAACAATACTTTTTCATTTTTTATCCTTGAGCTAGTAGTTCGCTGAGTTCGATTAAAGCCGCATTGGCTCTAGAAATATAATTTGCCATAACTAAAGAATGGTTTGCCACATAGCCAAAACCATTTCCGTTTAAAATAAGTGGGCTCCATACTGTTTCTTGAGTTGCCTCAAGTTCACGTATGATTTGTTGTAAGCTTACACGTGCATTTTTCTTTTCAAGCACGTCATTAAAGTCATACTCTATCGCTTGTAAAAAATGCAGTAATGCCCAAGTTGCACCGCGCGACTCGTAAAACACATCGTCAATTTCTAACCACGGGGTTCTTACTTGCTGCTGCAGTGGCGCAAGCGTTGCTTGTTTATTAGATGAATTACCCGCTAAATCGGTGTTCACTTTTTCCTGACCTACGCTGGCACTTAAGCGCTGGCTTAGGCTACCTAAACGTTTTTCAGCTTCTTTAAGCCAACTACGTAAGTTATCTGCTCGTGCGTAAAATTGGCTATCGCGCTCATGCTCATTAGCAATTTGTCCACGATATACCATTAAGTAGTCAATACCTTTTTGGTACTCACCTTCAGCACTTGGCCACGCCCATGCCTCAGAGCTTATATTAAACTGCGGCTGCGCCTTTTTAAGAGCTTCATGTTCCGTTGATTGTGATTGAGAACGGCTAAAATCTTTTCGCATAGAAAGCGATAAATCACGTACCATTTCTAGTGCGCCATATTCCCACGCTGGCATATCATCCATAATAATACTTGGTGGTATTACATCATTTGATAAGTAGCCACCCGGTTTATCTAGTAAGGTATTGGCTACCGTAATTAATGTAGAAGTAGTTACATAACCCGTTACTATTTTTTCATTACGAAGCTGCGCTTGCTCTTTCGCGTTTGCAACAACGTCAAAACGTGAAGGTTCTGTGCTCCAATAAACAGCAATTGCGTAAAAAATGATAAGCAGTAAAACAATTATTCCTGCTATTTTTCCTTTATGTTGCGACATGTGTACTCCTAATGATGAGCGTGTTGAGTAGATGGTTTTGACTGCTTAGCTTGCGCTTCAAGCGACACGACTTGAGCATTAGTAAATAAGCGATTACCGTCACTAAAATATAGTGTGAGTTTACGATCTTGTCCTACTTTTAATGGCTCTTGTGGTTCAAATGCCATTAAATGATAACCGCCAGGCTGAAAGCTGACACTTTCGTGCGCCTTAATTTCAACCGATTCAACTTGTTGCATTTTCATCATGCCGTCTACATGTGAATGCTCGTGTATTTCAACACGCCCTAAGCCATCAATAGTTGCCTTAGTTAAAGTTGCTGCGGCTCCACTGTGATTAATAAGGGTTAAATAACCTACAGTTGAAGTACTGCCAGGTAAAAACTCTCTAACTTGCGCGTTAGTTACTTCGAGCACAGCCACATCAGAACCATGATCGTGCCCTGAGTGCGCCGCCAACGATGACGAAAAAAAACTAAATATTAATGCAGAAGCCATCGAAAGACATAGTTTCGTCATCATTCTTATCCTTATGAAAACTTTAAATTACAGGCTAAATTTAACATAGTTAACCTATAATAGTCAGTCAAATTAAGGATTAAGAGGCTACTTTTTTGTTATCGGCAACAAGCCAACACAACACTGCAACAAATAGTAACGGCCATGCAATCATTATAGATCCGAATAAAAGCGCTAAAACAGTCCCTGCTAATGCCACTACACCCGCACCAACTAATCCCATAGTAATTAAAGCCACTACCGCAACTACAGCAATAATTGCGGCCAAAGCACCTACAAGCTCGAGCCCAGCCCAACTAATATCAGCAATCCATAACGGCAACTGCCAAGAATCAATCTGCACAAACGTTATTAAATCAGTAAACAGTAATAAATAGATAATTACACATACTGCCAAAGCTTTCATAGTAATTCTCCTTATACCAACCGGCTTATATATGAGGTCTATTTAACGATAAGAAAATTGCGCTATAACTAGGCAAAATTTTTATACCTAGTTGTTCTAAATGAAAATTTATAACAACGTTATAGGGTGATTTAATTCGTTAAATTGTTCAAATATTTATTCCTGTTGGTATTAATACTCTTTATTTTCAAGGCAGCAATGCGCTATAAAATAACCAAGTGCAATTGCAAACGGAAAACTCAAAAACAACAAAATAGTAACTACGCGTGTTGCCCATACCGGAAAGTCCAATCTATGGGCTAAACCACTACAAACACCCGATATTTTTTTATTCAGAGTATCTTTATACCAACCTCGTTGACGATTAAAGCTGTTCATAGCAATCTCCTAAGCAGTGTGTTTTAAATTAGTATTTAAGTTCGCTTTTAAGCGATCCAACTCAGCATCAATTTTTTCATTTTTAACTAACGACTCAATTTGGGCACTGGTAGAGCTTGGTGTATCAGTCAGCTCATAAGCCTCTACTTGAGCTTCAATACCTTCAACACGCTGCTCTATTTGTTCAAAACGAGACAACGCATGAGCTACTTTATCGCTTTGTAGTTGCGTACTGATTCGCCCTCTAGCAATAGCAACATTATGGCGTTGCATTAACTGAGCTTGCTTAGTTTTAGCCATAGCCATTTTTTGCTGCAAGCGCTCACAATCAGACTTAATTTTTGCAATAGACTCTTGCAAAGTTTCTAGTTGAGTTTGCTTATTTTCAATGCTTTCGTTAACGCGTTGCTTCTCAAGTAAAGCTGATTTAGCAAGATCATCACTGCCCTTCTCAACCGCACGTTCTGCTTTAATTTGCCAAGCTGCTAATTCTGTTTTTTTAGTATCAATTTGGCGATTAATTACTTTCTCTTCACACAATAAAGCGGCTGCTGTACTACGACACTCATTCAATGCATCTTGCATCTCGCTAAGCATTAGGTTTAAAAGCTTTTCTGGATCTTCTGCTTTATCAAGCATGGCGACAATGTTTGATTGAATTACATCGTTTACGCGATTAAATATTCCCATGGTATTCTCCTGTTGATTTTTAATTAATTTCAACAAGAAGATTCCAAGAGTTGTGCCAAGTCCATCAAAACAAAAATAAAGCATTTAAAATCATAACATTAAATAAAAACCACTCTAAATTTTAGTGACTTTAAGCTGAACAAAATAGAGTGTAATTGGCCAATAAATTATGATTTTGACTAATTTTTAGGATCAAAAAAGCCACTCGAAAGTGGCTTAAATTTAGAATTTTTAAAGCTTAGTTTTATTCTGGTACAAAGCTTAATGCTTTATCCATTACCGATAAATCAGCTTGCTTACCGTGACCACTTTCAGAAAGGTGGCGTCTAAAACCTCGCGCACCAGGCTGCCCCTGAAAAATACCGAGCATGTGACGTGCAATATGCCAAAAATTAGCACCCAAACGCATTTCTTCTTCAATGTAGTCATACATTGAACGCACTACATCGTGGCGTGACTGCGTATTTGCAGCATCACCATAAATTTTCTCATCAACGTCATTGAGCATAAATGGGTTGCTATAAGCCTCACGCCCAATCATTACACCATCAATATGTTGCAAATGTTCTAGGCTCTGCTCAATTGTTTTAACACCGCCATTTAGGCTTAAATCTAGCTGCGGATAATCTTTTTTAAGTTGATAAACACGTGGGTAATCAAGTGGCGGAACCTCACGATTTTCTTTCGGGCTTAAACCATTAAGCCATGCTTTACGAGCATGAATAATAAAATCATCACACCCTACTTTATGAGACGCTTCAATAAGCGCACATAAAAACTCATACGAATCTTGCTCATCAATACCAATACGCGTTTTAACGGTAACAGGAATGCTTACTTCGTTTTTCATTGCTGCAACACACTCAGCAACTAATTGAGGTTCAGCCATTAAACATGCGCCAAATCGGCCATTTTGAACTCTGTCTGACGGGCAACCTACATTTAAATTTATTTCGTCATAGCCACGCTCACCTGCGAGCTTTGCACATTGCGCAAGCGCTTTAGGATCAGAGCCACCAAGTTGCAGCGCAACTGGGCCTTCGTGTTTATTAAAATGTAAGTAGTCGCCTCGACCAAATAAAATAGCCCCTGTGGTTATCATTTCAGTATAAAGCACAGTATGTTTAGTCATTTTGCGATGAAAAGTACGACAATGGCGATCAGTCCAATCAAGCATGGGGGCCACAGAAAAGCGTCTATCCAAAGTACATTTATTCAAAGCAAACCTCAGGGTATAAAGTTATTAAGCACAGCTTAAAAGGCGCTGCATTTTACACAAAAGCCTAGCGAGCATCAATGTTAAGAAAACACCTGCAAGCCAAAATAATGGGCTATGCCATTTAAAATATTGGTAACCGCAACCGAGCTTAAAATAAGCCCCATAATTCTACTTATTATACTTGCACCACTATCACCAATTAATTTATGTACATGTGTTGCAAGCAGTAACAAAACTAGTACAACCGCTAATACAGCAAGCATCATCGAAGACGTTAGTAATTGCTCAACCCAGGTATATTCTTCATTACGAGTCATTAATACGGCGCCTAACATAGCGCCAGGGCTCGCGATAGAGGGAATCGCAAGCGGAAAAATAGCGGTTTCAGTGCTGTCGCGTACACTTTTAATTTCGGCTTCTGGTTTACTTTCACCAAATATCATTGAGAGCGCAAAAATAAGTAATATGATACCGCCGGCTATTTGAAAAGCCGAAAGTGGAATTTCAATTGCGTTAAGTAATTGCTCACCTGCAAGTACAAAAAATAAGAGCACTAATGCAGATACGCCTACCGCTTTATATATAACTTTGCGTTTAAATTTCTCATCATCACCACGTGTGACTGCAATAAATACAGGTACAGTACCAATGGGGTCAATAACCGCAAAAAAGAAAATAAATATAGCTAATAGTTCGTGCATTACTGGGTTTCCTAGGTAAAAAGCGCTTAATAAAAACGCTGCAACTACAACACAGTATGTTAGTATATCACGGTAGCATAAGGATAAGAGTAATGATGAATATAGAATCACTCGTAAGTAAAGCAAAACAAGTTTGTGACAACCGTGGTGCGCGTTTTACGCCTATCCGCGAGAAAGTATTTCGCCTATTAGCCAGCGCACAAGGTGGTGTTGGTGCATACGATTTGCTTGAGCAATTAAAAATAACTGAAACGGGTGCTAAACCTGCAACTATTTATCGTGCATTAGACTTTTTAGCTGAGCTAGGTTTTATTCATAAAATTGAAAGCACAAATGCATTTATGCTGTGTCATCATTTTGATCATATACACCCAGTACAATTGTTAATTTGCGATACCTGTGGTTTTGTCAAAGAATTACACTCGAGTGTAATTTCGCATGAGCTAAATAATTTAGCTGCCGAAGGTGGCTTTGTTGTATCAGGGCAGACAATAGAAGCACATGGTAAATGTGAATCTTGCAGAGCATCATAATCCTTCAAAGTTATCCTTAGTGACTATACTCAAACTATATAGTCATTTCACAGAACAAATTTAAGAGTAGCCACTATGAATGTAGAATTCATCAATCCTTTTTTATCTTCTTTAATTAATGTTTTGAGCACTATGGCTCAAACTCAATTGAAGCCAGGTAAACCTCGCATTAAAACTGATGAGATAGCCTGTGGTGATGTATCAGGTTTGATTGGTATGGTTGGCCCGCAAACGCGAGGATCATTTTCAATTACATTTGATGAAGAACTAGCATTGACCATCATGGAGCGTATGCTTGGCGAACGCCCTGATACCATAGATGAAGAAGTTACAGATATGGTTGGCGAAATAACCAACATGGTAACAGGTGGTGCTAAAAATTTACTTGGCGAGAAAGGCTTTGACTTTGATATGGCAACGCCTATTGTGGTATCTGGTAAGGGTCATACAATTACTCACAAAAGCCAAGGTAAAAAAATCATCATGCCATTTAGCTGTGATGCTGGTAATGCAAACATTGAAGTTAGTTTCGATAAATTATGAGTTGGCAGCAAAAGCAAATTACATTAAAGCCTCGCCCGCGAGGTTTTCATATAATCGATGACGAAATATTGTCTCAGCTTCCTGAACTGGCGAGTTATAAAGTTGGCTTGTTACATTTATTTATTCAGCATACCTCAGCGAGCCTTACAATAAACGAAAATGCAGACCCCACTGTTCGTATGGATATGGAAAGCCATTTCAATAAATTCGTTCCTGAGCGTCAGCCTTATTATCGCCACGATTATGAAGGTGACGACGACATGCCTGCACACATAAAAACCAGTACGTTAGGCTGCGAGTTAAGTATTCCTATTTCAAATGGTTATTTAGCGTTAGGTACATGGCAAGGTATTTATTTAGGTGAGCATCGCGATTCTGGTAGCTCTAGACGAGTTATAGCAACTATTCAGGGGGAGCTTTTTTAACACAAGCTTCTCGGTTTAAAATGTTAACCTCTGTTTTTCTTCAGCCATACCCTCATAGATTCAAAATACGTCACTCTATAGACGTAAATCTTAGGCGCGCGAAGTAATAATTTATAACAACCAAAACTTTAATGCTGAATATTGCACATAGAATAAAGTAGATAAGAGAGATTTTAAATTATAATTTTATTTATGATTTTTAATACAGAGAATTTTGAAAGGATATAAAAAGATTGGAGCGGTACACGAGGCTCGAACTCGTGACCTCGACCTTGGCAAGGTCGCGCTCTACCAACTGAGCTAGTACCGCATTTTACTTCTTTCAATCACTACAATTTCTTTTGGTTAGAAATTGGAGCGGTACACGAGGCTCGAACTCGTGACCTCGACCTTGGCAAGGTCGCGCTCTACCAACTGAGCTAGTACCGCATTTTTACTTCTTTTAATCACTCAATTTCTTTTGGTTAGAAATTGGAGCGGTACACGAGGCTCGAACTCGTGACCTCGACCTTGGCAAGGTCGCGCTCTACCAACTGAGCTAGTACCGCATTTTTTATTTCTTCAGTTATTTTACGTTGGTGCGCGACGGGTCGCGTTCAACATTCTAGCAACTGAGCTAGTACCGCATTTTTTATTTCTTCAGTTATTTTACGCTTAAGCGCGACAGGTCGCGTTCAACATTCTAGCAACTGAACTAGTACCGCATTTTAATTATGGATATAAAACGACCACAATAAAAACAACTCAAACACACTAACCCCGCGTGGGTTATCGTCTTGAGCGGGGCAGGATTCTACAATAATCCGATGTGTTTGCAAGTGTTTTTTACAAATTAAAGAAATTTTCTCTATAGACTTTTAATTCCATAATCGAATCCTTAATGTCATCCAAAGCAAGGTGTGAGCCTTTTTTGTTCACTTTTGCAAGCACTTCAGGTTTCCAGCGACGTGCTAATTCTTTAATGGTACTCACGTCAAGATTGCGGTAATGAAAAAAATCTTCAAGTTCACGCATGTATTTATTCATAAAGCGGCGGTCTTGCCCAATTGAATTACCACACATTGGTGATACGCCTGCAGGCACCCACTGTTTTAAAAAGTCTAACGTTTGTGCCACGGCATACTCTTCATTGAATGTACTTGCTTTACAGCGCGCTGTTAAACCCGACTTACCATGCTGCGTAGTACACCACTCGTCCATACCATTTAGTAATTCATCACTTTGATGAATAGCTATGGTTGGCCCTTCAGCTAATATATTCAGGTCTGCGTCAGTGACAACCGTCGCAATTTCGAGTATTTTATCGGTCTCTGGTTCGAGTCCTGTCATTTCAAGATCGAGCCAAATTAAATTTGATTTATTAATAGTCATAATTACCTAAGCGGTGCTTTCCTTTAGATCCAACGCATTTCGATATATCATATTAGCATCAACCGTCGAGCTAAAGCTTTTTTTAGGAAAAGCGACATTTAACTAAGGTTATAGGCCTCCAGTGGCAAAACAGAAAAAATTAAGTAAAGGCCAATCGCGTCAGATCAAGGCCAACCACCAAAAGCGCATTAATAGCGCAGACTCAAGACCAGCTAAAAAAGGCGCGCAAGAGTGGCAAACCGATAATTTAGGTCAGGTCGAGAGCGCAATTGTGATCAGTCGTTTTGGGCAACACGCCGATGTCGAAACTGAAAATGGCGATGTACTTCGTTGTAATATACGACGTACCGTGTCAAATTTAGTGTGTGGTGATGAGGTATTGTTTCGCCGTGCCAAAGTAAGTGAAGGTGATTTAGCCGGAGTAATTGAAGCCACGCAAGAGCGTCGCTCGCAACTTACCCGCCCTGACTTTTACGACGGCGTAAAAGTTATTGCGGCTAACATTGATCAAATACTCATGGTATCGGCGGTATTACCTGAGTTTACCCCAAGTATTATCGACCGCTATTTAATAGCCTGTGAAGATATGGGTATTGAGCCAATTTTAGTACTCAATAAAATAGATTTAATTGATGACGCAGGTCTTAGCGAAATACAAAAAGTTCTCGATATCTATCGTAAACTTGATTACCAAGTACTCCTTGTTAGTAATATATCGGGCAATGGTATTGATGAATTAAAAGAAGTACTTGTTGGTAAAAATAACATTTTTGTTGGCCAAAGTGGTGTGGGTAAATCCACCCTCGTTAATACTGTATTACCTAACGCTGAAATATTAACTAAAGAAGTATCTGAAAACAGCGGCTTAGGACAGCACACAACAACTGTTTCACGCCTTCACCATTTACCAAGTGGCGGTAACCTAATCGACTCGCCAGGAATTCGTGAGTTTGGTTTATGGCATTTAGATGTTGAGCGTGTAACCTGGTGCTTTAAAGAGTTTAGAGAATTTATAGGCGGGTGCCGCTTTAGAGACTGTAAACATTTAAACGATCCGGGCTGTATAGTTAAAGAAGCTGTAGCAGATGGCAAAATTTCTCAATTGCGCTTTGACAGCTACCACCGAATTTTAGAAACAATGGCCGATGGCCGTGCAGGCGCCCGTGCGCCTCGCGTATAATTTAGGATAAATACTGTGAGTTTAGACAAATTTAAAATCGCAATGCAGTACGCAATGCCAAAACATTTTATTTCACGCGTAGTGGGTAAATTAGCCGCAGCTAAAGCAGGCGCTTTAACAACGACTTTAATTAAACTATTTATTAAGCAATATAAAGTAGATATGAGCGAAGCCCAATACCCAGATCCTGCTCATTATAAAAGCTTTAATGAATTTTTTACTCGCCCTTTAAAAGACGGCATGCGCCCAATGGTAGAAGATAGCGATATCATCATTCATCCAGTGGATGGCGCAATCAGCCAGCTAGGCGATATTGTTGACGGACAGCTAATACAAGCTAAAGGTCACGATTACAGCTTACAAGCGCTACTAGGCGGCTCACAAGATGATACAACACCATTTTTAGGCGGTAAGTTTGCAACGATTTATTTAGCACCTAAAGATTACCATCGTATTCATATGCCAATTGATGGCACACTAAGCAAAATGATTTACGTGCCAGGTGATTTATTTTCAGTAAACCCACTTACCGCGCAAAACGTGCCTAACTTGTTTGCGCGTAATGAACGAGTAGTAGCAATTTTTGAAACTGAGATTGGTCCGCTTGCTATGGTACTTGTTGGCGCAACAATTGTAGCCAGCATAGAAACTATTTGGGCAGGTACTGTCACGCCACCAGCAGGTAGCGATGTATTTAGTTGGAAATACCCAACCACTGGCGATAACGCCATCACGCTTAAAAAGGGTGAAGAAATGGGTCGCTTTAAATTAGGCTCTACTGTGGTACTAGCATGGGGTGCTGATAAAGCTGAAATACTGGAAGATCAACTACCAGAAGTGGTTACTCGCTTAGGTACTGCGTTTGCAAAAATTAACGACTAAAATAAATCGTTAATTAGAAATCAAAAAACCGCGTTATTTAAACGCGGTTTTTTTATTTTTGTAGGCGTGAAGCTTGCTCACGCGAAAAGCGCAGATTTTAGTTTCTTAAAGCCACATGTAATAACAGGCACAAGCCCATTCAAAACCTATTTTCCACACTCTTTACACTCTGAATCTTTAATCACTTTAAAGTACTGCTGCTTTAAAGTAAGCGCATCAAAGGTTATAAACACACTTCCCTCTGCATGCCCTAGCAATAAGTTAAGCGTAAGTTGCGCCTGCATAGAGCCTATTACACCAAGTAACGGGCTAATAACCCCAGCGTTACTGCAATTTATAACCGGTGTAGCTTCGCCCTGTGGAAAAACACAGCCATAACATGGGCTATCACTTTGCCTAAAATCAAAGCCCATTAACTGCCCTTTGGTTGCGAGTGCAGCACCAGAAATTAACGGTATTTTATTACTAATACAATAACGATTAACACTATAGCGAGTACTAAAGTTATCAGAGCAATCAAGTACTATATCAGCACCTTTTAGAATATTAGTGGCGTTACTCTCAGCTAATTTTTGGCAATGCGTTACTATTTCTATTTGATTATTAAGACTCGCTAATACTTTACCCGCTGCAGCGACTTTGCTTTGTCCTAAGTGATTTATTTTATAAAGCACTTGGCGCTGTAAGTTTGAAAGCTCAACCTCATCATTATCAATTAAAATAAGCGTTCCAACACCCGCAGCGGCTAAATATAAAAGCGCTGGGCTACCTAACCCACCAGCCCCCACTACAGCAACCGTTGAGGATTTAAGTGCTAATTGCCCTTTAAGCCCAACTTCTTCAAGCAACAAATGGCGGCTGTAACGCAGAGTTTCTTTATCGCTTAGCTCACTCACGTTTATCAGCCTTGTTAGTTTTAATAGGCACTGCTTATGGCCACTTGCAGAGCGCTTATAGCCTCTACGTAATTATCAGCTTCGGTAATCGCACGCACTACGGCAACACTGCCCACGCCTGTTTTCGCTACCTGCTCAGCACGGCTTAAATCAATACCGCCTATTGCTACTTTTGGGTAGCTTTGCATAAGTGGTACAAACTTAATCAGCTTTTCAAGGCCTTGTATTTGACCTGTCATATCTTTTGTTGTGGTTGGGTAAATAGCGCCAAATGCCATATAACTAGGGCGATAATTATGCGCACGCAACATTTCATAAAAACCATGAGTAGAAAGCCCAAGCCTTAACCCTGCGTCTTTAATTGCCGCTAAATTAGCAATGTCTAAATCCTCTTGCCCTAAATGCACGCCATATGCACCGTGCTTAATAGCTAACTGCCAGTAGTCGTTTATAAATACCTGTGCGTTGTATTGTTTGCCCAGCTCAACAGCTTGCTTAATGAGCCCATCAAGCTCGTCTTGCGTTTTATTTTTAACGCGTAACTGCGCTGTTTTAATGCCTTGTTGTAAGCATTTTTCTAGCCAATCAGCACTATCTACAACCGCATATAAGCCAAGCGATTTACTTTCACAAGGTGCAAAATCAGCGGCCATATTAAAATCAAGCGGCACATCAAAATCTAGTTCATCGCCCAGCCAGCTACCTGGCTCAATTACTTGTGGGTAGTCAGCTAAATTAGTGGGAAACGAGGTTTGAGCAACCGGTCCAATCCCCTCGCCGTACCGAACAGACTGTTTTAGCCCTTGGTTTATATATGCTTTAGCTAAAATAAAAGCATCTTTTAATGGGTAGTCTTTAGCTAAACACGCAGCAATGACCGAAGCCATGCTACATCCGGTGCCGTGGTTATGCGGTGTTTGTATTTTTTGATTGCCTAACCAGTATTCTTCACCATTTTGCGTATTACTATCAATACAATAATCAATGCAGTAGCCACTTGGGTAATCCCAATGTCCGCCTTTAATAACAACGGCTTTTGCGCCCCAGCTTAATAACTTATTAGCCGCTTCTTTTATTGCAGCTGGGCCAATTAAATACACACCGGTTAATAACTGTGTTTCGTGGGTGTTTGGGGTTATTACATCCACCAGCGGCAGTAAACATTCTTTTATTGCGCTTACTGTGTCTTCTTCTGTTAGTAAGTCACCGCTTGAGGCAATCGCAACAGGGTCATATACAATAACGGGAGGCACCGGCCACTTAGCTTTATAGTGACTTATATGTTCGCTGATCAACTGAATTTGCTGCACATTGGCAAGCATGCCAATTTTTATCACTTTGGCTTTCATGTCTTTTTCAAGCGCTAGTAACTGCGATTCAATAATATCGGTAGACACCGCATTAATAGCTTCTACGCCTAAACTATTTTGTGCAGTAAGCGCCGTAATTGCCGTGCAGCCATGCACACCAAAACTTTGCATTGCTTTTATATCAGCTTGAATACCTGCGCCGCCGCCCGAATCAGAACCGGCAATAGTCCACACTACGTTATTCATATTCTCTCCTTCACTGCTGATGCCAAAATGGCATACCCATTGTTGGGGTTGATGGGGCTGCAACGTCTTTTTCAGGCATTGCTTTTGCTTGATATGCAAAGCGCCCTGCTTCAACTGCGGCTTTAAATGCGCGGCTCATAGTAATTGGGCAACCCGCCCCTGCAATGGCTGAATTTAATAATACCGCATCATACCCCATTTCGAGTGCTTGGCAGGCATGCGATGGCAAACCTAAACCTGCATCTACTATTAATGTGGTATCGGGTAAACGCTCTCGAATAGTTTTTAAATTATAACTATTTAACAAGCCTTTACCGGTGCCTATTGGCGCCCCCCACGGCATAAGCACCTCACACCCTAGCTCATTTAAGCGCTGGCAAAGTACTAAGTCATCGGTGCAATAAGGCAATACTTTAAAGCCATCATTAATTAATATTTTTGTGGCTTCAAGTAACGCAAAAGGGTCAGGCTGTAAATTGTAATCATCGCCAATCAGCTCCAGCTTAATCCAGTCGGTGGCAAATACCTCTCGGCACATTTTTGCAAGTGTAATCGCCTCTTTTACACTGTGGCACCCTGCAGTATTAGGGAGTATTTTTAAGCCTGTATTTTTTATTAACTGCCAAAAGTCATCACCGGCTGCTGCACTTTGTTGGCGCCTAAGCGACACGGTTACAATTTCAGCACCAGAGGCGACTATCGATTGGGTCATAATGTCGGGCGACGGATAAAGCGCAGAGCCTATTAATAAACGGCTATTTACTTGCTCACCATAAATAGTTAAACAGTCTTTAGTTTGCATGAGCTTTATCCGCCTTGAATGGGTGACAGCAACTCAACACTGTCGCCTTTATTAAGTACATAGTTACTGTGCCGACTTTGTGGAATAAATTCGCCATTAACAGCCACAGCAAAAGGCGCAACCGCACCAAAACTTTGAAGTACCTCAACGAGCGCTTTGCTATTAACATTAAGTAGCTCGCCATTAATTGTAATGTTCATTTTATTCTCACTCTATTCGTGAAACTACTTGCGCCACTAATGCCGGTGCCAGCATATAACCATGACGATATAAGCCGTTAATGCTAATTACATTGCCAACTTGTGATACTTCTGGGCGGTTATCGCTAAATGCAGGGCGTAATCCGGTTTGAATATTAAGTAGTCGTGCTTCGGCAAATCCGCTGTGTACGGTATAAGCCGCTGAAAGTAACTCAAGAGTTGATCGCACTGTTGCGGCGCCGCTATCTTGCGATTCTATTTCGGTCGCACCAATTACATATTCATGATTCGGTTTAGGCGCTATATAAATTGGGTAACGCGGATGCATTAAACGCACAGGTCGCGTTAAATTTACTTCAGGTGCATATAGCCTTGCGACTTCACCGCGCACACCTCTAAGTGGTTTATCGCTTTTAGCACCAAGCCCACGACAATCTATAATGTAGTCAAATGGTCGATTATTTATTTCACCGTTTTTAATGGTTACGCGCTGGTTAAACACACACTTAACTTTGCGCTTGTTGAGCATGGTAAAACTTGCTTTATAAAAGGCTTGGTTATCTATTTGCCCCTCGCAGGGTAAAAATAGACCTTGGTTAAACCGATTAGCAAGCTCTGGCTCTAACTGCGCTATTTGCTGAGCATTCAATGCCTGAGCGCTTTGCCCTGCTATGGGCTTTATTCTCTGAGTAAAGCTTTGTAGATCGCCTTTATCTTGCTGATGCGCAACGACCAATGTGCCTTGCTGCTGAAAAAACACATCCCCCTCAAGTTCACTCACTATTTCTGGCCAGCGCTTCATTGAATCAAGCCCCATTAAAGCTAAATCAGCCTCGCATAACACCGACTCAGCCAGCGGGGCAAGCATTGCTGCTGCCACTTTACCGGCGCTATTTGGGGTTTGCTCATCGTCTGCTTCAAACACCGTTACATGATGCAACTTACTTAGCTCAAGGGCAGCTAAGCGCCCTGCTAAACCAAAACCCACCACAGCAATGTTATAAAACATAAAACCTCCAAAAGCAGTTATTAGTAGGTGCGAACTCACTCGCACTTCTTCAATGTTTAAAGAAGCGAGGTATAAAACCTCACCTACATCTGCATCTAACTTCTTGCTATACCGCTTTGTGGTAAATTTCTGAGCCTGTTTGCTTAAACTGGGCAGATTTAGCTTTCATTTCGGCTTCTACATCAATCATTTTGATCTCAATAGCCTCGCCAGCGTCATTTGGATCAATACCGCGTGTTTCTAAATCTTTAGCGTAATCGCGTACTTCTTGGCTAATTTTCATAGAGCAAAATTTAGGGCCACACATAGAACAAAAGTGAGCCACTTTGCCTGATTCTTGCGGCAGGGTTTCGTCGTGATATTCACGAGCACGCTCTGGATCTAAACCAATATTAAATTGGTCATGCCATCTAAATTCAAAGCGTGCTTTTGATAGCGCGTTATCACGCTCTTGCGCGCCTGGGTGACCTTTTGCTAAATCGGCGGCATGTGCAGCTATTTTGTAGGTAATTAAGCCTTCTTTAACATCTTCTTTATTTGGCAGACCTAAATGCTCTTTAGGTGTTACATAACAAAGCATTGCACAGCCGTACCATGCTATTTGGGCCGCCCCAATACCTGAGGTGATATGATCGTACCCTGGTGCAATATCGGTCGTTAGCGGGCCTAAAGTATAAAAAGGCGCTTCGTCGCAATGCTTTAATTGCTCATCCATATTGGCTTTAATCATGTGCATTGGCACATGCCCTGGGCCTTCAATAAATACTTGTACGTCGTGCTTCCACGCAATTTTAGTCAGTTCACCTAATGTGCGCAGCTCACTAAACTGCGCTTCATCGTTGGCATCAGCAATCGAACCAGGGCGAAGGCCATCACCTAATGAAAAACACACATCGTATTGTTTTAAAATTTCACAAATGTCTTCAAAGTGCGTGTATAAAAAGTTTTCTTTGTGATGCGCTAAACACCATTTAGCCATAATTGAGCCACCGCGCGACACAATACCGGTTACACGTTTAGCCGTCATTGGTACGTAGCGAAGCAGTACACCGGCATGAATAGTAAAGTAATCAACGCCCTGCTCAGCTTGCTCTATAAGCGTATCGCGGAAAATCTCCCACGTTAAATCCTCAGCCACACCGTTTACTTTTTCAAGCGCTTGATAAATCGGTACTGTGCCAATAGGTACAGGCGAGTTACGTACAACCCATTCGCGCGTTTCGTGAATGTAACGCCCCGTTGATAAGTCCATCACGGTGTCTGCGCCCCAGCGGGTAGACCACACCATTTTTTCTACTTCTTCTTCAATAGATGAGCTAACCGATGAATTACCAATATTAGCATTAACTTTTACTAAAAAGTTACGACCTACAATCATAGGCTCTGTTTCTGGATGGTTTATATTATTTGGTAAAATAGCGCGACCGCGGGCTATTTCGTCGCGTACAAACTCTGGGGTAATAAATTCAGGAATACTCGCACCAAACGACTCGCCTTTATGCTGCGCGGCAAGTAATTCTTTACGGATTTCTGCACGCCCCATATTTTCGCGAACAGCTACGTATTCCATTTCAGGGGTAATAATCCCTTGGCGTGCGTAGTGCATTTGCGTTACGTTTTTACCAGCGACACCACGGCGAATTTTTGGAAGGTGATCGAAGCGAATATGATCCAACCCTTCATCTGCCATGCGCTGCTGCGAAAACTGCGACGTCACTGATTCTAAAATTTCAGTGTCACCACGGTTTTTAATCCATTGTTCACGAAATTTTGGTAAGCCTTTACGCACGTCTAGTTCAAAATTAGGATCGGTATACGGGCCCGACGTATCGTAAACACGTAGCGGATCGTTTGTCTCATAAACAGGGTTTTCATCTGTACCGCCAATAAACGTATCACTTAACGTGATTTCACGCATACCAACGCGCACGCCTGGTTGAGTACCTTCAACGTATACTTTATGAGAATTTGGGAACGGTTGACCCGTTAAGTTATAAATATATTCAGACGCGGCAGCACGAGTTTCTCGGCGTGACGCTTTATTTGTAGTATTTGACATGACTTGCCTCATTGCTTAAGGGTTGTCTTGTCAGATATTCCGAGGAATAGAGAAAGATCGTAAAGTAGCGTACATGCTACTTTGCAGCCTAAAAAATAAATCACTTTATTGTGCGCATAAAAAAAGACGCACAAGCGTCCCATTTTAGGCAGCTTGTTCCCTACGCAGGTATTAACCTGATCAGGTTCACGGATCCCGCTTTCGCGATCTCAGCCAAAAACTAATTCCTTAGCTTTGGCACTCCGACAAGTATTGATATATACATTTTGTTCGTCGATTCGAAGATATTATTCAACAAATCTGCGCTGAGTGTACGTCAGTTAAAAACAGCCCGCAAGGGGCTGTTTTTCAAAAACTTAAAATTATTTAGGGATAAACACAAATGTTTGCTCGCCCTGCATGACTAATTGCTGGTCTTGCATTTTAAGCTCGGCACCTTGCTTTAAGGCTTGTAATAACTGCTGCTCAAACTCATCAAGCTCTTCGCCGCACGACTTGCGCGTCATTCCTAATTTACTTACGGTAAGGTTACTTTCTTCAAGCGAGCCTTCACCAAAAAATTTGTTACAGCCAGCAAAACCGTTTACTTGCAGTGCTTCAATAAAGCTCATTGATGCATTAAACGAAGGTGGAATTGCTAAACCATCAACACGTGATAATTGCCATTGGGTGTATTTAAGCTGCTCACTGGTAACCGTCCCTGTTGATGCGCAACCAACACATAAACCGACTATAAGCATCGGTATTGCTGCTAATTTCATGCTACTACTAACTAATTGTCTAATTAATGTAATTGTAACAATATTTATGCCCTTTATCCGTTAAAAATGCATGTTTTAAATGTAAATTTTTGTTCTATGATAGTTCAAAAGTTATGCGATTAAGTACTAAGTTGCAGTTTTAAATACGTTATCTATTTGCTCAGGTAAAAACGGTCTACCTTTTTCATTAACAGACGTTCCTATAACCAGTGCATTAAGCATTACTTTTTCATCCCTTTTACGTATAACCGTTTGCTTAAACGCAAATTTTAAACGACTAATACGCTGCGGCTCCACAGCCACATAAAATTCATCACCTGGTAGTAGTGAATGTTTATAGTCCATTTCGCTGCGCATCACGACTAGGTTAATTTTATCTTTCGCTAATTGAGCAAAATCAATACCGTGTGCGTACAAGAATTCATGGCGAGCATGCTCTAAATAATTAAAATAAACACTGTTATTTACGATACCTTGTAAGTCACATTCGTAATCACGTACTTTGAAGTCAACTTTAAAGGTCATATTAGTAATCCTGATTATTTAACGTATAATTGCCGCGTTTATAGCACATGTGTTTAAATAATTGCTACCATACGAGTCCCTAAAATGGAGTTAAGTAACCCAATGAACTTACGTTTGTCTTTAATTACTGCCGCACTTTTACCGCTGCTTGGTGCACCAATTGCAGCTAACGCTGATGATAGCGACCTAGAAAGAATTGTTGTAACTGGCGATTTTCAGCGCGAAAGCATTCAAACTTTAAGCGCGAGTGCGAGCTTATTCAGCGAAGATGAAATTAATCAACGTGGTGCAAGTTACTTAGACGAAATGTTAGGCAGTACCGCCAATGTAAATTTTGCATCTGGTGCATCACGTGGTCGTTATATTCAAATTCGTGGCGTGGGACTTCGTTCACAATTTGTAGACCCTATTAATCCATCTGTGGGCTTAGTTATTGATGGTATTAATTATTCTGGCCTTGGTGGCAGCTCATTATTATTTGATATAGACCATGTAGAAATTTATCGTGGCCCACAAGGTACACGCTTTGGCGCAGACGGTATGGCCGGTATGATCCAAATGGGTTCAGCTAAAGCCACAAGCGATCCAAGTTTAAAATTACAAGTAGGTGCTGGCACGTACAACACACGTGAAGCAGGTATTGCAGCAAGCACTGGTTTAACAGATGACACTAGCGCACGCGTTAGCTACTTTCGCAGAAAGTCAGACGGTTACGTAGATAACTTGTACTTAAATGACGAAACACAAAATCAAGACGAACAAGTAGCCCGCTTTAAAATAAACAGTCAGCTTACAAAGCATTTAAATACTGAGTTAAACCTTCACTATATTGACATAAACAATGGTTACGATGCGTTTACGCTTGATAACAGCCGCAATAGTGTTGCCGATGAACCAGGCCAAGATAATCAAGAAAGCTACGCTATAGGTGTCAAGAATACTTACACGGGTTTTGACGCTTTTGATGTAAATCTAAACCTGTCGGCTATTGATACCGAATTACTTTACAGCTTTGACGAAGACTGGGTATGTAACGATACAAGTGAGCCAAAGTTATGTGCTGCTGGCTTACATCCAGATGGATACAGCTCAACTGATTTATACAGCCGCGATCGCGACGATCAGTCTGTAGATTTACAGTTTAATTCTAAAACGGGTAACTGGGTTGCGGGTATTTATTACCAAAACCGTGACGTTGATTTAGAGCGCCAATACACATGGTTAGCAAGCCCGTTTTCTTCAACTTACGAAACGAGTAACGTTGCAGTATATGGTCAAGTAGCGACTCCAATTGGCCCTAAAACAACATTAATTACAGGTTTACGTGTAGAGCAATACCAAGGCGACTACACCGATAGCAATGGCTTTATACAAGACACCGACGACGTAATGGTTGGCGGTAAAATAGTACTTGAATATCAAGTGATTGATCGCACTATGATCTACACCAGCATTACGCGTGGCTACAAAGCTGGCGGTATTAACTCAGAAGCGCTTGCTAAAGCCAAAGATGAAGGCTTAAACCTAAGCGCTGATTTTTTCCAGCAACACACCAGTTTCGACCCTGAATATTTATGGAGTGGCGAATTTGGTGTTAAAGGTTCATCACTTGATGACAAATTTACGCTTCGCTTAGCTGCATTTTACATGCACCGCGACGATATTCAGTTAAAAGCATGGCAAGTAGAAGGTCAGCAATTTACCGGTTATGTTGATAACGCAAGTTCTGGTAGCAACTACGGACTTGAAGTTGAAGGTAGTTACCAACTAACTGATAATCTATTTTTAACAGGTAGTGCTGGTTACTTAAACACTGAAATTGACGACTTTGTAACACAATCAGGCTTAAACCAAGACGGTCGTGAGCAAGCACAGTCACCTAAATACCAGTATGCGTTTACTGCACGTTACAACTTTACTAACGCATTTTACGGCATGGTTGGTATTGAAGGTAAGGACGATTACTACTTCTCAGATAGTCACAATTCACAAGCACCAAGCAGCAACTTAGTTAACTTAAGCTTTGGCTACGAAGCAGACATGTGGGCAGTTCGCGCGTGGGCTCGTAACGTGTTTGACGAGACAGTCCCTACACGTGGTTTTGAGTTTGGTAACGATCCACAAGATGGTTACACAACGCATACCTACACACAATTAGGTGAGCCTCGTGTTGCAGGTGTTACGTTTACACTTAATCTGTAAAGCACAGCCGTTGGCTTTCAAATGAAAGTTACAGCAAGCAAATAAAAACACCGCGTTTAATTTAAACGCGGTGTTTTTATTTGTAGGTAAGGTTTTATACCTCGCTTTTTATAAAGTTAAATTACACGAGCACGAAATAAATTCGCACCTACAGGTTTGCCGTAGGTTGTTGGGGTTGATGTTTATTGTAGGTGAGGTTTTATACCTCGCTTATTTATAAAGTTAATTTACATGAGCGCGCAATAAATTCGCACCTACAGGTTTTCCACCTACGCCTACAAGCTAAGCATTACGCTCTTTGCACATCAAACGCTATTACGTCTTTAATTTTCTCTTTATTTGTTGCGAGCATTACAAGCCTATCAATCCCCAAAGCCACTCCTGCGCACTGTGGTAATCCATGCTCCAGCGCTTTAATTAAACGCGTATCCATTGGCACTTGCTTTAAACCGTTTTCAGCGCGGTATGCGTTATCTTCATTAAAACGTTTAGCTTGCTCGCTGGCATTTGTGAGTTCGTTAAAGCCATTCGCCAATTCCATATTTTTGTAATAAAGCTCAAAGCGCCCTGCTACGCGTGTATCGTGTTCACAAATTTGTGCAAGTGCCGCTTGAGAAGCTGGAAAGTGATACACAAAACATGGCTTATCTTGTCCTATTGTGGGCTCCACTTTCATACAAAATAATAATTGCAGTAAGGTATCTTTATGCGTTTCATTTTGGGCTATATCAGCAAATCCATGCTCACACGCTAGTTGCTTTAATTGCTCTATATTTGCGGTTAACGGATCGAGTCCAAGTGCTTGTTCAAACGCTTGCTGATAGGTAAGCCTTGTTGCCGGCTCGACATCTAAAACAAGCCGCATTAGTTCATCCATTTCATCCATAAGTGCAAACTCATCAAAGCCTGGGCGATACCATTCAAGCATTGTAAATTCAGGATTGTGATGACTACCTGCTTCTTCATTTCTAAATGCTTTACAAAGCTGAAAAATAGCGCCTGAGCCTGCTGCTAACAAGCGCTTCATAGCAAACTCTGGAGATGTTTGTAAAAAAAGAGGAAGCCCACCTGCGTGCCCTGGACCTACAAATGTGGTGTTAAAACTGGCCAAATGCACATCGGTTACACTGGCACTGCTTAAGCTAGGAGTTTCTACTTCCATTACATTACGCGTATAAAAAAACTCACGAATGTTACGTAATATTGCTGCACGTTGTTTTAGTGTTTCAATGCTTGCGCTTGGGGCCCAAAGATCTGCTGACATATTTTCTCCAAAAAAAATCCCAGCTTAAGCTGGGATTTTATAAACAATGTTAAAGCTTACTTAACACGGCTTACGTATTCACCGTTACGAGTGTCTACTTTAATTACTTCGCCAATTTGTACAAATAATGGAACTCGTACTACAGCGCCTGTGCTAAGCGTTGCTGGTTTACCACCAGTACCCGCTGTATCACCCTTAAGGCCAGGATCTGTTTCAGTGATCTCAAGCTCAACAAAGTTAGGTGGTGTAACAGCAATAGGGCTGCCGTTCCATAATGTGATTGTACATAAATCATTTTCAACTAACCATTTAACTGCATCGCCTAGTGCTTTTTCGTCAGCAGCAATTTGCTCAAATGTTTCGTTGTTCATGAAATGCCAAAATTCGCCGTCTGTGTATAGATACGCTAAATCTGTATCCATTACATCAGCACCTTCAACTGATTCACCCGATTTAAAGGTTTTTTCAAGCACCTTACCAGAGATAAGTTTACGGATACGAACACGGTTAAACGCCTGACCTTTACCAGGTTTTACCATTTCATTTTCTAAGATACTGCAAGGCTCGCCGTCCATCATAATTTTTAGGCCGCCCTTGAACTCGTTGGTGCTATAATTCGCCATCGTTTCCTCTATTTATATTTTTTCGAGTAATCTACATGCCAATGATACAAAGAAATGAAGCAAATTTGCATAAAAACTGGCAAAAAGAATTAGCAAATGTAGTTACCTGCCCAAAAACCTTGCTTGAAATGGTCGGTTTATCGAGCCAAGTCCATGAAAACGACCTAAAAGCCCGCAGTTTATTTCCGGTACGCGTGCCTATCCCTTTTATAAAAAAAATACGCAAAGGCGATCCAAACGATCCTCTTTTATTGCAAGTCATGCCACGCCATCAAGAATTTTTAACTAAGTCGGGTTTTAATAAAGATCCCCTACTTGAGCAAGACAACTCCCAACCAGGCCTTTTACATAAGTATAAATCGCGTGTTTTAGTGATGTTTAAAACCGGCTGCGCGGTAAATTGTCGTTACTGCTTTAGACGCCACTTTCCGTATCAAGAAAACCAGCTTAATAAAAAAAGCCTGCTTGATGCACTGAGTTATATAAAATCAGATTCCAATATAAACGAAGTGATTTTAAGTGGTGGCGACCCGCTAATGGCCAAAGACGATGCAATAAGCTGGTTTTTAGATGAGCTTGAGCAATTACCACAAATTAAACGAATGCGAATTCATAGCCGTTTACCTGTTGTTATTCCTGCACGTATTACCAATGAGTTATGTGAGCGATTAGCAAAATCGCCATTAAAAATTATTTTTATTAATCACATAAACCACGCCAACGAAATAGATTCCGATTTTAAAGCAGCTATGCAAAAGCTTAAACAAGCAAATGTCACGCTATTAAACCAAGCTGTAATTTTAAAAGATGTGAATGATACTGTTGATGCGCAAATAAATTTAAGCGAAGCGTTATTTGATGCCGACGTACTGCCGTATTATTTGTATTTGCTAGATAAGGTTGAAGGCGCAAGTCACTTTGATATTAACGAAGAAGACGCTATAAAAATAATGGCAGAACTATTAAAAGCCCTGCCTGGATTTTTAGTGCCTAAATTAGTGAGAGAAATAGGTGGTCAAAAAAGCAAAACACCTGTCGATCTTAAGCTAATTTAAACATATATATTTACGTTGTTACCCAATGATGCAGTTACCGACTTAGCCAGTGTTTGTGCACTCGACGATTGTGCAGCACCTTCAATAAGTGCAAGTGCTGCTGCACCATCAGCTAGTTGCTGCTTTTTAGATAAAGCAGCGCTATAAAGCTCACTGCCTTGTCCTGAACCAGACATAGCTGGTAAATTTCCACCTGATATATTCATAATTATAAGCCTTAATCAACCTGACTTTTAAATGTAATCCACGTATTATGTCGGCCATGCAGCACAAAGCTTTAGGAAAACCATGGATTCTATAATTGAACAACTCAACACTAACTTAAAAATTGTTTATCGTCAGGCACTTGATGCCGATAAAAAATTAGACGAATTACAACAACAAGGCCATGGCAAATTTAAAGCCTTATTTGCACAAGATGCCGGTTTTAGCTTTGAAGCCAAACGCTTTAAGCCGTATGTTCTTGACGTAGCCGCTGACGTTGAAAGCTTATCTAACGATGGCTTTGATGAAGAAAAACTTAAAACAACCGTTATTAAGTTACAGCAAATACTCACGCTGTTAGCTACTTTTAAGTAAAGCTTAAAAAGCAAAAAAGCCGCTATTTAGCGGCATTCTTATTTTAAGTTAATCTAAACTTGGTAATATTTGCTCACCAAACCACTGCGTTAATAAGCGTTTTTCGTAATATAGTGATTCTTCGCGGCCCATTTTAATTTTATCCATAAAGCCCATATCTTTGAGCTCCACATCAGTATCTTTACTAAGCACGGTACCGTCGTTATCGGTTAACGAATAATTAAGCTTAATTCGTGGAAAGTATATTGGTTTTACTACACGAATTTCCTCCATACCACCATAACGCACATCTCCCGCTAAATCTAAATCAGTAAACTCTACGTTTAACTTATAATCTTTTGGTAGTTGCTCAGCTAATTTAGACATATGTTTTTCAAAACTTGCCGCAATACTTTTGTGATACGAGCCCTTAGCTTGGTTAGACGCTCGCACATCACGATAATCATTAAAGTCATTCCATTTAACAACAGACTCACCAGCATGGGCAAGCGCAGGTAATGCGATACACATTGTTGTTGCTATTTTTTTAACTAAATTCATATCTTTCTCCAAAGAGGTAACCAATCACAAAAGTGTGGATTGGAGTAAACCTAGCACTAGCTATTACTAAAGCTATTTTAGCACTTGTTTATTAACTATAACTTAATCTTACGAATCAAGTGTTACTTGTTTTGCACAAAATGTAATCAAAAGTATTTAATGTGCTGATATCAAAAAAATACGATTAAAATCATATAAATTACAGATAAAACATGTAAATCACCTCTATTTATGGTGAAATTAACTTAATTGATAAAAGGTACCCACGGAGCTTTCATGACTATTTTAGTAACCGGTGGCGCAGGCTATATTGGCTCGCACACTGTTTTAGAACTTTTACAGCAAGGTAACGATGTTGTTGTTATTGATAATTTAAGTAACTCATCACAAGAATCACTTGCGCGCGTAAAAAATATAACAGGTAAAGAAGCCACTTTTTACCAAGGCGATATTCTCGATAAACCCTTTTTAGATTCAGTATTTGCAAAACACACGGTTGATAGTGTTATACATTTTGCGGGTTTAAAATCAGTAGGCGAGTCGGTTGCAAAGCCAGTTGAGTACTATCAAAACAACGTTCAAGGTACGCTTACGCTTGTTGATGCGATGCGCGATGCGGGTGTATTTAAATTGGTATTTAGCTCGTCAGCCACGGTTTACGGCGACCCTGCAAGCTTACCAATCAAAGAAGATTTCCCTGTAGGCGGTACAACCAACCCTTACGGCACATCTAAGTTAATGGTTGAAATGATGCTACAAGATATCGCTAAATCAGATGAGCGCTTTGCGTTTGCTATTTTGCGTTACTTTAACCCAGTGGGTGCACATGAGTCGGGCTTAATTGGTGAAGATCCTAATGGTATTCCAAACAATCTTTTACCGTTTATCGCACAAGTAGCGGTAGGTAAATTAAAGCAACTCGCTGTATTTGGTGATGACTACGACACAGTTGATGGCACCGGTGTGCGCGACTATATACATGTTGTAGATTTAGCGATTGGTCATTTAAAAGCGCTTGATAAAATTGCCAGCAGTACGGGTGCATTAGTTTATAACCTAGGTACTGGTAATGGTTACTCTGTACTACAAATGGTTAATGCATTTATTAAAGCAAGCGATCAGGCTGTACCCTATCAGGTTTCACCTCGCCGCCCTGGTGATATTGCAGCGTGTTATGCAGCGCCAGAAAAAGCACTTAATGAACTTGGCTGGGAAGCCGTGCGCGGTATTGATGAAATGATGCAAGATACCTGGCGCTGGCAGTCAAATAACCCTAACGGTTATAAGGGTTAAGTAAAACAAGCTTTGCGCTTACAATAAGTGCGCGGCATCAAGCCGCGCATACCGAGCATTTAAAACACCGAATTCAATTTTATGGCTGCGTCGTAGGCGTAGAGCTTACTCACGCGAAAAGCGCAGCTTTTAATTACTTATATCCAATATTTAATAACGAGTATCTTCGTTATGTCTGTGCCCACTGTCTTAGTAAGTTATGGTACACACCTGTTAATTGAATAATCTCTGGGCTATCTTCTACTTTGCTGCGCAAACTTTGAATCGACATATCTAAATCAAATAACAAACCACGTTTTTCGTCGCTGTTTACCATGCTTTGCATCCAAAAAAATGAGGCTAATCTGCGCCCACTCGTTACTGGCATTACACGATGTAAACTCGTTGAAGGGTATAACACCATACTGCCTGCGGGCAGCTTTACACTGTGTGAGCCATAAGTGTCTTCAATAACAAGTTCACCGCCCTCATAGTCTTCAGGATCGTTAATAAATAACGTCATTGATACATCTGTACGAATTTTTACTGGCGTACCCGGCACTTGTCTAATTGCATTATCTACATGTACACCAAACGATTGCCCGCCTTGATAGCAATTAAATAACGGAGGAAAAATTTTTGCAGGAAGTGCAGCCGACATAAACAAATTACTACGCGCAAGTGCTGCCATAATAATATCGCCAAGCTCTTGGCATTCAGGACTATTTTCAGGTAGCTGTAAGTTATTTTTTGCTTTGGTTGATTGATGACCTGCGGTAATACTGCCATCGGCCCACTGCGCTTTAAGCAAAACCTCATGGCAATACGCCACTTCTTCTTTCGTTAATAGCTCTGGAATTTTAACTATCATGTGCGCCCTCTCACATTTTCATCAAATAATTAAGGGCAGGTAATAGGCCTGCCCTTATGCTTACTTTTGTTTTTTAATTTGTTTTAAAATTAAAAAGAGTAGCTCGCTGTTAAACTAAACTTACGACCATCACCTGGTACAAAGTGTCCACCACCTAACTGATCAACGTAATCTTTATCACCTAGGTTTTCACCATTAAGCTGCAGGCTCAAATCTTTTGATATGTCATACGCAACCATCAGGTCAAAAATAGTATAACCTGGCGCACGAGAGCGTGTTGACGTAGTGCCGTTGTAACGCTCACCTACATACTGCGCACCTAAACCAAACGATAACTTATCCGACATATCGTACGTAGTCCAAACACTCGCGCTATTTTTAGGCGTACGTGCAAGCTCGTTACCAATTTGAGTTGCGTCGTCGCCTAATGCTTTAGTTACTTCGCTATCTTGGTAAGTGTATGAAGCAATTACAGTCCACTCTTTAGTAATTAGGCCTGTTGCTGAAAGCTCTAAACCTTGTACACGCTGTTCACCACCAAGTATTTCGTCACTTGAGCTATCTGCAAATGGGTCATCAGTACGGGCATTGGTTTTTTCAGTACGGAAAAGTGCAGCATTAGTTTGCAGGCGGCCATCCATTAGGCTCCATTTAGTTCCTAATTCATAACTGCGGCTTTCTTCTGCGTCTAAATCAGCTGCATTTGAACGCGTAGATACCGTTAGGCTTTCCGCCGATGGGTTAAATGAATTACCTGCGCCTAAATATACACTGCCATTTTCTGTAGGTTTATAAACTACAGCTGCATTCCAGCTAAATAAATCGTCACTTGTCGAAATTAAAGCGCTTGGATCATTGTAATCGTTGTGATAATCCGTAGTGAAGCTATCAAAGCGAATTCCACCTGTAACTTCCCATTGCTTGTTAAGCGTCACTGTATCAAATGCATAAATAGCTTGGTTTTTAGCTTTAGCTTCAATGCTTGTACCGTCACGGCCGTACACACCCGTAAACGCAATTGTTGCATCAGGGTTGTATAAGTCGTTACGTATTCCATCTTCAATTAAGTTATCAGGCGTAGTGGCAACAAAGTTATGGCGTGTAAACGTTTCATTTGCAAGTTCAACACCCACTACAACATCGTGAGTAAAGCCAGCAAATTCATAGTTACCAATTAAATCAACTTGAAGTGCAGCAAGTGAATTTTCAGTATCACGTGTTTTTTCATCTGCAAAGGTAATGTCAGTGTCTGTTGTAACCGAGAAATAACGCGGTGCAGTTGTTACTGATTCACGTTTTACTTTACCTAAACGACCTTGCACACGTAACGTAGTATTTTGAGAAAAATCATACTCATAACGAGCTGTTGTTGAGTAAGCTTCAATATCTTCGTAATCACGGTAAATATTACCGTAAAAGTTATCAAAATCGACAGGAGAAGGTGAGCGCGCGCTATCTGCAAGTTCAGCTACTGGCGTATCGCTGTAAACCCAAGGAATACCATAATCAGGTAAATTGTCTTGGCGTTGATACTCTAGGTTTAAATCAAAACGGCTGTTTGTACCAAGCCCTGTTGCAAATGCAAACGCAACAGCATTTGTTTCATTTTCAACATGATCGCGACCTGCAACATCACCTTTATCAGTAAGAAGATTGATACGTAGTGCGCTTGTATCGTTTACTTGAATGTTAGTATCAAAACGACCACGGTAATCGTTTTCTGTACCTAAACGTAGAGAAACGTCGTTAAAGTTGTCTAACTTCGCCTTTTTACTTTCTAAATTAACACTACCACCTGTTGCGCCACGACCAGAAACTGCAGAGCCTGGGCCTTTTGCAACTTCAACGGCTTCAATGTTGTAAATATCACGTGTGTAACCTGCAACATCACGAATACCATCAACAAAAATATCATTTGTTGCACTAAAACCACGAATCGACATGCTATCGCCAGTAGGTGAGCCACCCTCACCTGCTGCTAAAGAAATACCTGAAACATTACGCAAAGCATCACGTAGGCTATCTACGTTTCTGTCTTTCATTACCGCTTGGTTGATTACTGTTACCGTTTTAGCTGTATCGAGTAGCGGTTGAGTGTATTTATGCGACGTTGATTTTTCTACAACATAACTAGACTCAGTTTTAGTTTCTGCTTTGGTTACCGATAGTTCTTGAACATCCTGTGCACTTGCCCAAGTTGAAAGCGTAGCTGTAACAACCGCTGCAATTGGCTTCACGTACGCATTTCCTTTATTCGATGGCTTACTCATGGTTACTCCGTAGTTTTTATTAAGCACTTAACTATTGTTAATTTAAGGTACATATTTAATTTCGGCGAAATCCTACCACTCAAACAACTCAATGTAAACGATAACTGTTATCAATTGCATTATTATGTGAATTCCTATATTGTATACACACTCAAAAATTAACAGTAATTACGTCCTTGTAATTGCTTGTCGTAACTTTCAGGATTGTTGTTAAGTAATGCGAAGCTTAATTAAACCAATTAGCGTAGTTATCGCGCTTTGTAGCACTATGGCAGTAAAAGCCGACACTGTTAGTGAGCTAGAACAACTCGTTAATAAATGGCTACAAATAGAAAATCAAAACACAGAATTAAATACTCATTGGCTTGAACAAAAAAGCAGTATGGAGCAAACCTTAACGCTTCTTAATGCCGAGCAGCAGCAACTTAGCGAGCTTAATCAGCGTAGAAAAAAAAGCACCAGTGAACTTGCCCAAAAACGCGAACAGCTTGTAACTCAGCAATCAGAACTTGAAAATGATCAACAGCAATTAAATGATCAACTAGCACGTATTTCTCAGCAATTACTTTCATTACAAGTGCAATTACCTCCGCCACTATTAAACAGTTGGAAAAATGCAGGTGATTTAAGCGATTCAAAACTCAGTACAACTGACAGATTACAAACAGCGCTCAAAATGCTGACTCTACTTAATGATTTTCAACAGCGTATTTCTATTCACGAAATGGCTATTAAACACCCTGACGGGCAAGAAGTGTGGGTAAAGCAGCTTTACTTAGGTGCAGCTCAAGCATGGTTTGTAAGCGAAGATTTAAGTTATGTAGGTATTGGTTTTCCAAGTGACTTAGGTTGGCAGTGGGAGTTTGATTCAAGCATTAATGCAGAACAAGTTGCACTGGGTATTGCTGTACAGCAAAAAAAGCGCGCTGCTGATTGGGTAACACTCCCAATATTAAGTTATGTAAATAAAAACCAGCAAGGGGCTAAATAATGGCTACTAACAGCATAATTAAAGTATTTAGCGCCACAGTGTTACTTTTTAGTGCAAACATATCTTTTGCAGCTAGCAGTGATGATGCTAAGCAAAGTATTTTAAGTGATATTAAAACAGCGCAGCGTACTCTAAGTAAAACTCAAAATAGCATTTCAAAAGAGCAAGCGACCCTTGCAAAGCAAATTTTTACCAAGCAGCAATCGCTCAGTAAATTACGCGAACAAGCAGCCGTTAATCGCCGCCTAGCTGACGAAAACACATTAAGCCTTGATCAGTTACAAACCCGATTAGACACTTGGCAACAGCAGCAGCAATATCAATTAAACTTACTTAGCCGTTTTGTACGCCAAAATACCAGCAATAGTGCTAGCAGTAACGAGTCGGCTAATAGCCAAAACGAGTTATTAAGCCGTGTTGTATCGCTAATTAATAATCAAGAGCAGGCACTTTATCCACAGTTAAAAAAACAATCGGTTGTGCTAAGTAATGGCGAATTAAGCCAAGCTAATACCCTTCAAGTCGGGCCTGTTGCATGGTTTAGTACGCAAACACCTAAACTTATGGGTTTATTAAATTTAGATGATGAATCTAATGCATTAAAAGTAGCGTTAGTACAATCAACAAGTGACGACAACCCACTCGATAATACTTTAAAGCAAAACGGTGTAGGCTCTACATTACTTACTTTTGATCCTAGTTTAACGCACTTAGTAACTAGCCAAGCCCAACAAGAAAGTCCGCTTGAACACCTAGAAAAAGGCGGTTTATGGGCTATCCCTATTATTTTATTTGCCTGCTTTGCACTTACCATTGCGCTATTAAAAGCCGCACAGCTACTGCGTTTAAGTAAAATTAAAATGCACTCTCAAATGCAATTACAGCAACTTTTTAAAGCTGAAAATAGCAGTGAATTTTCAGGTATGCAGCAGCAGCTATTTAACTTAACGCTGCAAAGCGAAAAAGGCCAAGTACGAGACGATCAATTATTTAATCAGTTAATTCATGATAAGCATAAACTCGATAACTTTATTGGCGCTATTGCCGTTACTGCAGCAGTAGCCCCACTACTTGGGTTATTAGGCACTGTTAGCGGCATGATCGAAACATTTAAAATGATGACCTTGTTTGGCTCAGGCGACCCAGAAGTTGTATCGGGCGGTATTGCACAAGCACTTATAACAACCGAACTGGGTTTAGTCGTTGCTATACCAGCACTCGTTTTAAATGCACTGTTATCGCGTAAAGCAAAAGCGTATTACAGCCAACTAGAAGGCTTTGCATTACAGCTAAGCCAACTAGAAAAAGGAGATAACAATGTTTGAAAAAATAGTTAGTAACCCTATTTGCTGGTGTATTCTTTTACTCGCTTTATTTGTATACCAGCTGATTTTTCATGACTTACTGCACCTTAAACAATACCAAGCGCAGCGCAAAGGTTATTGGCAAGAAGTTAGCTCTATTTTAACTGCAGCGCTTCCGCTACTTGGTTTATTAGGCACCATTGTTGGTTTGCTTGATACATTTAAAGTAATGGCGCTGGGCCATAACGAGTTAATGAGTGACGCCATTGGTGATGCATTGCTAACAACTCAACTTGGTCTTGTGTGCGCTATTCCTGCGTGGTTAATGCAAGCTTACTTAGCGTATTCGCAGCGTAATCCTAAATTACATACATTAAGTAAACAGTTAGGGTAACACTATGCAATCACGATTAAAGCACAAGCTAGAGCAAGAAGCGGGGCAACATATTGATATGTCGCCGCTACTTGATGTGGTATTTATATTGCTAATATTTTTTATTGTTACAACCGTATTTGTACGCGAAAGCGGCGTTGAGGTTGATAAACCACAAGCCGTATCGGCCAGTCGTCTTGAGCAGCAAGTTATATTTTTAGCAATAACCGACAACCAACAAGTATTTTTTGATGGCGGCCAAATTGGTGTTGCCGGTGTACGTAGTAGTGTCGAGCAAATGTTAAAACAGCAACAACGCCCTGTGGTTATTCAAGCTGATAAAACAGTACCTACTGAATTACTTGTTCAAGTAATTGACGAAGCAAAGCTGGCAGGCGCAGCGCAAGTTAACTTAGCTACGAAACAATAATATGCACACGATTAACCCGCTTCAAAAAACAAAAAACAATCGCCATCCGCTGTTTGCATTTGGCCTTAGCCTCATTGTGCTTAGTGCTGCATTACTGCTTTTATGGCTTGGGCAACTTGCAGAACATCATATAAAAGACAAAGTGGTTGTACGTGAGATTGCCATGGTGGCACTGCCACCTCCCCCTCCTCCATCTATATCGCAACAGCAAACAAATGAGCCAATGCAAAGCTTAGCGGTAGAAGGTGCCGGCGCGTCAATCCAAGCCGTAAAAATTAAGATAAACAGTGATTTAAGTATTGTAAAACCCGATACACCCAACGTAAAAGTAAGCGCGCCACAATGGCAATCAATGAGTGTAAATTGGGATGCATTTAGCTTAAATCAACTCGATGGTCTCCCAACTTTACTTACTCCCGTCAAGGCAGTTTTACCAAAAAGCTTAACCCGCCGAGGTGTTGATGTATTTACTGTAAAACTCGATGTATTTATTGATGAAAGTGGCAAGTTAAGTTTAATTGAGGTAGTACAAAACCCATACCCTGAACTTAAACCAGCTATCGACAAAATTATTAAACAAAGCCGCTTTAGTGCACCTAAAAAAGAAGGTGAAACCGTACGCGCTCGCTTTATTTGGCCAATCGAATTTAAACCTTAAGCCTATTAAAATGAAAAACATGAATATATTTAAAACGCTAAAACCATTAACTTTTGCACTGTTTACGACTGTAATGTGCTCACTCCCTTTATTAGGTGTAAGTAGCGTGCATGCAAGCGCTGCTAGTACGTCATTAAAAAGTGCGCCACTAAAAGTAACTTTATCGCCTAGCGATCCAACATGGCAGTTGGCTATAAATAATAAATTACTAGGCCCTACAGAGGTCCTTATTGAGCCGACCGAGCGCGGTTTTGCTCGCCAAGTACAACCATTATTACAAGCCGGTAATTACAGTGAAGTTGCGGCGCTATTTAAAGGCCGAGATATAAGCCAAGATAGCACTGCTTTAAACTTATTACGTGCACAAGTACTGCTTTCAACAAAAGACTTTAATAACGCTGAACTAGCTTACCTAGCGTGTTTAAAAGCTTCACCTGATTTAGTAAAAGCACACCAAGGTTTGAGCCTTTTATACATGCAACAAGCAAAGTATGACAAAGCACAAACACACCTAGTTCACAGTATTGAACTAGGCCAAGCTGACGCACAAAGTTATGCGCAACTTGCTTATATACACGTGCAGCATAGCCAACCTTGGAGCGCAGTAGCGGCGTACCGCCAGGCGCTAATGCTAGCGCCAGAAACAAGCCAATATCAACAAGGTCTATTGTTTGCGTTAATTGAATCGGGTGATTTAAGTCAGGCAAGTGCATTACTAAAAGAATTACTTAATAAAAGCCCTGATAAAGCTGAACTTTGGCTGCAACGTGCACAAATAGCATTACAGCTTGATCAAAAAAAGCAAGCGCTTGCTGCTATTGAAGTGGCCTTAAAACTCAACCCTAAAGATACCAGTAACCAGCTTTTAGCAGCCCAGCTGCATTTAAGTGAAGGCAGCACTGAACGCGCTGTGAGTTTATTAAAGCAAGGTTTAAAACACGCCACTAAACAGCAGCAAGTTGAGGTTATTAATACCACGATGCAAACTTTAGGCTGGCTTGTATCTCAACAAAAATGGGATTTAGCTAAAGAGCTAATAGGCAGCGCAAAAAGATTAACTAAGCAGCTACCCCGTGATGAACAAGCGCAGTTTTCTGTATACAGCGCACAAATTGCTATGCAACAAGGTAATACTAAACGTGCTCTTAAAAGCTTAAATAATGCACTTAAAATAAACCCGAATTTAGGTGATGCCCTACTTAGTTTAGCAAGTATATATCGTAGTAAAGGTCAACTTACCCAAGCTAAACTTATGTATGTTCGTGCACAAGCTCTGCCTGATTACCAACTATCGGCGTGGCTTGGATTATCGCAAATAGCAATTGATTCTAAAGACTACCCGAGTGCGCTAAAGCATCTTAGAAAAGCATTACAAGCCAACCCACAACGTCAGGACTTAATTACTAATATTCGCGCCCTTGAGAATATAGTGCGCCAAGAAGGGTAAGTTTAACGCCGTGGTTAAATTTACTTGTATAAGCGCAGCTTGCTGGCGTGACGCGCAAAGCTCGTAATTTCTATGTTTTAATGTCTTCTCATTTACTCCTCTTTGTGCAATAAGATCTTAAGTGATTTATTCACAAAGAGGTTTAGAGGGCGCTGCGCTTTAGTGAAGTAAAAATACATGATTACTGTTGTTTTATGTCCTCTCATTTACTCCTCTTTTACTTCTCTTTGTGCGATAAGTTTTTAGATAATTTATTCACAAGGAGGTTTAGAGGGCGCTTCGCTTTAGAGAAGTAAAAATACATAATTACTATTGTTTTATGTCTTCTCATTTACTCCTCTTTTGCTTCTCTTTGTGCAATAAGATCTTAAGTGATTTATTCACAAAGAGGTTGAGAAGGCGCTGCGCTTTTCGCGTGAGCAAGCTCGTTTACAATATATATTAAAGCGTTACCAATTTTGCATTTCGACTATGCGTGATTGCGTGCGCGCATATTCAAAGCTCAACTTTTTACCTTTATACAAATGTTCAATGTCGGTTTGCGCATTTATTACTAGCAATTTATGGCAATCGTAAAATTCATCGACTAAGGCAATGAAGCGCCGTGCTTCGTCGTCAAAAGTATGCTCATCAAGTGTTTGTTTTTCGCGTTGGTAGCTATCTTCTATACCGTGAACAATAACTTTACCCGTTGCTTTAACACCCATTTGCGGCACGTTCGATACATATAACACATCAAATTGCGTTGCTAAAAACATATAATCGTTAGCACTACGCGGGCCGGAGCATAGAGCCATAAAATCAATCATCAAGGCATTATCTGCTTTTAATAAATAGGGTAAATCGCGGCCATGCACAGTAATTGCATTGCTACATGTTACAACCGGATACGAAGCTAAAAACTCATTTTGAAAATCGCGTTTAGGTAAATTAATAAAATAGTGACGACTGTTTTTACCATATCTAAAACGGTGATCGTCCTCCCCTGCCACGTTAATTACATGGCAATGGTTATTAATTAAATCGATAGTAGGTAAAAATCGCGCTCGTTGTAGGCCGTTGTAATAAAGCAGCTCTGGCTTTGCGTTCGATGTGGCCACCAGCACAACACCTTGTTCAAACAACGCATTGAACAATCTGGACATAATCATGGCATCGCCAATGTCGCTCACAAAAAACTCGTCAAAACACAGTACTCGAATATTTTTAGCCCACTGTTTTGCAATTAGAATAAGTGGATTTTTTTGACCTTGTAGCTGCAAAAGTTGGGTATGCACTTGTGCTATAAAATGATGAAAATGCAGCCGCTGCTTTTGCTCAATAGGTAGGTTTTTATAAAATAAATCCATTAACATGGATTTACCACGCCCTACGGGTCCATATAAATAAATGCCTTTTATTAAGGGCGCTTTTTGCCACCATGATGTGTGAGCTTGAAGTTGCTCGCTTAGCGTATTTAAAGCTTCCACCGCATTTTGCTGCGCTGCATCAAAACATAGTTCACCTGTGTCTATTTTTGCTTGGTAAAGGCTTAAAATTTGTGTGCTGTGCACTGTCATGGTATTTCACTATCGGCTATAATCGCGCCCATTGTAGCCGACTAAAAATGTGAACCAAAATGAAATTCCCTTGCCGCTTAGATAAATTTATTAGCCACTTAGCTGAAATACCGCGCACGCAAGCTCGCGCTAGCATTAAGCGAAAAGAAGTAAGCGTTAATGGCGAAGTAATCACATCACATAATTTTCAGCTAGCCCAGCAAGATGAAGTATTGCACCAAGGTGCACCTTTGGTATTTTTAGGTAAGCGCTATTACATGTTAAATAAACCTGTTGGCTATGTATGCGCTAACAGCGACGAGCTACATAAAACTGTTTTTGACTTACTTGATGAGCCAAATATGAGCGACTTTCACGTAGCAGGTCGCCTTGATATAGATACCACCGGGTTAGTTATTATTACTAATGATGGCGATTGGTCACATAAAATTACGTCGCCTAAAAGCAATAAATTTAAAACCTACCTAGTCGAAACTCAAGAACCGATTACCGATGAAGCACTTGAGCAATTACGCACAGGTGTCATGCTGCATAACGAAAAAGATTTAACCCGCCCAGCTATTGCCGAACGACTTGCTAATTACGGACTGCGTTTATCAATAAGTGAAGGAAAGTATCATCAAGTTAAGCGTATGCTTTACGCGGTAGATAACAAAGTGGTTGAGTTACATCGCGAGCAGATTGCGGGGATTACCCTAGATGAAAACTTGGCCAGTGGTGAATATCGATTATTAACACCCGAAGAAATTAAGTTATAAAAGCGCTTCAAAGGAGCTAAGGCTTGGACTATTAGTTAAAACAATATAGCCAAACTTTTACTTGAGCCTGTTGGCTTGCTCTACTAAAATAGCGCCCTTCAAAATTACTAAGGTCGGCCGTGTTAGTTAACTACAATCCCCCTATGAGTCCGTATTTAACGATACTTTTTCAGGATGACGACTTACTGATAGTTAATAAACCAAGTGAGTTATTAACTGTCCCAGGTAAAGATCCTAAACATGCCGACAGCTTAATTAATCGTGTTAATCGTGTTTTTCCAACAGCAAGAATAGTGCACCGCTTAGATATGGCGACTTCTGGCATACTGTGCCTTGCCATGAATAAAGCAGCGCACAGACATTTAAGTATGCAGTTTCAAGAGCGCGAAACAGCGAAACGTTACATAGCACGTGTATACGGACAACTTAAAGCTGAAACAGGATCAGTAGATTTACCCCTTATTTGTGATTGGCCTAATCGCCCTAAACAAATGGTTGATCACGACAGAGGTAAACCTTCGCTTACGCATTTCAAAATACTTGAGCGTGAAGAAAATGCAACCCGTGTAGAGCTAACTCCCATCACTGGTCGCTCGCATCAACTACGTGTGCATATGTTAAGCTTGGGTCATCCTATTTTAGGTGATAGACTTTACGCCCACAAAGAGGCACTTGCTGCCGCTCCTCGCTTACAATTACATGCACAAATGCTGGAATTAAAGCACCCCGTAACTGAGCAAGTACTTACTTTTGAAGCCGAATTAGAGTTTTAACAGGTTTAAATTTACTAGCTAATTCGCTCTATATATTAAACTTTTAGATAACCTTGCCGATACCTAACTAATTGTCATTAGTTAGGTGCGTTATGCTATTTACACGGTTTTTAAAAGGGGCTTTTTATATACAGCTCAGCTGTGCCCTACTTTTAGCTAACCCCATCAGCGCGGCTGAACATATTGCTCCACCTAGCCTATTAAGTATTGAAAATAGCGATATTGAGCGACTACTTCCAAGTGATGAAATAAAGCCTATATTGGCGGGTGAAACAGAATTTTTAAGCCTTTACAGCGAGTATATGAGTAGTAATTTTAGAGGTATCGTAATACTTATACCCGACTGGCATTCTTCACCTACCAATAACTCCGGTATGAGCTACTTGCGCAAAGAGCTTAATAATTTAGGTTACAGCACCTACGCAATGACAGTGCCCGACATTGACTGGCAAGCAAGTAAACTGGCCGAAACAATGCCCAGCGAAACCGAAGCGGCGCCTAGTAAAGCCGATGAGCCTGCATCACCCGACACCACAACAAACGCACAATCACAGCCTGCAAAAATCAAAGGTGAGCCTCATTACGTTAATGCAATTGAAAAAGTAACTGACGACATACTTGATGACTATAAAATAAATCTCATTTCTCGGTTTAATGCGCTGTATCAAACCGCTATGGAAGATTCGAGTAATATAGTGGTTATTGCACAAGGTACTAGTGCGGGTGTGTTGTTGGAGTACTATGCAGATTTTCCGGACGAGAGACTAGATGCGTTTATAAGTTTAAGCAGTTACTTACCTAATACTAAACGTAACGAAAGTTTGAGCCAAACAGCGTCACTTGTTACACCCGCCTTACTTGATATTTACTACGCAAATGACAACACAGACATTTTAATGAGCCTTAAAAATCGTCAGCGCTGGGTTGAGCGAAATGCAAAATTTGATTACCGCCAACGACAATTGTTTGGCCTGCGCGATCAACCCGGTCAACACGCACGCCTAACAAAAGAAATAGACGGGTTTTTACGCCGACTTTTTTAAATACTCATAAGCGGCTTGAATATCTTGGCTCTTTTTAACAGCCAATTCCATCATGTGCTTTGGTAAACCTTGCGACACTAATTTATCTGGATGATGTTGCGACATAAGTTTGCGGTACGCTACTTTTATATCACGCTGCGTTGCATCGCTATTTAAGCCTAATAAAGCCAATGCTTGCGCACGGTTCATATTATTATTTGGCGGTACATGATGGCCAGAACCCTCACGATAGCTACTACTTTGACCTTGGCTTTGTTGCTGTTGATTAAAGCGCTGTTGTTGCTTTCTAAAGTTAAACTCAGCTTGATAACGTTTTAATACAAATGCAAAGTGTGTTTTAGAAATGCCTAGCTGTTTACTTACTTCTGCTAATAATTGCTTTTCTTGTTCGGCTAATACCCCGTCAGAAAACGCCATTTGTATTTGTATTTCTAAAAATAACTGTATTAGATCGTTTCGTTTAGCAAAGCGTTCTTTAAAATCGTGTACGGTTTCTTTAAGTGAAAAGTCGCTCTCTTTACCTGACTGAAATGCATGTTGTGCTTCGCGGCGCTCTTCCCCCTTTAAGCCCATTTCGTCCATGAACAAGTTAGCCGCTTTTATGTGTATTTCGCTCACTCGGCCATTCGATTTTGCAATGTGCCCCATAACAGCAAAGCAACTTGAAAAGAATAAAGCTTGGCGCTCGTGAACATCGTCACCACTAAATAAACTAGAAAAACCGCCTGCTTTATCAAAGTTATTTTTTAAGCTTTTATCAAATAAATGACCTAGGTATAAACCTAAAATAGCACCAAATATTTTGCCAAACATAAAGCCAAAACAAAAACCGAGAATTTTTCCCCACATCTATAATACTGCCTTCTTAAAAATTGAGTTGTTACGCCTCAAGGCGCGTGTTTAATTGGTTTAAACGCTCTGGTGTACCAATGTCATCCCACTGCCCTATGTAGAGCTCAGTAGAGACTAAATGTTCATTTAGCTTTTCACGTAAAATAGGCCCTAAAGGGCGAATACCTTGCGTTAATCCTTTGAAAAAATCAGCCTGATAGCGGCCAATCCCTGAAAATGTATATTTTTGACTCTCGGCCGGCAAATGGCTCAATGCAAAGTCGCCATCTGGGTTGTGTGGCGGGTTTTCTATAAGCACTATGTGCGCCTCACCGGGTTGCAAATGAAGTTGCATTAGCGCACTTACATCATAGTCGGTGTATACATCGCCATTTATTACAATGAACGAGTCGCCCAACAACGGTAACGCTTCAATAATACCGCCGGCCGTTTCAAGGCCACCTTCAACTTCTTGGCTATAAAGTATATTTACGCCAAATTGACTGCCATCTCTAAAATAGTCTTTTATTTTATCACCCTGCCACGCAAGGTTTATTACAATATCGGTAATACCGGCAGCTTTAAGGTTATTTATATGGTGCTCAATAAGTGGTTTTCCTGCCACTTTTAACATTGGCTTTGGCATATTTTGCGTAAGCGGCATCATACGCTGTCCGCGCCCTGCAGCTAAAATCATCGCTTTCATGAGCGCTCCTTTGCCAACTTTTCAGTCACTTTTGGCACTATGGTATTTTTTGTCCACTCACTCAATGTTTTAAGCTCTGGGTAATTTGCCGCTACTTCAATAATGTAATCAAGCGTCGGTAAAATATTATCTAAATAACCTGTTTTACCATCGCGTAAATACAATCGACAAAATATACCCGCAGCCTTTAAGTGGCGCTGTAATCCGGTTAAATCAAACCAATATTTAAACTCATCAAATGAAGTGTTAGCCAGTAAATTTTGAGCTGTAAATTCTTGATAAGCAAAATCAAGCAAACTTGTTAATTCTTGCTCTGGCAATTTAAAGTAGCAATCGCGCAGTAGCGATACTAAGTCGTAGCAAAGCGGCCCGCGTACAGCATCTTGATAATCTATAATGGCCCACTGGCCGTCACTATTCATAATATTACGGCTATGGTAATCACGATGAACGGTAACCGTAGGTTGCTCAAGCAGCGCCTTTATTAATAGCTCTGAACTTGCTTGCCACATTATTTTTTGTTCGGTACTGAGTGGCTCATTAATAAAGTCGCTTACTAACCACTGGCTAAATATATCAAGCTCTAGCTTTATAAAATCTTCGTTATACGCTTGCATAGCAGAAGCTGTGGGCGTTTTTGCCCACTGAGCACTTAAGCTAATTAATGCTTGGTAATGCTCGGTGCGATTTGCATCATCAAGCATGTCAGCTAGGTGCGTACTGCCTAAATCACTGAGGATAAAAAAGCCCTGTTTCTCATCGCTTGCAATAATACTGGGAAGTAAAAAACCTTGATCAACAAACACCTGATTTAGCGAAATGTAAGGCTCGTTATTCACTTTTTTTGGATCTGAGTCCATCACTATTAAATGTTTATTATCGTGATTTAAACGATAATAACGGCGAAAGCTAGCATCCCCCGTGATCGCGTTTAAAGTATGCGACTTGGCATTAAGGTGTGTGTTTATAAATTGTTGTAAATTCTCAAAGCGTGTCATTTTATTAGATATCTATTTTTATAGGTCAATTACTGTAATTGCCATTATTTTCCTTTATTATGTGTATATTATATTAAACACAAAGTATTAAGGTCGATAAATGAGCAAAACCTGGGGCATATTGATGCTAAGCGTAGTTAGCGCACCATCGCTTGCCGAAACTGAACTGGCACACAACCTTTGTGGCATTTCAATGCAAACCAGAGCTTGGCAACCACTTGAAGGCCTTAACCTTGGTGAAGTTGATATCCAAGCTGATGATGTTGAGCTACTTGGCACTCAAAGCGCTGAATTTACCGGCAATGTTGATATTAACACCCTTAAGATGAGTTTGTCCGCACAAACTGCGTTGATAGACAAACAGCGTGGTTTATTAAATGCAACGGGGCCAATTACTTATCAAGACTACGTAAGTAAAGTAAACAGCACCGGATTAAATGCCGATTTAAATAATTCAGAAGTCAGTTTGTTAGGCGCCGACTACAGCCTAACCGAACAACAAGGTAAAGGCGGCGCTGAAAAGCTCACTGTTAATCAGTCTGGCCTATTACTTATGAATGCAAGCTTTACTACTTGCCCAAGTGACACCCCAGCATGGGAAATTGAAGCTGACGAAATAAACCTTTCACGCGAAGAAGGTTGGGGCGAAACATATAACGCCGTATTGCGTATTTTAGATACACCGGTTTTATATTTACCTTATTTTACATTCCCGCTAGACGAACGCCGTAAATCGGGCTTACTTACCCCGACTATTTCAAGCTCTGACAAATACGGTCTTGAAACAATTACGCCGTATTATTTAAATATTGCACCTAACTTTGATGCCACTATTACCCCTCGTTATATGTCTAACAAAGGGCTGCAATTACAAACAGAATTTAAATACCTAACAGAGCAACACGAAGGCTTAGTAGGGATTGAATACTTAGATAGTGATGATTCTGAGCCTGATTTGAATGAACGCTACATGTTTCATTGGCAACAGCAAAGCTACCTAGGTGAGAACTGGCGCGCAAACGTTGATGTAACCAATGTGAGCGATGATAACTACATCACCGACTTAACTTCAAACTACGCAAGTAAAACCGATACTCAATTGTATCGTACTGGTTCACTTACCCATTTAGGTGATACATGGCGCACTGATATTAAAGTGCAAAACTTTGAAGTACTCGGCGATCACTTAGAGTCATACACTGCAATACCACAAGTTAATTTTACGCAAACAGCGCCTTGGCGTTTTGATAATTTTGACTTTAGTGTGTCGGGCGAGATAAGCCATTTTACTAATGATTCATCAGAAGTGGCCATAGACAGCGCAACTCGTGTACACGTAGAGCCAAAAGCACGCTACAACTACGCTACGCATGCGTGGTCATTTTTATCTGAAGTGAGCTTATTACAAACAAATTATAAGCAAAGCGGAAACTTAACCGGCACGCAATACAGCGATACCGTATCGCGTACTATCCCAAAAGTACGTTTGTACTCTCAACTTAACTTTGAGCGTGACGCATCTTACTTTTTTGAAGATGGTATACAAACACTAGAGCCGCAAATTCAGTATTTATATACACCTAATAAAGATCAGTCAGACATTGGCTTGTTTGATACAACCAAACTGCAAGATGATTATTATGGTTTATTTAGAGACGTGCGCTTTTCGGGTGTTGACCGTATAGCAGCTGCTAATCAGTTTACTTTAGGTGCTACAACGCGCTTATTTGATAAAAAACAAGAAGAAGTGTTTAACTTTAGTGCGGGCCAAATATTTTATTTAAGTGACGATGCCAAGCCAACAGAGCAAGGCTTAAACTCAGACACTAATTATAATGCACTATTTGCAGCTCAAACCATGTTACATTGGCACCGCCGTTGGTACCTCGCTGGAGGTATTCAATATGATACAGATGGCAAGCAAATGGTACAGTCAAATGTAACGCTTGATTATAAAGGTGATAATAATCAGCTAGTACAATTGAACCATCGCTATGCAAATGATGTCTCAGGAAATACAATCGAGCAAGCAGGTGTATTTACAAGTATTCCTATTAGCGACGAATGGCAATTTATTGCGAGCTATCATCGAGATCTTGAAAACAACAGAAGTATCGAAGTATTGAGCGGATTACAGTATGAATCATGCTGTTGGGCTATCCAAATTACTGGCCATCGCCAAATTGAAACTGATTTAAATCAGTCAATAGGACAAGAACAAGCAACTTTTGATTCAGGTATTAGTTTGAATTTTGTATTAAAAGGACTTGGCAGTAAAAGCCGTTATGATGCACAAAAATTATTACAACAAGGTATTTTTGGCTATCGTAGACCGTATTTTCTTAGTAACTAGAGTACTATCAGCAAGAGTAGTAAAAAGAATATGAATTTAAAAAAATTATTAACATCAGCAGTTTTAAGTGCCAGCCTTTGTCAAAGTGTAATGGCTGCACCAGTAGAAATAGATAAAGTTATTGGCGTTGTAAACCAAGGCGTAATTTTAAAAAGCGAAGTAGACACCATAATTGATCGTGTTAAAAAGCAAGCACAAGAACAAGGCCAGCAATTACCAAAAGATGAAACACTTCGTGTACAAGCTGTAGAGCGTTTAGTTAATCAAGCGCTTATGATGCAAATGGCTGAGCGTATGGGGTTACAAATCTCAGACAGCCAACTCGATCAAACTCTCGCTAACATGGCAAAAGAGCAAGGCGGAACAATCGCCGACTTACGCCGCACTATTGAAGGTTCGGGCGAAAGCTTTCAAGCTTACCGTGAAGAAATTCGTAAAGAAATCACAACGCAGCAAGTAACACGTGCAAGCGTTGATCGTCGTATTTATATTAGCGAACAAGAAGTTGATAACCTTTTAAAAATTATGGAAACCCAAGGTCAAAGTGCTGAAGAGTACGACATTGGTCATATTTTAATAGATATCCCTAACGATGCGACAGCTGACGAAATTGCTGATGCAAAAACACGTGCCGATAAAGTTATTGAGCTATTAAACGATGGCCAAGAATTTAAGCGTATTGCTATTTCATCATCAAGCGGCTCTAAAGCACTTGAAGGTGGACAACTTGGTTACATGGGCATTAACGAAATGCCATCGCTTTTTGCTGAAGCAGTAAAAGGCCAAAAGAAAGGCGCTATTGTTGGCCCACTTCGCTCTGGTGCTGGTTTTCATATCATTAAAGTACAAGACGTTCGTGGTCTACAAGTTGTAGAAACAACTGAAGTACGTTCACGCCATATACTTATTAAACCTTCAATTATTTTAAGTGAAGAAAAAGCACGCTCAATGCTTGCAGGCTTTGCAAAAGACTTACGCGCAGGAACAGCCGACTTTGGTGAACTTGCTAAAGAGTACTCAGAAGATCCTGGCTCTGCACTTAAAGGTGGCGAGTACGATTGGACAGATCCAACTACCTACGTACCTGCGTTTAAAGATACACTACTTTCTCTTAAAGAAAATGAAATAAGCGAACCGTTTAGAACACAGTTTGGTTGGCATATTGTGCAGCTACTTGGCAAACGTGTAGCTGATAAAACTGAACTAGCTAAACGTAACCGTGCTCACGGTATGTTGTTTAACCGTAAATTTAAGGAAGAAAGTTTTAACTGGCAGCAAGAAATGCGCGAGCAAGCTCACGTTGAAATTTTCCCTATAGACCAATAAATATGACTCTAAGAATTGCTATTACACCGGGTGAACCAGCCGGTATTGGCCCAGATTTGCTACTCACGCTTGCTCAGCAAGCGTGGGACGCTCAACTAATAGCGATTGCTGATGGCAAACTATTAAAAGAGCGTGCAAAGCATTTAGGCTTAACAATAAACTTAATTAAATTTGATGATAATGCCCCCGCCATATCAGCACCTGCAGGCAGTTTGTACATTCATCAGGTTGATTTAGGTGCGGTTGTAGAGCTTGGCGTACTAAACGACGGTAACGGCCAATACGTGTTAGATACCTTGCGTATAGCAAGTGAAAAAAACATGGATGGCACGTTCGATGCGGTTGTTACGGGCCCTGTTCACAAAGGCATTATTAACAAAGCGGGCATTTCATTTAGCGGACACACTGAGTATTTTGCGCAGCAATCAAATACTGCAGATGTAGTTATGATGCTTGCAACTGAAGGTTTACGCGTTGCACTTGTAACCACGCATATTCCACTTGCGTATGTATCGCGTGCCATTACTCCTGAGCGCTTAACTAAAGTAGCGGGTATTTTAAATCACGACTTACAAACTAAGTTTGGGATAGAAAAACCACGTATTTTAGTGTGTGGCTTAAACCCACATGCAGGTGAAGATGGCCATTTAGGCCGTGAAGAAATAGAAACAATCACCCCAACGCTTGAAATACTTAGAAGCGAAGGGATGAATTTAATTGGCCCACTACCGGCCGATACCTTATTTCAACATAAATACCTATCTGAAGCAGATGCAGTACTTGCTATGTATCACGATCAGGGATTACCTGTGCTAAAATACAAAGGATTTGGTAAATCGGTGAATATTACCCTTGGCTTACCATTTATCCGCACCTCAGTTGACCACGGTACTGCACTCGATTTAGCAGGGACTGGTACAGCTGACGTTGGCAGTTTTGAATTAGCGATCCGCGAAGCAATTAAGCTCGCCCAAGAAAAAGCACAAAATCAATGACCGATAAAGTACATTTAGGACACCGCGCTCGTAAGCGTTTTGGGCAAAACTTTTTATTTGATGAATCTATCATCGATAAAATAGTCTCTGCGATTGATCCTAAACCAGAAGACAACTTAGTAGAAATTGGCCCCGGCCTTGGCGCAATCACTGAGCCAGTAGCCGACTTAAGCGGCCATTTAACGGTTGTTGAATTAGATAAAGACTTAGCACAACGATTAATTGAACACCCATTTTTGGGTCCTAAATTAACCGTTAACCAAGGCGATGCAATGACGTTTGACTTTGCAAGCTTGGTTCGCGATGACAAAAAATTAAAAGTGTTTGGTAACTTACCTTACAATATTTCGACACCGTTATTGTTTCACCTTTTTGAATTTTCAGATCATATTGAGCACATGCACTTTATGCTTCAAAAAGAAGTAGTAAAACGCATGGTAGCAGGCCCAGGTAGTAAAACATTTGGTCGCTTAAGCGTAATGACTCAATACTACTGTAATGCAATGCCGGTTGTTGAAGTACCACCTGAGTGCTTTAAACCAGCGCCAAAAGTTGACTCTGCTGTTATTCGTTTAATACCTAAAAAGCCAGAGCAACGTACAGCAAAAAGCGTTAAAATTTTAAACACCGTGTGTTTAGAAGCATTTAACCAGCGCCGTAAAACGCTACGAAATAGTTTAGGTAACTTACTTACCGCAGAAGAACTAACTAGCATTGGCATTGATATAACGCTGCGTGCTGAGCGCTTATCTTTACAACAATTTATTGATATAGCTAACTGGATTTATGACAACAAGCAGTAACATTGGATCGCCTGTAAAGGTATCTGTAGAAACATTTTACGTAGAAGGTCAATCTCAACCGGAGCTTGAAAAATACGTATTTGCTTACTCGGTAACAATTAAAAACCATAGTTTATGCAGTGCAAAATTACTGAGCCGCTATTGGTTAATTACCGACGCAAATGGCAAACAAGTAGAAGTTGAAGGCGAAGGCGTTGTTGGCGAAATGCCAGATATTGGCCCAGGCGAAAGCTATAAATACACCAGCGGTGCAATTTTAGATACACCTGTAGGCACTATGCAAGGCCATTACACGTTACGCAACGAGTTTGGCTCTGAGTTTCAGGCGCCTATTAATGTGTTTCGTTTGGCTTGCCCTAACATTTTGCATTAAGCACTTATATGGCAGATTATGCGATAGGTGATTTACAAGGGTGTTTTAGTGAATTTAACATCCTTTTACAACGGGTTGATTTTAATCCAAGTAAAGATCACCTATATTTAGTTGGCGACATAGTTGCTCGCGGGCCAGACTCCCTAGCCTGCTTAGACTATATTTATCAACATCAAAATAGCATGACCATCACTTTAGGCAATCACGACCTTCACATGGTTGCCTGCTACTTTCTTAACAAACCCACTAATCCAAACGATAAATTAAACTCAATATTTGAAAGCCCTAAATTGGCTAACTACATCGCTTTTTTACAAACCCAGCCATTGGCATTAGAGCTTATAAAACATAACTGCTTTATATCTCACGCGGGGTTAAATCCCGATTGGTCTGTTGAAGATGCGCTAAAACAAGCCCAATTTGCACAAAGCTGTTATCAATCAAGTAACGCAAAAGCGTTTTTTGAACACATGTATCAGCCTCACTCCGCTAAGTGGTCGAATACCCTTGATGACTTTGCAAAGTTTAGATACATAGTTAATTACTTTACCCGCATGCGTTTTTTAACAAGTGATAACACACTCGAGCTTAATGCAAAGGGTGCAATAACCGATAGCGAAACTCTCACTCCTTGGTTTAACCACCCCAATATAGCTAAATCTAAACACGATATTATTTTTGGCCACTGGGCCGCACTTGAAGGTAGAACAGGTAATTCACGGGTTCACGCCCTAGATACAGGCTGCGTATGGGGTAACACCATGACCCTAATGGAGCTAAGTACTAAAAAAGTAATCGTAGAAAATTCCCACCTTTCGTCTAAATAAACTGAAAAAAAACAATACATCTGTTAGATTTATCAATTAATAGTTAAAATTAATTAAAGTAATTGATTTTAATTACTTAACTTATTGGTACAAACGCCGATAAGTTTTAATTGAAGTACTTTTTGAGTGGAAATCTTATGAACCTGACAGTAAGCCAGCGTATTTGGGGTGGTTTTATATTTATCACACTATTATTATTAATAATTGGTGGTAATTCCTTAATAAAAATTGCAAATATTGACCGTTCCACTCAAAAAGTGAACCAACTATCACTCCCAGCATTAAATAAAAGCTCTGAGCTACAAGCCGAATTTATTTTAATGAGTAAAGCCGCACAAGCGAGCTTTTACACGACATCAGCCAATGAGCTTGCGCCAATAAAAGCACAAGTCCTTGAACAAAAACAGCAATTCAACACGCTGCACCGTGAGCTTCAAGACGTAGTAAAAAACGATGCTGCACTTAATCAAAGTAGCCAAAATGTAGAAAAAACTTATTTAAGCTTTTTAAGCACCGTTGAAAATTTATTAGCAGATAAAGGCAAACAACTAGCATTAAATAAAACATTAAAAGCACAATTAGAAAATATAGAACTAAGTGCAGAAGATGCTAACTCTGTTGTACTCGACATTATCGACATTGACGGGTTTGAACAAAACCACCCTCGCGCTTATCAAGCTGCAAATAATTTAGAAAACAACTTTATGTCGGTAGTTAGTAACAGCACCGACATGCTAACAGTTAAAACGCTTAATACTCTCGATATTGTTAAAAACGAGCAAACGTATTACCTTGAAGAAGTAGTACGTACCGTTGATTTAATTAAGCCAGCAATAGAGCAAACGCATAGCGACTTATATTCAAGCCTAAAAGAGTATGTTGATATTTTAGAAAATAACATAAAGGGCAGTAACAGCTTAGCAGCAAACAAAAAACGTTTAATTGATTCGATTACGCTTACGCAATCAGAGCTTGCACAGTCAGAGCAAGCCACCAAAATGGCACTTAACCAAATTGACGAGCTAGTTAATCAAGCGAGTGACGTTGCGTTTAAATTACAACAAGGTGTGCGCAGCGATGTAGACTCAGCTAATTTATGGACCTGGGTTGGTATGGTTATAGCCACCATTTTAGCAATTGTGATTGCCATTATTACTGTTAGCCGCATTACTAAACCACTTGCCGAAGTTAATCGCATTTTAGATATTGTTGCCAGTGGCGACATGACACAACGTTTAGACGACAGCGCTCAAGACGAGTTTGGCGAACTATCTAAAAGTTGTAATACACTAATTGACAGCCTACGCAGCCTAATTAAAGGTATTATTTCGCGCTCGACTCAGCTTGCAGCAGCATCAGAGCAAACATCGGCCATTACCTCAGAATCAAGCCAAGCAATTCGTAACCAGCAAGCACAAGTTGAACAAGCAGCTACTGCAACAACCGAAATGAGCAGTACATCGCAAACAGTTAGTAACAGCGCTCAACAAGCGCTTAGCGAAATTAAAAATGCTGATAAAGAAGCTGAACGCGTTAAAGGTATTTCGAATAACAATAAAGCCACGATTGAACAGCTAGCACGTGAAGTAGACGACGCCTCACAAGTTATTAATAAACTGCATCAAGATAGCGCATCAATAGGCAGCATTTTGGATGTAATACGCGGAATAGCGGAACAAACGAACCTACTTGCACTAAATGCCGCAATTGAAGCTGCGCGAGCTGGTGAATATGGCCGAGGCTTTGCTGTTGTAGCTGACGAAGTACGCTCTCTAGCGAGTAAAACTCAAGAGTCGACCCAAGAGATACAATCAATGATTGAGTCTCTTCAAACAGGCGCTGAAGCTGCCGTAACGGCAATGAGCAAAGGTAAGCAACGTGCGGTATCGTGTGTTGAACAAACCGACCTAGCAAGTAGCGCACTTGATTCGATTACATTTGCGGTTTCGCAAGCTCACGACGTAAGTGAAGAAATTTCGACTGCCGCACTTGAGCAACAACAAGTAGCACAAGAAATTAGCGAACGCCTTGAGTCGATTGTAGCCATCGCAGAGCAAACAGCCGAAGGCGCAAATCAAACTAATATTTCAAGTTCAGAAGTAGCAAAACTTGCTGAAGAGCTTCGCTTGTCGGTAGACGAATTTAAAGTTTAGGCTAACAAAAACAATTAAAAAAAACCCGATGGTACACAGTACCATCGGGGTTTTTGTTTATAAGACCTTTAAAAGTGAGGTATAAAACCTTACCGGTAAGCGCTGCTCTTACTCACGTAAAAACGCAATTTTAAACATTTATATTACCTACTTTTGCCTTCACTAAAGTGCAGCGCCCTCTTAACCTTTTTGTGAATAAATTACTTAAAACCTTATTGCACAAAGAGAAGTAAAAGAGGAGTAAATGAGAAGAGACTAAAGCACAGAAATTACGAATTTTGCTCGCCTACAAGTAAGTTTAACCACAGCATCAAACTTTCCAGGTAGGCGTGAAGCTTGCTCACGCGAAAAGCGCAGCTTTTGATATTTATTACTAATAACTTACCCACTTTTGGCTTCTCTAAAGCGAAGCGCCCTCTTAGCCTCTTTGTGAATAGATTACTTAAAACCTTATTGCACAAAGAGAAGCAAAAGAGGAGTAAATGAGAAGACATTAAAACAATAGTAATTATGTATTTTTACTTCTCTAAAACGCAGCGCCCTCTTAACCTCTTTGTGAATAAATAACTTATAAATCTATTTTTTGTAGGTATAACTTATTAAATATATTCACCACCTGCTTTATAGCTAAACACTAAATACAAAAACGCGCTCGAATTTAACGGATAGTCTATCACCTGTGAATGATAGCCTACTCCTATATATACCCACTAATATATCGCTTTTTTCTTCCTTACTTAGGCGTTTATTGCTAACCTCGCGTTAACGTTTTTACTTAAACAACTTTTTGCTAACGGAATAATTATGCTCAAAAAAATATCACTGTTTATCGGGATGGCAATCAGTGCAAATGCTGTTGCTAAAGGTGGCGTATCACCCTACTTACCTTTAAATCAAGCCCCAGAACTTGAGCACCAAGTACAACGACTTTTAGCCGTAAGTAAAAACACACATATTATGAGTAAGCCCTATAAAGCTCACGATATTTATAGAGTACTGCAAACAGTAAGGCATACTTACCCAGAACTATATCAAACACTTTCGTACCAACTTAGCCCTTATATTCAAAGCGACGCGGGGGCATTTGCAAAAGTAACACTTGCTGCTGGCACAAAAGATAAAACACTGCCTAACCAACGCGGCCAAACCACTAAAACTAATTTAATTGTTGAAGGTGGCGCTTATGCTAACTTCGGGCGTTACTTTGGTGTAAGTGTTGCAGGCATAGCCAACGAAGACGAAATATTACCTACACAAAGCTTTTTTTACCTTGGTAATAAATACGCGCAGTTAGATGTAGGTTACCGCGAACATTGGTACTCACCTTTTAACGACAGTGCCATGTTACTAAGCACACAAGCTAAAACAACCCCTTCTATAACGCTTAGCAATGTAGAGCCAATAACCAGCTTTAATATTCGTTACGATATGTTTATTAGTAAAATGACAGAGCAACGTGGGATATTAAGAGAGGGAAGGCAAGATGGTGTAGCTAGGGTTTATGAACCAGGAAAACCATATTTGTTTGGCTTTCACACTAGCTTGGCAGCAACCGATAATTTAACAATAGGCTTAAGCCGCTTAATGCAGTTTGGTGGAGGCCCGCGAAGCGTTACAATTAAAGATTTTACAGAAGGATTTTTTAGTCCTGGTAGTAAAGATAATATCAATAGCGATGACGCTGAAGAGTTAGGTGAAGATTATGAGCTTGGGGATCAACTTGGCTCTATTACATTTGCCTACAGCAATAGTATTTATGCGCTACCGTTCGAGTTTTATGGTGAAGTTGCACTTGAAGATACATTAGGTGGCTCTCGCAATAATGCATATAGCTTTGGTATTTACTTGCCTTTTATTGCTAATAACCACAGCCTACGTTTTGAGCACAGTAATTGGCAAGTTAGCTGGTATAGTAACCACTTATATTTAGATGGCAACCGTAATTCAGGCAATGTAATTGGCCACTGGGCGGGTGATGAGCATGACTACACCGACTACACCTCTGCTAAATCTATGAGCGTAAATTGGCATTGGCAATTAAGTAAAATAGAAAGCTTAAATACCACTATACGTATGCTTGAAAATAAACGTGATGCTTATAAAACAAGTTATGAACTGCAAACAGCGTACACACGCAAGTTAAGCAAACCAATAATGGGCGCTAAAAGTTGGGGAGCTGAGCTATATCAAGGAAAGGATGTATACGGGGAAACATTTGCTAGGTTAGGTGTATTTGCTAATTTTTAACACCCTGTAGGCGCGAATTTACTTCGCGCTAAGCTAACTTAACTTTACCAAAGCGAGGTGTAAAACCTCACCTACAACATATCCAACCCGTAGGCGCGAATTTACTTCGCGCTCATCTAAATTAACTTTATTAAAAGCAAAAAAAAGCACTGTCTTAAATTTAAAACAGTGTTTTAAATGACTTACAAATTGTAACCTTTATTTATAAAAGCTTTTATACCACTTAATAAGCTCACTTACGCCTTGCTTAACACCAACTTGCGCTTTATAGCCTGTTGCATTAAATAAGTCGGTAGTATCAGCATAAGTTTTATAAACATCGCCGGCTTGCATTTCACGGAAGTTCTTTTTAGCTTCAGTACCTAGTTCAGCTTCAATGGCTTCAATAAACTTCATTAGGTTTATTGGGCTACCGTGGCCAATATTATAAACCGCATACGGAGCAGAGCTAGAAGCAGGCGAACCAGTTTCAACTCTCCAGTCAGGGTTTGCAGTAGGTATAACATCGGCAGCACGAACAACGCCTTCTACTATGTCATCTATGTAAGTAAAGTCACGCCACATATCGCCGTTGTTGTTTATATTAATAGTGTCGCCGGCAAGTATTTTTTTAGTAAAAATATACGGTGCCATATCAGGACGACCCCATGGGCCATAAACGGTAAAAAAGCGTAAACCTGTTGTAGGTAAGCTATATAAATGAGAATAACTATGCGCCATTAGCTCATTCGCTTTTTTAGTAGCAGCATAAAACGACACTGGGTGATCGACACTGTCGGTTGTTTCAAACGGTGTTTTTTCGTTTAAGCCATATACAGAGCTAGATGAAGCATAAACCAAGTGCTTAACTTTAGTATTACGACATCCTTCAAGCACATTTAAGTGCCCTACTAAATTAGAGTCTGCATAAGCATCAGGGTTTTCTATTGAATACCTAACACCGGCTTGCGCCGCTAAATGTATTACTTTATCAAACTGCTGTGTTTTAAATAACTCGCTCATTGCTGGGCGTTCACTTATATCAAGCTTAATAAATGTAAACGCTTCATGGCTTTCAAACTGCGCTAAACGAGCTAGTTTTAAATTTACATCGTAATAATCGTTAAGGTTATCAATACCGACTACTACATGGCCAGCCGCTAACAATTTTTGACATGTTGCCGCGCCAATAAAACCAGCAGCACCCGTTACTAAATATTTCATAATTTCCTAATCTTTAAGCTGATAAAGTTGAAAGTTGAAAGTTGAAAGTTGAAAGTTGAAAGTTGAAG
>NZ_JACJED010000019.1:0-102423 GCF_014163885.1 Pseudoalteromonas sp. SR43-2 | reverse complement strand
TACAGCGTCGACAACTTGTAATTTAAAGCCTAATGAATAATCTCGTTGTGTTCGTTTGATCGGTGTATTATTTGACTTGGTCATAATAAGTCCTATATGTGTAAACATATTTCAGGACGAGACATGGTTTTGAACACAAAAAGCCCGAACACATGTTCGGGCTTTTTATTAAATCTTATAGCTATATTCAAGTAAAGCGCGGTAATGCACTTTAAGCGTATATATCAACGCCTATTAAATTTTGTACTTCTGCTCTGCGTTCTAAATTAGCAAATTCAGTATAAGTAGAAATCGCTTTGCTTACTTGAGCTGTCGGTTGGTCGTAAATTGTTTGGCTGTATTCATTGCTTTTAGCACTGCTTTTAAACAGCTGATTAGCCAGTTCAACACCCTCGACACTGCTTTTTACATAATCGGTATTCGTTTTTTTAGCAGCCGGTTGGTCTAATAAGCCCTGTGGTTTATTAGTAACAACTTTGGTAGAGCTAACCCTACCCGGAATATCTCCGGTAAAAAAACCTGAACCAATAGGCAGCGTCATTACGCGTCTCCAACCTTAATAATGCATAAAATTATGATTTAAAAACAACCAATTTGCAAATAATATGATTACTCACGTCCTGGTAGCTTTTTCCACGTTACCGTATCGCGCACATATTTAGGTTGAGCGTCACTCGCTTTTACAACGTCACCCGCTAAAAACGCGGCTTCAACATGCGCTAACATATAACGTGCATCAGGCAATGTAATATCAGTATTAATTGTCACGTTTTCAAAGTCATTAAGCGCATCAGGATAGGTTTTAAAACCTGTGCCCACTGCTACAGATGGCTCAGTGGTTGCTATATACTCATTGTTTAGTAAATCAGGTTTTATAACGCATTCTTGGTTAACTAAAAGCATTAGATTATTTTGCGCTTGGTAATGTGCAAAGTATATCTCACCCATACGCGCATCTATACTTGGATAAACACTCAGGCTGCCATTTTGTTCAAATGTTTGTTGAGCCATAGTTGCCAGTGTAGACACACCAACAAGCGGCAAATTAGTTGAATACGCTAAACCTTGCGCTATAGCAACACTAATACGTACACCGGTGAAACTACCTGGCCCTTGGCCAAAACCAATTACGTCTAAATCTTTTAATTTACAGTTTGCTTTAGTTAACAGTTCATCCACAAGTGGAAGTATTTTTTGGCTGTGCTGCTGCGGACACTCTTCAAAATGATGAAACGTTTGGCCCTGGTAATGTAAAACAATTGAAAGTGCTTCAGTTGAAGCATCAAGGGCAAGGATATTACTTTTGATCATTTTAGTACTCTAATTAATTTGTTTTAAAAATGTATTGGCATCTTCTAAGCTTCGCGTGCGGCGCATCGGTGGTAAGCTTTTCAAAAATACTTGGCCATATTGGCGTGTAACTAAGCGATTATCGCATATTACAAGTACGCCTTTGTCTTTACTATCTCGAATTAAACGCCCTACACCTTGCTTTAGCGCAATAACAGCCTGCGGTAATTGTATGTGTGAAAAAGGGTCTTTTCCCTGCATTTGGCAATCTTGCATTTTAGCTTGTAGCAATGGATCGTCAGGGGCTGCAAATGGCAATTTGTCTATAATAACACAGCTTAATGTACTGCCGCGTACATCAACACCTTCCCAAAAAGAAGCCGTGCCGAGTAATACCGCATTACCATGGCGAGTAAATTTCTCTAAAATTATACGCTTAGACATTTGCCCTTGCATATAAACTGGGTAGTCTATTTGTGTAGTTAGCCCTTCGGCCACTAAGTGCATCATTCGATAGCTAGTAAATAACACAAAACAACGCCCTTGTGCTGATTTTATAAGCTCAAGCGTTAGTTTTACAATTGCATGTGGCATATTATCAGCGTGCGATTCGGGTAAGTAGCGAGGTAAACACAGCAGCGCCTGATTAGGGTAATCAAATGGGCTATCTACCATCATACTTTGTTTTGGTTTCAAACCTAGGCTTGCATTAAAATGCTCTAGTTTGTTATCAACCGAAAGTGTGGCAGAAGTGAATACAAATCCTGCGCCCGTGTCTTGCATCATTTGAGCAAACTTAGCTGATACATTCAATGGCGTTATATTAATTGTTAAATAACGGCGCGTTGTTTCATACCAATAACTAAAGCCGGTTTGGGCTGTATCAAAAACCCGCTCTAACTGCCCTTTAAACGCAAGTGCACGTTCAAATGGATGCTCAATTTTGTCGCTTCTATCTATGCAAAGTTTAAGTACTTGGTAAACAAAATCTAAATCACTGATCACACGATGGAGCGCCGCGCAAATTTGTTTATCGCTTAGTTTTTCTCGCCAATCGCCACGGCTGCCATCAACACCAAATTGTAAACGTAAATCAGCAACGCTTGTCTCAAGCTTGTTTAAGCTTTTACCAAGTTGCAGCATATCGGGAATTTCAGCTCTATAAATAGCACGTAAATCATTAATTAAATCTACCAACTTTTTAGTGCTAACACTTTCACCAAAGTAATCGCTGGCAATTTCGCTTAACTGATGGGCTTCATCAAATATATAAGCATCAGCTTTTGGCATAAGTTCAGCAAAGCCACTTTCTTTTACAGCCATATCAGCAAAAAACAAATGGTGATTAATTACAACCACATCGGCATCGGCCGCAGTTAAACGTGCTTTGCGTATATAACAGCTTTGAAAATCTGGACAGTCTTTACCTAAACAATTATCGGCTGTTGAATTTACATAAGGCAGTACTTTGGCATCATCTTCTATACCTATACAATCAGCTAAATCGCCCGATTGTGTTTCGCTTGCAAACTTAGCTACCATAGCTAGTTGATGCATTACGTCAGAGTCGTCAGTAGGTACATGTGCAACATGTTGATTAAGTCGGTAGGTGCATAGGTAATTGGCGCGCCCTTTTAATAAGGCGGTTTTTTTTGAAGCACTTAAAGCTTTAACTAGTTGCGGTAAATCTCGGTGATAAAGCTGCTCTTGTAGAGCTTTAGAACCTGTTGATATTATCGTGCGCCCTTTTGACTTAAGTGCAGGGGCTAAATATGCAAATGTTTTACCCGTACCCGTGCCTGCTTCAACAACTAATTGCGAACTGTTTTTTAATGCATCCGCAACAGCTACTGCCATATCAATTTGTGGTTGTCGAGGCGTATACCCATCTAAAGATAACGCTAAAGGCCCGGTTGCACTAAACAGCTGTTTGATAATACCAATCACTTTAAAATAAATAATAGCGGGATTTTACGTAAGCAAAGCATTAAGGGCAAGTAATTACAAAACCCACTTTTACTTTACGAATTAATACGCACTTTAATAGTGAGATTAATCATTCGATTTTACAATACACTGTGTATTTATAACGTGCATTTAATTTAATAATGACAATATTTACAAAGCCTAATTTTCTATTAACTCTTACTAAAAATAATCCGTATTAAAAGCTATATTTAGGCATAAAAACTGTGACTCTGAAATATTACAGGAGTACCATACGCGGGTTTATAATCCTCTTTTTCGTGTGTCGTTAAAAAAATAGTAAGGTTAGCCAATGAATGCTTGGTATCTCATTTGTTTTCTCTCTGCCATTGCAATTTTTATTGCTTTTGCAAACCAATATATCCTCAAAATGCAAACTACAATTGCCATTACTACAGGCTCAGTTGTTATTTCTTTATTATTGATTTTTGCCGTTAAATTATTAGGCGATCAAAATGCGTTAGCCATGACCCAAATTGTTTCCAGTATTAACTTTAACGAGTTATTACTCAAAGGTATGCTCGGATTTTTACTTTATGCTGGCGCATTGGAAATTAACCTTATGGCGCTTCGTAAACAGCGCTGGGAAATAACCGCACTAGTGCTATTTTCTACTATTGCTTCCACTTTTATAGTTGGTTATTTAAGTTTTTATCTATTTGCCTTATTTGGCTTTGATGTACCGTTTATATACTGTTTATTATTTGGCGCGCTTATTAGCCCAACCGACCCTATTGCTGTACTTGCTATTATTAAACAAATGCGAGCGCCAGAAGGAATCTCAGTTCAAGTAGAAGGTGAGTCGCTATTTAACGACGGTATTGGTTTAGTAATATTTACGACCATTTTTTCGGTTGCTTTTTATGGCACCGATGCACAATTTGGCGATATAGCAGAACTCTTTTTTGTAGACGCCCTAGGCGGCATTGCGTTTGGTTTGGTTATTGCTTTGGTTGGCCACTTTTTAATTATTAACAGCCGCGATGTAAACATTCGCTTATTGATAACCTTAACTATTCCTACCGCAGGTTTTGCTGCTGCAAATATTTGGGAAATATCAGGCGCACTTGCCATGGTAACAAGCGGCATATTAATGGGTAACATTACTCGTACTAAAGCAACTGAGCGCACGGGGCCTGAAGACACTCGTTACGTAAAAGATTTTTGGCATGCAACCGATAGCTTTTTAAATGCCCTACTGTTTTTAATAATAGGTATGCTTATAGTGACGATGCCAATCACGCTTGGTGAAATTGGCTTAGGCTTACTAATGGTACCTGCAGTATTACTAGCACGCTTTATTAGCGTAGGCGCACCCTTTGTTATCTTTAAACGCTTTAGAAGTTACGATAAACACAGTGTTAAAATTTTAACCTGGGGTGGGCTACGCGGTGGTCTTGCACTGGCAATGGCGGCAGCAATCCCACGCGAGCAAGTTTTTGTAGGCGGCTCTGACCTACATAACCTAATCGTTATTGTTACCTACGTTGTGGTTATATTTTCTATTATTGTACAAGGCTTAACTATTTCGCCGCTTATTCAAAGCAGCATTAAGTCAGCTGAGCAAGCAAAGTAATAAATGCTTTGTGAGCAATCAACTCAGTAACCAAGTTATTATATAAATCACTTGGTTACTGTTACTCACGTGTTACAAAAACACTTTAAAGTTTTATAAATTGTTATCCTTTTTATTTATCTTCTTTGTTTAAATTAATCCGCTTGAAATGCAAATGAAAACAATTATAATTTTGGCTTTTCCTCTGTAGGGCTTTTCAATGTCCAAAAATAATTCTCACGTGTTTTTAAATTTGGTCTCTCTGGGCAAACGACAATTTCATTGTTTTTTTGTGCTTTTTATAATGGCTATGGCAAGCTTTAATGTGTCGGCCTCACCTAATGAGCAAACAAAAATAAAACAAATTGCACAGCTTGCAGAGTATGTAGGTGTAGATTACGTGGCAGCTGTTGGAAATGGTGAAATACTAGACCCTGACGAATATCAAGAAATGACTGAATTTTCGCACGTCATTATTGAGCAAGCTGGACAGCTATCAAGCCAAACCAATGAGTTTGATACAGTAAAGGCACAAGCTAAAGCACTGCATACAGCGATTGCTAATAAAGCGAGTGTTGCAAATGTACGTGCAGCAAGCTCAGCGCTTCGTGAGTCGCTGCTTACCTTTATGCCACAACTATCATTACCTACATCGCTGCTTCCGGTTGAGCAAACTAAAGCGCTTTTTGCTACTAACTGCTCAATGTGTCACGGCCCTAGTGGTCAAGGCGACGGCCCGCTTGCAAAAAATTTATCGCCAGAGCCTACCAACTTTACCGATGAAGAACGCGCAACAAACCGCTCATTAATGGGGTTATTTGACGCTGTAAGTAACGGCATTGACGACACGCCTATGGTTGCTTTTACCCAATTTAATGAACAACAACGATGGTCTTTAGCTTTTTATGTAGGTAGCTTGGCATTTAAAGATGTTCAAAAACCACAAAATGTAGAACAAAACATTACCGCTTCGCAGATTGTAAACCTAAACCCTGCACAATTATCGGTAGGTCAAAGTGAAGCACAAGCACATTACGTTAAATGGCTTCGTGGTAATCCAGAGCAATTATTTAGCGCTAAAAAAAATCCGATAACAGTTACTCGCACGCAGTTACTTGCAGCGCAAGCTGCGCATGCTAAAGGCAATTACTCACAAGCAAGTGATTTAGCAATTAGCGCATACTTAGATGGCTTTGAGCTTGTTGAAAACAACTTAAATGCCTACGACGAAACACTGCGTAAAAACATCGAAGTACAACTGATGAACCTACGCCAAATATTCAAAAACGAAAAAGATACAGCCGTCGTTGCCGAAAAAGTAAATGCCGCACTAACACAACTCGCTAAAGCAGATAGCATGCTAAACGAAACCAAGCTAACTGATGGCGCTCTACTTTCTGCTAGTTTAATAATATTACTGCGAGAAGGCTTAGAGGCACTCTTAGTTATTATTGCCCTTATGACTGTGCTTATTAAAACGAAACGTCAAGATGCGCTTAAATACGTACATGTTGGCTGGGTAACAGCACTTATTGCCGGTGGCTTAACATGGGCTGCTGCGCAAACATTAATAGAAATAAGTGGTGCAAGTCGCGAAGTTATGGAAGGTGCTGGTGCATTGTTTGCCGCTGTAATCTTACTGTATGTTGGCGTATGGATGCACAGTAAAACAAGTGCGCAACAATGGCAAAAATATATAAAAGACAATATAAATAAGCGTCTTGAGTCGGGAACACTTTGGGGATTAGCGGGGCTTTCTTTTATTGCCGTGTACCGAGAAGTATTCGAAACCGTATTGTTTTATCAGTCTTTATTAACGCAAAGCTCGCCTGCTCAATATTCATCTATTGCATCGGGTTTTGCGATAGCTGTAGCAATACTGGCTATTATTACGTGGGTATTAATTAAGTACTCAATTAAATTACCGGTTGCTAAGTTTTTTGCAATTACCACTTACCTATTATTCGCACTCTCGTTTGTGCTTATGGGCAAAGCCGTTATTGCATTACAAGAGGCCGATATAATAGGTATTGCCCCGCTACCAATGAGCTTTGAAATAGCATGGCTTGGTATTAAGTCAACATGGCAAGGTATTGTAGCTCAGGTATGCGTGTTCGCTATATTTAGCTTTTATATATTTAAAAGCAAAAACCAATACTAATGCCTATCTGCTTAAGAGTTTAAGCTAATTGGCATAAGCAAAATACATAGTAAAAAGGCCCGCAAGGGCCTTTTTAGTTAATTGCTTATGTATTTAGTAAAATTGGTATTATCAAGCCCATGTATCTAAATGGGAGTTTTCGTCATCATCTACGTTAGACTTTTTTTTACTATTTTGGTCGTCAAGCATATTGAGCTTTTTCTTTTTTTGTAACTCACGCCTTTTTTTATTCTCTAGCTCCACTTTTTCAGCGGCCGATCCACTTTGCACACCCGCAATATGAAAAGCACTTTTTGACTCAACTTCTAGCCTGGTTATTCTTCCTAAGTAAGGAATCATGATATCCATACACACTTCCTTAGTTTACTGTTAAATTATCTAAACGCTTGGTTTGGCTAATAAACAAACAAATATATGCAAAAATTGCACTTTCCTTCTTAATATTATCGACAGTTATAAGATATGCTTTAATTAAGCTAAAAAAAACTTGCCATAATATCGCTGTTTATGTTTTTATGAATGCGAAATTTATTTAAACAGATAACAACTGAACGTTACTATAACAACGAGCAGTTACATAGGATAAAAAATGCGCTTAAACCTGACAACAGTACATCATCACCACCATTCACCGGAATAACCTGTCAGGTCTTTCGCTGAGAGGTTATTCCTAAAAGGAACCTCTGGCGATTCAAAAAACATTGATTCATTTTCGCCCTGAGGTTCCCCTCGGGGTTTTTAGTTTTTAAATTAAAGGAAAATGAATAATGAGTAACACAAATCGTCTACGTATCGCCATCCAAAAAGGCGGCCGCCTATCTAAAGATTGTCAAGATCTGTTAAAACAGTTAGGTGTTAAACTTAACCTTCGTGAACAACGCTTAATTGCACACTCAACTAATATGCCAATTGACGTACTACGTGTGCGCGATGACGATATTCCTGGTTTAGTAATGGACGGTGTATGTGATTTAGGTATTGTTGGCGAAAACGTACTAGTAGAAGTTCAAGCAGAACGTGAACGCCAAGGTGTTCCAAGCGAAGTAAACAAACTTTCAAAACTAGATTTTGGTTACTGTCGTCTTGCTCTTGCATGGCCACAAGAGCTAGGCGCTCGCGATAAGAGCTGGTTTGAAGGTAAACGTATTGCAACTACCTACCCAGAAATTTTAACTCAGTGGTTAAAGCGCGAAGGCATCAACGCAAGTACAGTAATGCTTACTGGCTCTGTTGAAGTAGCACCACGTGCAGGTTTATCTGATGCAATTTGTGATTTAGTATCTACTGGCGCAACACTTGAAGCTAACGGCTTAATTCAAGGTGATACAATTTTAGAATCAAACGCATGTTTAATTCAAAATAAAGATCTGCAAGACGCTGACAAACTAGCACTAATCAATAAGCTTATGCCGCGCCTACGTGGTGTTAGACAAGCTAAAGAAAGCAAATACATCATGCTACACGCACCAAAAAACAAACTTGATGAAATTTGTGAAATTTTACCTGGTTCTGGTCAACCGACTCTACTTGCCCTTGCGGGTAATGAAGAATACGTAGCACTGCACATGGTAAGCAGCGAAACATTATTTTGGGAAACAATGGAGCAGTTAAAAGCCCTAGGCGCTAACTCTATTTTAGTTATGCCAATTGAAAAAATGATGGAGTAAGTACCATGCTTCGTTGGAATGAGGAATCTTCACAAGTACAAGCAGCGGCGCTAATGCGCCCTGCAGTTTCTGTAAGCGCAAAGGTTGAAGCAATATGCAAAACAATTTTAGCTAATGTAAAAGAGCAAGGCGATGAGGCCTTACTTAGCATGGCCAAAGAGTTTGATAATAGAGCTAACCCACGTTTGCGCGTACCGCTAGATGAAATTAACGCATCTGAGCAAGCACTAAGTGCTGAGCTTAAATACGCAATTGACACCGCTTATGTAAATGTTAAACGTTTTCACGAAGCGCAGTTGCCAAAAGATATTAAATTATCAACCCAACCAGGCGTTGTATGTGAACTGAAATATCAAGCCATCGAAGCAGTCGGTATATATGTACCCGGTGGCAGTGCTCCACTGCCATCGTCGGTTATTATGCAAGGTGTATTAGCACAGTTAAGCGGCGCTAAAACCGTTGTACTTGCTACGCCGGTACAGGGTGATAAAGCAATTAACCCTGCTATTTTATATGCAGCTAAGTTATGTGGCATTAGTACTTTGATAGAAAGTGGTGGCGCAGGCGCAATTGCAGCAATGGCTTATGGCACCGAATCAGTTCCTAAAGTAAACAAAATTTTTGGCCCAGGTAATAGCTTCGTAACAATGGCTAAACAGCTCGTTGCGCAAACTATCCCAGGTATGGCAATTGATATGCCAGCAGGTCCTTCTGAAGTATTAGTTATTGCAGATGAACGTGCAAACCCAGAATTTATAGCCGCCGACTTACTCTCACAAGCAGAGCACGGCGCAGACTCGCAAGTTATTTTACTATGTAACAGCGAAAGTATTATAGAACAAACTCAGCAGGCACTTACACGCCAGTTAGCTAATTTGAGCCGCAAAGAAACAGCCGAGCAAGCGCTCACTAATTCTTCACTTATTTTGGTTGATTCAATTGAGCAAGCATTTGACGTATCGGCGCAATACGGCCCAGAGCACTTAATTTTACAACTAGGCGATGCAACACCTTACCTAGACAAAGTTAAAAATGCAGGCTCAGTATTTGTAGGTGACTACACACCAGAATCTGCAGGCGATTACGCATCGGGTACTAACCACGTGTTACCAACATATGGTTATAGTGCAACTTACTCGAGTTTAAACTTGCTTGATTTTTTCCGTACATACACAGTGCAAACAATTACTAAAAGTGGTTTAACGCAGCTTTCAAAAGCAATTTTACCACTTGCAGATGCAGAAGGCCTTGATGCCCACGCTAATGCGGTTTCAATTCGTTTAGAGGCAATTAAAAATGAGCAATGAGAGCGCACAAGCGTCTAGCTTATTACCTAAAAATATTGCAGTCCTTGCTGCATACAGCTCTGCAAAAAGTGAAAAGCTAACCGGTACTACGTGGCTAAATGCTAACGAAAGCCCGTATGCTAAAAATCTTGAACTGAGTATTGAGGATTTAAATCGCTATCCCGACCCACAACCGCAACTGGTTATTGACAGGTATGCAGCTTATACAGAGCTTGAAAGCGAAAATGTATTAATGACGCGCGGCGCAGATGAAGGCATTGAGCTTTTAGTGCGCACATACTGTGAGCCAGCTAAAGATAGTATTGCGCTATTTTTACCAACCTACGGTATGTACAAAGTTACCGCCGATACACACAACGTTGGTATTAACGCGCTTACACAAGAATTATTATTAAATGGCAGTGCTGACGAAATAGTTGCAGCTGTTGGCAGCTCAAAACTGGTATTTATTTGTAACCCAAATAATCCAACGGGCAGCCTAACGCCACTTGATAAAGTGAAAGCGATTGCAACAGCACTTGCAGGTAAAGCATTAGTTATTGTTGACGAAGCCTATATAGAATTTTGCCCAGAGCAAAGCGCGACTAAACTTATTAATGAGTTTAGTAATGTGGTGGTTCTGCGCACGCTTTCTAAAGCCTTTGCGCTAGCGGGGCTCAGAACGGGCTTTACGCTTGCACAAGCAGCAACACTAGCACCAATTCGTAAAGTCATTGCGCCGTATCCGGTATCTGGTGTTGTAGCAAGTATTGCAGCGCAAGCAATTGCACCCGATGCAATTACATCAATGCGCCGCCAAGTTACTATTTTAAATAGCTTAAAAGTTAAGTTGGTAGATTGGCTAAACGCCTCCCCTGCTGCATTAAAAATTCTCACTGGTGAAGGTAACTTTGTTACTTTAAAATTAGCCGATAAAAACTACTTTAAAATTGCACTTGAGCAAGGTTTGGTTATGCGCGCTTTTACACTATACGGTGAAGACGACTGGCTACGAATTTCAATTGGTAGTGAGCAAGAACTTGAACAAGTAAAAATTTGGTTAGATGGCTTACAAACGCCGGCTACCGCAGCATCTTTAGCAGGAAACGAAGTATCATGAGTAACCCCTATTTATTTATAGACCGCGACGGCACTATTATTGAAGAGCCAATTACCGACAAACAGGTAGATAGCCTTGAAAAGCTAGCATTTTTACCTGGTGTTATTCCTGCGTTATTACAATTACAAGCCGCAGGTTACCGTTTAGTAATGGTGTCTAACCAAGATGGTTTAGGCACAGATAGCTTTCCTACTGCTGATTTTGACATAGCACAAGACAAAATGATGGACATAATGCAAAGCCAAGGCATTAGCTTTGACGAAGTATTAATTTGCCCACACTTTGATGAGCAAAACTGTGATTGCCGTAAACCTAAAACGGGCTTACTTACCGAGCTTATGCGCTCTGGCAAAGTAGACTTAGCGCGCTCTTTTGTTATTGGCGATCGCCAGACCGATATTGGCCTTGCTCAAAACTTATGTTGTGAAGGTATTTTATACGACGGCGATTGGAGTGCGATAGTGACAAAATTGACTACCGCAAACCGCGAAGGTCGTGTTACACGCAACACTAAAGAAACCCAAATTGATGTAGCCATAAACTTAGATCAAACTAAAAATGGCAGCATAGACACCGGACTTGGCTTTTTTGATCACATGCTTGATCAAATTCGCACCCACGCAAACATTGGTTTAAACATTAAAGCCAAAGGCGATTTACACATAGACGAGCACCACCTTGTTGAAGACATTGGTATTGCTCTTGGTGTCGCACTTAAACAAGCCCTTGGCACTAAATCGCAAATTGCACGCTATGGTTTTGCGCTCCCTATGGACGAGTGTAAAGCTGAAGCACAAATTGATTTATCGGGCCGTGCATCATTTGTATTAAACGCTAACTTTAGCCGCGAAAAAGCAGGCGACTTAGACGTGCAAATGGTTGAGCACTTTTTCAAAAGCTTAAGTGATAATGCCGCTATTAGCCTTATTTTATCAGTAAGCGACGGTAACTGTCATCACCAAGTAGAAGGCTTATTTAAAGCGTTTTCACGCGCACTTCGTATGGCCGTAGCACAAGACACGACCCAACAAACAGCCAGCTCTAAGGGATGTTTATGATTGCCATAATTAATACCGGTTGTGCCAATATAAATTCAGTGCGCTTTGCGTTTGAACGCTTAGGTCAAACGCCAACAGTAATTACTTCACCAGAGCAATTAGCGGGTTTTGAGCGCGCTATATTGCCAGGTGTAGGTCACGCGTCGGTTGCTATGAAACGCCTAGTAGATAACGGCTGGCAACAAGCTATAAATGAATACCAGCGCCCGCTTATGGGTATTTGTTTAGGTATGCAGTTACTGTGCGAAAGCACCGAAGAAGGTAACGTACAGTGCCTAGGTAAAATACCAGGGCAAGTAAAAGCGCTTGATGTAGGCAATTTAACGTCGCCGCATATGGGTTGGAATAACTTAAGCGTTAACAAAGAGCATGCATTAACTAAGGGGCTGACGCTTGATGAGCAAGTGTATTTTGTTCACAGCTTTGCGCACACCGTAAACGACGCCACACTAGTGAGCGGCGAATATGGTCAAACCTTTTCAGCCATTGTTGCTAAAGACAATTACGCAGGCATGCAATTTCACCCAGAGCGCAGCGCAAAAGTTGGCGCACGTTTATTACAAAATTTTGTTGATTGGCAGTTGTAAGCTGCCCATTAACTAACAAAAAAGAGATTATTTGTGATTATTCCAGCATTAGACGTTTTACAAAATCAAATTGTGCGCTTGTACCAAGGTAAATACGATACAGCACAGTTTTACCCTTTCGAACTTGGCGCGCGTTTAAAAGAATACGCCGACAGCGGCGCAGGTAAACTTCACCTTGTTGATTTAGAAGGTGCACGCGATCCAAATAAAAAACAGTGGAAACATATTCAAGCTGCGACCAAAGCACTTAACGTACCGTACCAAGTGGGCGGGGGTATTCGCTCAGAGCAAGATGTAAGTGATTGGCTTAAAGCTGGTGCAAACCAAGTTGTTATTGGTTCAATGGCAGTAGAAAAACGCGAACAAGTAAAAGCCTGGATTGAGCAATTTGGCGCAGAGCATTTTGTAATTGCTCTTGATGTAAATAAAACAGCCACGGGCTGGGCACCAGCAACGCACGGGTGGTTAAGTGAATCTGAATTTGGTTTACTTGAGCTGGTAGATTTTTATGTAAGCTTAGGTGTTATTGATTTTTTATGTACGGACATCAGTAAAGATGGCACTATGACAGGTCCATCGTTTGAGCTTTACGAAGATTTAACTCGCCACAACAGCACAATCAAAGTGCAAGCTTCAGGTGGCGTAAGCTCACTAGATGACATTAAAAAGCTTAAAGAGCTTGGTGTGGGCGGCGTTATTTTAGGTAAATCATTGCTTGATGGCGCATTTAGCGTTGAGGAGGCACTGGCATGTTATCAAAACGCATAATTCCGTGTTTAGACGTTAAAGACGGCCAAGTAGTTAAAGGCGTTAAGTTTAAAGGCCATGAAATAGTTGGCGATATTTTAACAATGGCTAAAGCCTATAGCGAAGCTGGCGCCGATGAACTGGTTTTTTACGAAATCAGCGCAAGCGTTGAAAAACGCCTACTTGATGTGAATTGGGTAGAGAGCATTGCACGTAATATCGATATTCCATTTTGTGTAGCGGGCGGTATTAAATCAGTGGCTGATGCAGCGCGTGTACTTGAGCGCGGTGCTGATAAAATAAGCATTAACAGCCCTGCTATTGCGCGTCCTGAACTTATTAAAGAATTACACGATGAGTTTGGTAAGCAATGTGTTGTAGTCGGCATTGACAGCTTTTTTGATGAAATTACCGGCGAGTATTTAGTTTACCAATTAACTGGCGATCCTAATGCATCAAGCCGTACGCGCTATAAAACACAAGAATGGGTTAAACGCGTACAAGACCTAGGCGCAGGCGAAATTGTATTAAACTGTATGAACCAAGATGGCGTTCGTAACGGTTACGACAACGAGCAACTAAGTAAAATTCGCGAGCTGTGTGACATTCCTTTAATCGCCTCTGGCGGTGCGGGTAGTATGCAAGATTTTGTTGATGTATTTAAACAAAGCAAAGTAGATGGTGCATTAGCTGCCAGCGTTTTTCATAAAAATGTGATTAACATTGGCGAACTAAAACAATTTTTAATAGATAACCAAGTGGCAGCAAGATTATGCAAGTAACACAACAAAACCAAGCTCAAGTAGATTTCGCTAAAAGTGACATGATCCCTGCTATTATTCAAGATGCCCGCTCGGGTGTTATTTTAATGCAAGGCTTTATGAACAGCGAAGCACTCGCTGTTACGCTTGATACTAATAAGGTAACGTTTTACTCGCGTTCAAAATCGCGTTTATGGACTAAAGGCGAGTCATCAGAAAACTACTTAAACGTAGTATCTGTGCATACCGATTGTGACTACGATTCAATTTTAGTCCTTGCTAACCCAGAAGGCCCAACGTGCCACTTAGGCACACAAAGCTGCTTTGGCGATGATGCAAAACCAAGCCTGAGCTTTTTAGCACAGTTAGAAGATGTGATTGTTGCGCGTAAAAATGACGACCCTGAAAAAAGCTACACAGCGTCATTATTTGCAAAAGACTTAAGCCGTAGTTGTCAAAAAGTAGGTGAAGAAGGCGTAGAAGTTGCCCTTGCCGCTATGAAACACGATAACGATGAGCTAACAAACGAGTCTGCTGATTTAATTTATCACCTGACAGTATTGCTACAACGCCAAGGCTTAGCCCTTGAAGATGTAGTTAAATGCTTGCAAGGTCGCCATAAATAGCATTAGTTGCGACTAACAAAGAGGCTCATATTTATATGGGCCTTTTTATTTTTACAGTAAATCACGTGTGATATAGTGCGTGGCTAAATTAATCGGTTACTGTGAACTATGAAAAACTTTATTATTCCTTCTATTGTCGCATTTATTTTAGCAGGCTGTACCAGCAAAACTAATCAGACTACAACTACAACAACCACTACTACTACAACGAATCAGTCTGTAAAAACCACAGTAACACTCGATGAATGCAGCACCATAAATAACCTTATAAACAGTTATGAGTCTGGTTTTAATTCAATCAAAACAGATAAAGTAAATAACCAGTTTACTAATCAATGGCGTACTAGTACTCATATGATTGGAGCAAACTGTACGGTTACTTTAAATAAGTCAGAGCAAGCAAGCTACCAATGCCAAACACCTGTTAAAACACAAACGCAAACAATAAAGTCTCATCAAAAACTGGCTAAGCAATTACGCCAATGCTTAACCAAAACAGGTTGGTTGGAAAGCCAAAAAGAAACAGCAAGTTCAATTTACAGCACCTTTGTACTTGATACTAAAACCCCAGTCATTACACTTGCTACTAATCAAGAAGGTAACGGGTTTTCTACTCGCTTTGAAATTGCACCACCATTAGGACTTTAATATGCGCCAATTAAATCAAAACAAAAAACAATCTAAATTTAAAACTGATTGCCTAGGAATATGCGAAAGGCGCAGCGGTTACTGCACCGGTTGTGGGCGTACTAACGAAGAAATTTTTGATTGGATAATATTATCTGAAGATGAAAAAAAAGCGATTTTAGAAACACCACGAGCAGACGCTAACTCATAACAAATAAAGCCCCTAAATGTTAAAAGTAACAGTTAACTGATTAACTAAAAACTTTTTGCTTGTTGCTATTCATTTTAGTTGCGCTAATACAGCTTTCGACTACTTGCTCAAATGAGTTATTAATATCTATATTTATAACATTGAGCTCATCTTCTTTTGGAACTTCTAGCGCTTCAAATTGGCTTTTGAGCAAATCAATAGGCATAAAATGTCCTTTTCTGTCCTGCATACGGCTTTTAACCAGCTCAAAATCACCAAAAAGATGTAAAAAGGTAATGCCTGTATTTCCATCACATATTTGTTCTCGGTATTTCTTTTTTAATGCTGAGCAGACTATTACCGCGACTTCATTTTTCTTTTCAATGCTAAATGCAGCATCACGTATTCTTTCGAGCCAAGGCACACGATCAGCATCATTTAAAGGCTGCCCAGATGACATTTTTAATATATTAGCCTTGGGATGTAAGTCGTCTCCGTCGATAAATTTAGCGCCAATGCGCTTTGCTAATGCATCACCCACACTTGACTTTCCTGTGCTTGAAACCCCCATTACAATATAAATACGACCTACATTTGTGTTACTCATGTATTTCCCCTCGCCTTAATTTAATAATTAATTATTTTCAATGTATATATTATATTGAGTTACGGGTAACATGTTACCCGTAACAAATACGAAAGTGAAGTTAAACACACACTAAACATCATAATTCACACTGAATATAAGTAGGGAAAAATGTCAGATTTATCATTAATACTAACAGCGGTAGGCTCCATATTTTTATTGCTTTTTTTAGTAATGAAAGTACGACTACATGCTGTCGTCTCTTTGATCCTTGTTTCTATGATTGCAGGATTACTCTCAGGAATGAGCCCAGAAATAATTGCCGCTACAATTCAAAAAGGAATGGCCGGAACACTAGGCTTTGTAGCGGTGGTGGTCGCTTTAGGCGCCATGTTTGGCAAAGTTATGGAAGAAACCGGCGCGCTGGATCGCATTGCCCACACACTTTTACACCGTTTTGGAGAAAAAAACGCTAATTGGGCGCTTACCTTTACGGGCTTTATTTGTGCCCTCCCCCTCTTTTTTGATGTGGCCGTTGTACTTTTAATCGGTATTGTTTTTGCTGTGGTACGAAAAGGCGGTGGCAGCGTTGTTAAAATTGGTATTGGGCTACTTGCGGGAATAGCATCTTGTCAGGCGTTTCTTATTCCTGCGCCAGGGCCGATTTTGGTTGCCTCTCAATTAGGCGCTGACTATGGTTATATGATTTTATTTGGCCTTATTGCTGCCATACCGGCAATGATTATAGGAGGTCCAATTTGGGGCTCTATTATTTCAAAATCTATTCATGTAGAACTCCCACAGCACGAACAAATCGACGATAACCAAAGAGTTGGTAAAGGGACGCCTAGTTTTGGATTAGCATTAGGTTTAATTGCTCTGCCGTTAATTATGATTAGTTTAAATACTATTGGTAGTCGCTTTGTTGAAAAAGACTCTGATTTATATAATTGGTTAGCCTTTATAGGTCATCCATTTACAGCAATTTTAGTTGCCTGCCTAATGGCATTTTATTTGCTCGGCGCAAGGCGCGGTGTCCCGAATGCTAGAATCATGGAAATTTGTGGTAGTGCCTTACAACCTGCAGGAATTATTATTCTTGTCACTGGTGCCGGTGGGGTATTTAAACAAGTATTAGTTGATTCAGGAGTAGGTACTGCACTAGGTAATTACTTAGCTGGCTCAAGCTTACCGATTGTAATACTCGCTTTTGTATTATCAGCCGCTGTACGTGTCATTCAAGGCTCTGCGACAGTAGCTATGCTTACAGCGTGTGGCTTAATTATTCCAATGCTTCAGCCTTTAGGCCTTGATGGAGCGCAGCTTGCCGCTGTCACTATCGCTATTGGTGGGGGCTCTATTGTGCTCTCCCATGTAAACGACTCAGGATTTTGGTTAGCGAGTCGCTATCTCGGTTTGAGCGAAATGCAAACTCTTAAAACGTGGACAGTAATGGAAACCATTATTGGTACTGTTGGCGCACTTATCGCTATGCTTATTTCTCTGTTTTTGTAAAATTACAGTATGTAGAGTTATCATCACACATATAAAAATTACCTGAGCCTTTTGTTATTTAGGCTCAGGTAATTAGGCACAGGTAATTAGGCTCATATAATTAGAGTATTTAAACACTTTCACCTAGATGAACTATATAACCAGAATCAATTACTTGCTTATAATTCATGCTAGTATCCAAATCGGAATTAATCCGGCTCAACAACTCTCTTCCCGCAACATTACCTATCTGATAACGAGGGGTGATCACACTTGCTAATTGAGGCACCATTGCTTGGCCAATATCATGACCATGAAAACCCACAACCCCCATTTGGCTAGGCACTAAAATGTTGTTTCGCTGGCATTCAAAAATAGCCCCAATTGCTAAATCATCATTAGTACAAAACAAACAGTCAGTATTTGGGTAGTCAGTACGCGCTTTTTGTAAAAGTTCGGCGCCTAAACTATAAGATGAAGCTTGATCAGTCATCACACTTTTAGGCGTAAAGCCTTTAGCTAACATAGCATCTGAATAACCTTGAAATTTTAGGCGTGTTCGTACATCGAGCCTTGCACCTATATAAACAATATTGCGATAGCCTTTATTTAAAAGTGCCGTCGTCATATCAAAAGCGGCTTTAACGTTATCAAAACCAATCGCTTGCTGCATAGGAGAGTGATGCGTATCCATTATTTCAATCACAGGTACGCCTGACGTTTCAATCATTTTTAGCGTTCTGTCTGTGTGTGTGGTTTCTGATAAAATTAAACCATCAACGTGATACGACAATAGATACTCAACCCGTTTTTCTTCAATTTCAGGGTTATAACCATAATGGGCTAACATTGTTTGATACCCTGCAGGCCCTGTTACATCTTCAATGCCTTTTATAACTTGAGCAAACACGTGATTCGTTAACGATGGGACTAGTACACCAATAGAGTAGCTTTTAGCATTAGAGAGTAAATCAGGGGCTTTATTTGCAATGTAACCTAGCGTATCAATAGCTGCACTAATTTTAGTGCGAGTAGACTCTGATACTTTTTCCGGATTACGTAAATAACGACTCACCGTCATTTTGGTTACACCAACCGCATCGGCAATATCTTGAAGAGAAGAACGTTTGTTTTTTTTCATCACACACAATTAAATAAAATGTTACTTGTAACATACCAACTATTGTGAAAAATCACTACTTTTAGCCATTTTTATTTAAGTTATCGCTAAGCGATTACCCAGAGATTTAAATAACCTAGACCTATTTTAATGAATAAACCTGTATTTGTACCAATAACATTAAACAGAGGCTCAGATACTCCGAGCCTCATCGTAATTAAAAACTTATAGCAATCTCAACAATTGCGAACCAGGTATGCCGCTTTGTGGTAATAACGCGGGGGTAACTGCAAATGCTTCTGGGATTTTACTTTTAATTTCATCCATCTTTTTACGGTTATTTTGTTTATCATAAACATAATATTTAAGGATATTTCCGTATACATCGTCTTTTGCATCAACCTTCTCTAGGGTTTTTAACGCTTTATCGTAATCATCAAGGTAAATGTATGCCAGTGCTAAGTTATCAGCAGAGCCAACATGTAGCTTACCTTCAAGCTGTTTTGATAAATCTTCAAGCTCTGCAACAGCAAGCTCATAACGCCCTAGCTGTATATAGGCCGTTGCTAGTGAATTTTTTAAAAAGTAAGGTGGGTTACTGCCCGGCTCGTACCATTTTTCGTAAGAACTCAGTATGTCTTCATATTGCTCAAGTTTAGAGTAAACGTGATTTAGCAGCCTAAAGCTTTGTAGTTTGATTTCAGCTTCTTCAAACCCCGTAAGTTTGTCTCTATTCAAGTGCCAATCTTGAATGCCTTGCGCAGCTTGGTTTAACAGTTCAGGGGTATCACTTTTTGCCCCAGCAGCACTTTTTAGAAGCTGTGCAAGTTGTTGTTTATATTCTTCACTTTTAACAGGAGCCTGAGACGTATTATTACTTGGCTGCTTGTTATCTGAACTACCATCTACAATTTGCGCTGCAGCTAAAGCACTAAAAGACATTGCCGCCGCAACCATAACCAAATATTTACTTTTCATTGTTTTTTCCTTGTTTAACATTTTGATCCTCTGAATATTAAAGCTCTTTGAATGAGCAATATTCAAAAGTGGGGGGGTAAAAAAGTTAGGCGAGCTTTTAGCATTTTGCTCTTGTAGCAATAAACTTGCTAAATCCAATTGGTATTTACCTTTTAGCTTTTGCATACACAACTCATCACAGCTAAGTTCGAGTTGCTCTTTTGCTAAACCAGTTAACTTTAGGCAAATAGGATTCCACCAAAAAACGCTTTCTATAAAACAAATAAGCCACGTCCAATAAATATCGCCTTGTTGTAAATGAGTTACTTCGTGTTGAATTACTGAATCTAATTCTTCACGATTTACCATCGTCGACTCTAGCCAAATAACAGGCTTTATTAACCCTGTAGCAAAAGCAGGTTCTGTATGGGTTGTTAGTCTAATTGGATACTGATTGTTAATGTGTTTAAGTTCAGGACTTGGCTTTGAGTTAATGTATAAGTTTTTTATAAGCTTTACATAAAGGCTCATGCGTAATGAAAACAATCCAAAACCAGCTAATACTAAAACCATAAAAACATTATTAAGTGATGGTAAAAAGTCCCATATACTCATATCGGTTTGTAACTCGCCTTTTGTTACTTGTTCAGCGCTTGGTATTAATGCTTTAACATCGGGAATCAATTGCGCCACGTTGAATGTGTAACGATTTTCCCCTTCAAATAACGATAACTGGGAAAAGTACTGCCAAGGGACAAACCAACATACCAAGGCAGTCATTAAAATGTAAAAGTTTAATCGTGCTGGGGCATTTTTTAGTCCTTTTACTGTAAGCAAAATACATAAGCTAATAAGTGTGCAAGTTAGTAAATAATCCGTCATTACCCTCTCCTTTAATCTAACTTCTTATTTTTTAAAAGCGTTTGTAAATATTCTATATCTTCATCATTTAGCTTTTCTTCTTTGATAAAGTGGGCGATTAAACTACGAGAATTACCTTTAAAAAATCGTTGCATAAAACTAGGCATAGCTTGCCCCGATAATGTGTCTTGAGTCACGATTGTTCTAAAAACAATAGCTCGACCTTCATGTCCACAGCGCTCAATCGCCCCTTTGTGTTCTAACCTATCTACGATAGTTTTAACTGTTGTATAGGCTACTTTTTTATCTTTTTGCTTATCAGCTAAAAGCACTTTATGTAGTTGACTCGCGGTACAGGGTTCTTCCTGCCAGAGCAGCTGCATAATATCCATTTCAAAATCACTAAGTTTCATTGTCGCTCCTATTACTACACTTGTAGTGGTACTGTTACAAATGTAGTAGTAAGTAATCTTAGTGTCAATACAAAATTGACATATGAATGAAAAATAAACGATAGAAATATAAAATTCTTAGGGAGGTTTTATAAAAAAGGTATATAAAATAAGGGTGTATACTTGTTAATTGGTTTTAGAAAAACATAAAAAACGATAGTTTATTTTCAACTAACGCTTTTTATGATTTAAAGTTTTTATGAAAGGTAGTGAGGTAACTATGCTTTATCGAGCGCTTGGCTTACATCGGCAATTATGTCAGCAATGTTTTCAATACCGACTGACAAACGGATTAAATCGCGGCTTACGCCCGCATTAGCAAGCTCTTCATCATTTAATTGGCGGTGTGTGGTTGACGCAGGATGGCACGCAAGCGACTTGGCATCGCCAATATTAACTAAGCGTAAAATCATGTTTAGCGCATCAATAAAACGAGTACCTGCTTCTAGGCCACCAGCAATACCAAAACTTAAAATACCGGATGCTTTACCACTGGTAATTTTTTGACTCATTTCGTTATACGGGCTTGATTTAAGCCCTGCGTAATTAACCCAAAGCACTTTTGGATGATTTTCTAAATACTCAGCCAAGTGCTGTGCATTTTCGCAGTGGCGATCCATTCTTAAGCCTAAGGTTTCAAGGCCAATTAAAATGTCAGATGCGTTTTTAGGGGCAATCGCTGCGCCAGTATTTCTAAGTGGCACTACTCTGCAGCGACCAATAAATGCAGCTTCAGCAAAGGCTTCGGTATAAACCACATTGTGATACGACGGATCGGGCTCATTCATCATTGCAAAACGCGTGGCATTCGCTTTCCAATCAAATTTACCTGAGTCGACAATCATGCCGCCAATAGCAGTACCGTGCCCGTTTATATACTTTGTAAGTGAGTGAACCACTATATCGGCGCCCAGCTCAAATGGGCGGCATAAATACGGCGTAGCCACGGTATTATCAACAATAAGCGGTACACCTTTGCTATGTGCAATACGTGCTAAACGTTCAATATCAACAATATTACCTGCAGGATTACCAATAGATTCACAAAAAACAGCACGGGTGTTGTCGTCAATTGCATTCTCGAACGCGATAAAGTCATCGGCTTTAATCATGCGCGCTTCAATACCTTGCCTAGGTAAGGTATGTGCAAATAAGTTATACGTACCACCATATACTTGGCTGGTGCTTACAATATTAGTGCCTACTTCGCACAAGCATTGAATAGCATACGTAATAGCGGCCATCCCAGAGGCAACAGCTAGCCCACCTACGCCCCCTTCCATCGCGGCAATACGTTGTTCAAGTACGGCATTGGTTGGGTTCATTATGCGGGTGTAAATATTTCCAGGTACTTTTAAATCGAATAAATCAGCGCCATGCTGCGTGTTATCAAATGTATAAGAAGAAGTGTGATAAATAGGCACCGCTGCCGATTTAGTCGTAGGCTCAGATTCGTAACCGTGGTGCAGTGCTAATGACTCTAATTTCATAATTATTTCCTTCAATTAATTTACCACTAACCTAGCACTTCTTGGTTATAAAATGCACATGAAATATATTAAAGGATGTTGAGGTGAGGTGATTAAAGTTAATGGCAGCTCGGAGCGAAAAGCGGTCATTGAGGTTGGCTAAATATCGTCGTTAATAGATTGGTCAAACTGCTCTTCGAGTGTATATTCATGATAATGCGGTTGCTGAAAGCTTTTTCGCAACGATTAAAAAACGAATAATTAAGCTTAAGATATATTCGACACGCGAAGATGCGAAAACTGAGATATTCAATTTTATAGAAATGTTTTACAATCCAAAAAAGCGTCATTCACACACGAGCGGTGTTTCACCTGCTAAGTTTGAGTAAGCGTATTATTCTGAGTTAAAAACTGTCTATTGAAAGCTGGGAAGTCCAAACCTTCGGATCATTGCCTCATAAAATAAGGATTAATCATGGGAACAATTGTTGTCGATACAGGGCTGAAAACAAGAAAGTCAGATACAAACAGGGTTCTTAGTTCTATTTTTAAAGAGCCTATTTCTGAAAATACAAGAAAACATCGAGCAAAACTCCTTTTATTTTCAAGCATTACTGCCTATTTGCTAATCGCTGGCGTTCAACTAACACAGATTGGCTGGCTAAAATTTGAAAGCACATCCACTAGCCCTATCACACCACTAGTTCTCATTGCGACGTATTACTTAGTGTACTTCGTCAAGTTTGCTCATTCTGATTTTGCTAAATACAAACTCGCACGTAGCTTTGATATTTTCGATAAATACGAGCGTGGAATTGACACCTTATCTAGAAAGATCGAAAGTGGCGAAGAGATAACTTCGAACAAGTTCACAAATAATGAGCTTACAAAATGGCTTGAAGATTACGAGGCAGACAGAAAGATACTTATCGAGTCTTCAAACCGCACTTTCCGGGATCTAATGCTCCTAGAGTACGGCATTCCTGTAGTAACTTATTTAGTAGCGTCCGGATTATACATAGCTGAAGTTATAATTCCTGCAATTCAACACTGACAGGTCCATACAAGCAGTTAAAGTTGATCCTTTCCGGAACCATAGCTGCTATTAAAATTGCATAAGCAAACGGCAGCTTATGGAACATTGACGAAGCTCGGGTTGTAGCGAGAAGCCGCCTGTCAAAAATTATGATATATGAAGTCAAGATTTGACCCTGAGGTCTTTTTTTGCGTCGAGTAATTAAGCGTATGATATACTCTACACGGGAAGTCCAGTTCAATAGTTAATTTATATTAAGGGAAACTTTATATGCACATAAATGAACTTACATCTCCCCCTTTTAAAGATGCTGAATTAGATAAAATTTTAAGTTTAACGGAAGAACGAGAATATCACTTATCTCAACGGAGACTAATTTCTAAACAGCGTGAAAAATTCAAGTGGAGTGCAATCATTAGCTCATTAGCAGTCGGTCAAGCTATATGTATGAAGGATGCTTCAGTGATAGCTTATGTATTTAATTTGAAATTTGGTATTGTTGCTGGATTTATTTTGATTTTATATTCGCTTTTTCAATGGTATACCCTAAGAAAAAACTCATTAGAAATATATAAACTTACAGAGAAAATATACCGAGATACAAAAGAAAAATATGGTATAAGTCTCACCTCTAGAGATTGCGTGGTTGTAAACAGCGATAAATATAGTTATTTCATTGAATTGCCATCTTTTAAAATTTCCTATCGTCGAGAGCGAAAGAAGAATGCCGTTTTATAATAAGACCATAAGTCGGGTTCGAAGTAATTGGATTAATTTCGCTTCGCTCCACTCCACATCTTAGCCAACCATTACTCACCGCGTTATATAACAATTAGGATTTATCTACATGGGTTACCAACTTTGGATGTCGCCAAAAACAGGTTATCGACGTCAGGGAACTAGGTTTGAGTCTCTACATGGCATTTTCGTTGAAAATGCGAAGCTACTTTCATTGTTCGAACCAGTACTTTGCTGCAAAGAAACAGATAGTGCACCCCACGCAAAACATGCGCTCGAATCGAGAGATTTTGATGTGACATGTGTCGTTAATGATGATGGTGATATTGTCGGACAAATAGAAAGAAAAGCTCTGAATCAAGGCTTAGTAGCCGAATATGTAAAGGATATAGAAGAAGAACATAAAATAGATGAAAATACCTCATTAGTTCATCTGCTCCAGATTTTGGAGACAACTGAATCTAAGTATGTAACTCGTGATGGTCAAATAGTGGGTATTGTTTCACGTTCAGATCTGAATAAGCCAATTCCAAGGACATATCTATTTGGTGTAATTTCTTTAGTTGAATTACATGTAAATTTTTGGATTAATTACTACTATCCCAACGACACTTGGCTTCAGACTTTAAACAAAGATAGGCAAACTAAAGTAAATGAAACTATTGAACTTCGTCGAGGGAGTAGTGATTATCTCGCTATGGTTGAGTGTGCTCAGCTTTGTGACAAAAAAGAAATTCTTAGGAAGACTCCCAAATTCTTAGCTAGGTTTAGGTTTAGTAAAACAAACTTTAAAATTTTTTTAGAAAAACTTGAAATTGTTCGCAACGAAATAGCACATAGTCAGTCATCCATAACTGGTCGATTAAATTGGGAACATATTACCCGCACTATTTCCAAGGCTGAAGAGTTCGTTGGTCTTTCAGATGACGTAATTGAGGCTGAAAGCAAGAAGAAAGCCAAAGACTTTGATACGACAGTTTTGGTTCCTGTAACTATTGTATAACAAGCTGTTACAGGAACGATTCGCAACGCGAAGCATTTTACTATTTTGTGCATCTAGTGTTTAAAGTGGTTTACAGCGTCGTTGCGTTGGTCACACCTTAACAGGGCGTCACCAATGTCTGTGAGTTGCATACTAACGATAGCGAAGTTAGCGGTAGCACTCTTATTAAATTAATCATATTTTAAATCTTGAATGGAAGACAAGAGATCAAATCTTGACTTCAGATATTATGGTTCCTGACCGTCTGCAATTGGCACTTAGCAGCCATAAATATACGAGTCAAACACCAACAAAAAGGTAAGAAAATGAGGTCGCCTTTGCTAATTTCTATTTAAATGACAGCAAGTCGCACTTTGCTGAAGCCTGCTGTGAGCGAGAATCAGTCATTGAGTGAGTAATTAATTAATGACTACTTCCCCCCTTTTTTATATGTTCAAATAACCCATCATATGCATAATATATATAGCTAGCAATAACTTATGCTTTTTGCTATTAATAGAAGCTCATAAAATAAGGACGTTTTCGCTTAAAAATAGAGAAAGAGTCCTCTGATAAAGCAGTTATATTTAAAGGAGTGTTACATGGAGTATAAGTTTATTGCAGTTTCTCAAATCTGGGCTACAGGTGGTATGTTAAATAGAGCAAACGCTAAAGCAAACGAGTTGGCAAGAGATGGGTGGGTGTTATCAAAAATGGAAAAAGGCTTTAGTGGTTTTTTATTTGCAACTTTATATCTAGCCTTTGAGCGTAAAATTTAAATATAACAAGCGACTAAGGTTTCGATTATCCGATCATGGCACTTAGCAGTCATAAACGAATCAAATACCAACAAAAAAGGCGCTTCCTTTACGGTAAGCGCCCTTCTGTTATCTCACTAATTACTTATTTTACGATTGTCATTTCGTCTAACAAGTTTTGTGCATTATCTACTTTATCCATTACCCACAGCATGTAGCGTGAATCAACATGAATTGAGCGATTAAGCTCAGGGTTGTAATCCCAGTCACCAATGATACTTTCGTAAACACCGTCGAACAGTAAGCCTACAAGCTCTGCTTTACCGTTAAGTGTTGGCGAACCTGAGTTACCACCGGTAGTGTCTACATTTGATAAAAAGTTAACAGGTACTGTATTCATGCCGCCCGTGTAATCACCGTAAAGCTTGGCTTTAATTTGCTCTTGTAACTTTTTAGGTGCATTAAATGGGTCAACATCGGTGTTTTTAGCGAGTAATCCTTCAAGCGATGTAAACGGTGTTGCTACCAAGCCATCTTGAGGTGAGTAGCCGCCTACGGTGCCATAGGTTACTCGTAGTGTGCTGTTGGCATCGGCGTATACAGGTTTGTTTTTAGCTTTGTTAAACGCAATGATTGCGCTCATTAGCTCTGGGCGAGCTGCTTGTAATTTACCTGCAAGTGCTTTTGATTTATCTTCCTCTGCTTTCATTACTTTAAATATTGCTTTAGCGTACTGCACAAATGGGTCTTGGCTTTGATTTAGCTGGCTAAACGATTGCTCAAATAATGAATTGCGAACAGTGGCATTATCGAGTCTTGACTGTTCATACATGCTATCAAGTAACGCGCTTTGGGTTGCTTTATCAAACCCATTTTGTACTTTAAATACGTTATCAACCTCGCTAAAGCGCTCTTCTTTTGGAAGTGCTGCATACAGCTCTAAAAAGTGCAGTAAAATAGCTTTATCTACTTTGCTATCATAACGGCGCGTCATGCGCTCAAGCCCTGCTTTAATGCGAGGTAAGTCACGTTCTTGATAACCAGATTCACGTTCGCTATTTGGCTTTTGTTTTTCGTAAGCTAGGCGGTATAAACGTCGTGCTGTACTGATCATCTGTGAGCGATGTACATAACCTAACATTCGGTCGCGTTCACTGTGCTCTTGTGATTGTACAATTAGCTCAGATAGCTCACCTAATACGCTTCCGTATTGCTCTTTACGCTCACTATCGCTATTGATCCATTGTGTTAGGTCTTGCTCAAACTGTTTTTTGCGCTCAAGCATAGTGCCTTTTTTGAAGCTTTCAATCATCGAACCATAGTTTTTAATATAGTTGTTATAACCTGCAATGGTGCTTTCGTAAGCAATACGCGCTTTACTGCCGTCTTCTGAGTTTTCTTCAATAAGCGACACGTATTTTGAGTTATGAACGCGTGCTTTAGGGTAGCTGTCGTTAAATACGTTATCTACCTCTGTTGCTATACGGTAGCGGTTAGTACGCCCTGGGTAGCCTGTAACCATTACAAAGTCGCCTTCTTGCACGCCTTTGGCACTTACTTTTAGGTAAGAGTCAGGTACGTAAGGTACGTTGTCTTCGCTGTATTCTGCTGGTTTACCATCTTTGCCTACATAAGCTCGGTAAAAACCAAAGTCGCCTGTGTGGCGCGGCCACATCCAGTTATCTATATCGCCACCGTATTTACCTACGCCCATAGCTGGTGCATAAGATAAACGTACGTCTTTAATTTCAAGTGACTTAATTAGGTAAAACTCTAAACCACCATGAAACGAATACACGTTACAACGGTAGCTTTCGTCGGCTTCACACTGGGCTACTAGCGCTTTTTCGTTTTTTACTATTGCGTCGTAGCGTGCTTTACCGCTTAGTTCTTCAATACCTTTACTAACTTTGTCAGTCACATTAGTAACTGTTTCTGTGACGTATACGCGTGAACCCGGCGCTGCTGGTAAGTCCTCAGCAGGGCTTTTAGCTAAAAAGCCATTTTCTAAAATGTTGTTTTCAGGTGTTGAATTGTATTGTACCGAGCCATAAACACAGTGATGGTTTGACACAACTAAACCCTTAGGCGATACAAACGATGCTGTACAGCCACCTAGGCTAATTACCGCATTCATTGGGAATTCGGTTAATTTAGAAATAGATTCAACATCAATTTCAAGCCCTTTGGCTTTTAAAATTGATTCTAACTCTGGAAGTTGGTGTGGTTGCCACATGCCTTCGTCGGCTATGGCACTACTTGAAAGTGATAGTGCAAATGTGGCTGCTAATGTAGCTACAAGAGGTTTTAAACGCATTATAGAATCCTTTTTATTTGTTTCTATAACAGGTTACTCGTCAGTAGCTAATTAGGTCAATAGCCGTGTAACTATTTGTTACAATATAACGTTTTTTACATAGCATTTTGTGAAAATTTAATAAATTCTTTAGCTGGAATCGGTTTGCTAAAGTAAAAGCCTTGCATAAAATCACAACCCAATGCGTTCAACAAAGTATGCTGCTCTTTTGTTTCTACACCTTCGGCTACCACTGTCAGTCCTAAGCTGTGCGACATGGCAATAATTGCCTTTACGAGATTACGGTCTTCATTATTTAGTACAATACCATCAATAAAACTTCTATCTATTTTGAGTACATTAAAAGGATATTCTCTTAAATAACTTAATGACGAATAACCCGTACCAAAGTCATCCATTGATAAGTTAATGCCTAATGCTGTTATTTCAGTCAATATATCAACAACATTAGTGTGGCAACTCATCAATACTCCCTCAGTTATTTCAAGCTCTAAATGTTCGGGGTTTACGTTTGCTTCACTTAGTGAGTTTTGAATAAAGCTGAGTAATCCCACGTCTCTAAATTGGCGAGGTGATAAGTTAACGGCAATAGTGTATTGCTGTTTTCGTTTACAAGTATTTTGCCATGTGTTTAAAAAATCTAATGCTTGGCTAATTACAAACTTGCCAATGGGTACAATTAATCCTGTATTTTCGGCAATAGGTATAAATTCATCGGGTGTTACATTACCTAGCACAGGGTTATGCCAGCGTAATAACGCTTCTGCGCCAATGATGTGTTTATTTTTGGCGTCAAATTGGGGTTGGTAGTATAACTCGAATTCATTACGTTCAAGGGCGCCACGCATCTGCTCTTCTATTACGAGTCGGCGCTGAATAATTACATTCATCTTTTTAGTAAAAAATGAATAAGTATTACGACCATATGATTTTGCTTGATACATTGCAGTGTCAGCGTTTCTTAATAAATCAGCAACGGTTGTACCATTTTCTGGGTATATGGCTACACCAATACTTGCTGTTAGTATGTGTTCTCGGCCTTCAATTTTAAAAGGGGCCCTAAAATTATTGAGCAGTTTTTCAGTGATTTTTAGCGCAGCATGATGATCAGTTATACCTCGTAATAATACGATAAACTCATCTCCACCTAGGCGCCCTACCGTGTCTTCTTTTCGTAGTGCATCTTGTAGCCTTTGCGCTGATTCAATTAAAAGTTTGTCTCCTGTTTCATGGCCTAAAGAATCATTTATTTTTTTAAAATCATCTAAATCTAAAAACAGTACCGCAGCTTTTTCGTTATTTCTTTTTGCTTCAATAAGTAATTGCGACAAACGATCTAGTGCTAAAAAACGATTTGGAAGCGAAGTTAAACTATCGTAATACGCTTGATGTCTAATTAGTTCATCTGATTTATGCTGTTCTGTAATATCTCGAATAATAACCATTAACTGGTTATGTTCTGTTATTTTATTTATTCTTGCTTCAAAATAAACGAGCCCATGGGGCAAGGTCAACTCGTAATTAAAGCTCATCATCTGCTCTTTTTCTAATACGAGGCTGATATAAGTTTCAAATTTTTTGGCTACATCTTGAGGGAGTACATCCCCCATTTTTTTACCAATAAACAGCTTTGGCTTGGTATAAAGGTCGGTCTCATTACTGGCATGATACTCAATAATAGTTCCATCATTTTCCATCAAGAAAAATAAGTCAGGAATTGCCCCAAAAATAGTTTTTAGCATATGCTCATTAAATGACGCATCTGCCTGTGCCTTTTTAACCTCAGATAAATCAATATCAATACAGTACATTTGCTTTGTATTATATTGATTTGTAAACATAACATGGCTAGAAAAAACGGATACATCATTTCCATTCTTGTCTTGTAAAATAATTTCAGATGCTGGAATTTCTATGTCTTTTTCTACCCAGTCACTATGCGCATTAATAACTAACTCACACATTGGCTCTGGAATTATAAGGTCTTCTATTTTTTGCCCTATGGCTTCTTCTTTGGTATATCCATAAAGTCGCTCACTGCCTTCATTCCAATAAATAACACGACGCTCATTGTCATAACCTTGAACAGAAATAACATTTACCGCATCAAATAACTGATGCAAATAGTCGTTAATTACAAATTGATGGGTTAAGTTTGAAGTCGGGTTATCTAATTTCATTTTAAGGCTATATCCATAAATAATTTTATTTAATAATAGGAAAATACTAAATAATAATTAAATTTAATTTTAATATTAAATCTCCATGTACATTTTATACGTCATTATGCAAAACAAAAAAAGAGCCGAAGCTCTTTTTTAATAATCGTTAACTATATTTAAATGCTATAAAAACTGAATTTATTTTTTTGTCACATCATTTGGATGTTCCACGCCAATCCATGCTTTAAATAGTGCTTTTTGCTCAGGCGTTGCCTCTTTATCAGCAACTACTTTTTTAGGCTTATCAAAATCTTCTGATAATACTAATGTTAAGCTTTCAAGAGCATCGCGACGAAGATAGTCAATGGTTACTTTATCGCCCGCCTTAAACGTCTCTAGGCTGGTTTTTAAATCTTTACCTACATGATGTTTGTTTATAGCAACAATTTTATCATTGGTAGTTAAACCCGCTTTCCACGCACTGCCACCACGGCGTACATAACTTAACGTCAGTAACTCGCCCGTATTTTTAGCGGTAGCGTCAATACTTGCAAGCGCTTTTGCTTTTTCAGGCCGCTCAAATTTTAAACCTACTTTAGTAAGTAAGTCGTCAAAGTTAATACTTGCAGGCGACTCAACATTTTCTTGCCACCAACTTGAATAATCACGTCCTGTTAAATCTTTTAAAATATTAAGTACATCTGTATCTGTAAATCCAGCGGGCATTTTATGATTGTTATAAAGTGCTTTGTGTACGTCGCGGTAGCTTATTTTACCTTGGCTTTTTTCAAGTAGGTCGATATCTAAGGCAAGTGAAAGTAACGAACCTTCTGAGTAAATATTAGTGCTGTAGTTACGTGCGTGATCGCCACCTTGATTAATCCATTTATCAAAGCTTGTTTCGCTTGCGCTTTGTACTTCACGGCCCGGTGTTTGCAAATGACGATTAATTGTTTTACTCATCACTTTAAAAAATTCATCCGTTGTTTGAATGCCTGAGCGCACTAATAAATGATCTTCAAAATAACTTGTTGAACCCTCTGCAATCCAAAGCAGTTTAGAGTAATTCATATTAGTGTAATCGTATGGCACTAAACCTTGAGGGCGATATGCTTTTACATTCCATGTATGAATAAATTCGTGTGCGGCTGTGCTAATAAAACCTAAGTAATCTTCGCGACTACCAAATCGGTCACGTGGACGTTGAATAATTGTTGAATTTAGATGCTCTGTTGCACCACCAGCACCTGATGTTGCATGCACCATAAATACATAACGTTCATACGGGTAGTCATCCCAAATTACATTACCCGTGGCAACTAATTTTTTAAGATCTGTAAGCATTAGATCTACATCGTAGTTACCATCGCCCCAAACAACTAAGTCGTATTCACGCCCTTCTACTTCAAATGTGTGTAGTTGGTTAATACCCGTTTCGATTGGTGAATCAACAAGTACGTCGTAATCGGCAGCTTTAAATGAGTTTTTGCCTTTTAAATTGTCCATACCCGATACAGAACGCCACTTTTTAGGTACGTCTAAATTAACGGTTACAGGCTCTTGTCGAAACGAGTCACTGAACATAAAAAAGCCTGACGCATCTATAAATGCGTGGCTGTCGTCAATGTGGCGAGCACGTTTACCAAGCTCATTTGCATACACTTGGTAGTCAACATTAACTTCTGTAGGTTCATTAAGATGTACACGCCATGTACTGTGATCTATTTTTTCCCATTTTAGTTCTTTGCCATCTTCATCTTTGGCTTTGAAGTAGCGAATGCCATTTGCAAGGTTTAACATTTCGTAGCGACCCGTGCGCCACGCAGGAAGTTTTATATCAAGGTGTGCTTGCGCTGTTTTTGGAAATTCAACACTTACATCACCTAAATGATGCTGTGGCTGCGAAATTTCTAAAGAATAATTTACATCGGCAAATACAGGTGCAGAACATGCAGCTAAAATTGAAAGGGCTAATAACTTTTTCATAGAGACTCTTAGTGGAAACTTAATTGCTTACAAGACTAACAAGCCCCTATTTAAAAGTGAATTAAATACGATAAATGACCCTATATACGAGTTTATAAGTAGTAGCTTATTAAAATTTCTAAGTTTTTTACTAGATAACTACACATAATAAAAATTTGTTGTAAACTGAAGATAATGAAATTAATTTGATGGCGGTATGCTTAGGTGTCACAAAGATCTAACGCAACAGATAAAAAGCTAAAACAAGCAATTGATGCGCGTATGGCTGTTGAGAGTGCTCGTAAACATCAAGTAGATGTTCTATGTGACTTTACAGCTAAACTATCGTTGAGCTGTAAAGGACTAGATATCGAGTTAGATAATCGCCTCGCCAAATTTAGAAGTGCGCTTAATAAAGGCATGAGTTTTGAAAACCTTGCTCCCCTTATTAGTGAAACTTTAGTCCTACTTAAAAACCAAGAATCGATTCAACAAGCTCAGCAACGTAATTTATTCAACAGTGTTCAAAGTGCCGGTAAACAATTACAAAAAACTAAAGGTTTACCTGACGATACCCGTAGAACTCTAAGAAATTTACTCGATCACGAGATTAATAACGTTCATTCAACTCATGGTTACATTCCGCTACTTGATCAACTTATTAGCTTTTATCATGAAGCGTTGCTTACCAAACAAGACCCTCAAGTTGATCAGCAGCGCCCAGTAAAACAGGCGCGTGCAAAAAAACTACTTGAGCTCGCAAATGAACTTATACTTGAAGAAGAAGCTACGCTACAAATTAATAATATAAAAAATAATATTACAGAAAGTGACTCAATCGATACATTACTTGATGTTGCAATTAGTATTATTGATGTAGTGGTTAAAAATATAAGTAAAGAGCGTAAATCCGCGCAAAGCTTTTTAGTTTCATTAAATCAAACCCTCGAAGATCTTCATAACTCTATCGTCTCAACTAGCAAGCACTCTGAGTCTATGGAGGTTGAGTTTGACTCACTTAATAAAAGCATTGAACTAAAAATAAAAAATCTTAATGAGCAAACGCAAAAAGCTACATCAATCTCATCTTTAAAAGAACTCGTAGATAACGAATTAAAATCAATAAGCGAAGATTTTATAGCAAAAGAAAAGTTAGAACGAAAAGACAGAGAAATGCTTAGCGCTAGCTTTAATGAAATAAATACTCGAATTGTTACTTTAGAAGATAAGTTAACAACGTATAAAAAACGCTTAAATGAACAGCGCTTTAAAAGCTTACTAGATGGGCTTACAAAACTGCCTAACCGGGCTGCATTTGACGAACGTTACAATCACGAAATGCATTTGTTTAATGTGCAGCCATCAGATGTTACGCTTGCAGTTATTGATGTTGACCACTTTAAATCTATTAATGATAGATTTGGCCACACCGCAGGTGATATTACCTTACAAGTTATATCAAAAGCGTTGCAAAAATCAGTAAGAAAGTCTGATTTTATAGCGCGTTATGGCGGTGAAGAATTTGTACTATTAATGCCAGGTGTGTCGCTTGAAAACGCAACCCTACCCCTGGATAAAGTAAGAAAGGTAATTAAAAATATACCTTTTAAATTTAGAGAAAAACAAATTGAGATCACTATTTCGGTAGGTGCAACTCAATTTAAAAAAGGCGATACCCTATTAAAGGCATTTGATAGAGCTGATGATGCACTTTACGAAGCCAAAAATTCAGGGCGAGATAGACTTTGTACCAGTAAATAATGTCATAGCTATTATAACTTTTATGACAAGTAGTTTTACGATTTAGTAGTAGGAGCACGTCTATGTTAATACAGTTAAACCCAACTGGGGTTTTAGATTTACTGTCGCAATTAGAAGTTGATTTATTAGAGCAATCGTCTGCTAGTGAGCGTTATAAATTATTTAGAAACTGCGTACTTGCAGTCCTCAATGTAGGTAGCCATACCGACGACAGTAACGATATATACGACAAATACAAAGATTTTGATATTCGTTTAGTAAGCCGCGAACGAGGTATTAAAATTGAGCTTGAAAACCCACCCGAAACCGCATTTGTTGATGGCGAAATAATTACAGGTATTCACGAACATATATTTTCTGTTATTCGTGATATTTTGTTTATTTGTCAAAAATACGAAAAAGATTTAAAAGAGCAAAAAGCCATAACCCATATGGTGTTCGATATGCTCAGAAATGCAGGTGCACTGCGTGTTAAAAGCGAGCCTAACATGGTTGTTTGCTGGGGCGGACATTCAATAAACGAGGTTGAATATAAGTACACAAAACAAGTAGGTTACGAACTTGGTTTACGTGGATTAAATATTTGTACCGGTTGTGGTCCTGGTGCCATGAAAGGCCCAATGAAAGGCGCAACTATTGGCCACGCAAAGCAACGTAACACCGATAATCGCTACTTAGGTTTAACAGAGCCAAGCATTATTGCTGCCGAGCCACCAAATCCTATTGTAAACGAACTCGTTATTTTACCTGATATTGAAAAACGCCTTGAAGCTTTTATTAGAACAGCTCACGCAATTATCATTTTTCCTGGTGGCGCAGGTACTGCTGAAGAGTTGTTATATTTATTAGGCATATTGTTGCACCCAGATAATACTAAGCAATGTTTACCTGTTATTTTAACTGGCCCCAAACAAAGCGAGGCGTACTTTAAAGAGCTATGCGAGTTCGTTGAAATGACACTTGGTAAGGAAGCCTTGGATAAGTTTGAAGTAATTATTGATAATCCTGAATTAGTCGGTCAAAAACTAAAGTCATCGATGGCTAATGTTCGTGATTACCGTAAAAGTGAAGGTGATGCCTACTACTTTAACTGGACATTAAAAATAGATAACGACTTTCAACAACCTTTTGCACCAACACATGAAAATATGGCAAGTCTAGATTTACACCTTGATCAGCCTAAACAGCTACTCGCGGCTAATTTGCGTAGAGCTTTCTCTGGTATTGTTGCTGGTAATGTAAAAGACGAAGGCGTTAGAGCCATTAAACTAAACGGTCCATACATTTTAAGTGGCGAACCTGCCCTTATGACAAATATGGATAAATTATTACAGGCATTTGTTCTTCAAGGTCGCATGAAGCTCCCTGGTAGTAAATATGTTCCATGTTACAAAATAAAAGCATGAGTTTTATAGTTTGAAACCCCATTTACTTCTTATTGATGCGCTTAATTTAATTAGGCGCATTTACGCCGTTGACGCGAATCAAAAACATCATAGCGACGAGCAAATGATACAAACGTGCTGTGCACGTGTAGCCCACGCCTGTAAAAAGCTTTTAGATACGAGTAATGCAACCCATGCCATTGCTGTGTTCGATGGTGACAAAAGCTGGCGTTATCATTTTTATAAAGACTACAAACACTCACGCGCGCCAATGCCCCAAGTATTAAAAGATGCTCTATTGCATTTTAAAGCCGCAATTGAAGAAACAGGTATTGTAGTATTTGAGCCTATTAACGATGAAGCTGATGATATTATTGCGACGCTTGCCTTTAAGGCATCAAATAATCAAATAACGAGCACTGTTGTTTCTACTGATAAAGGCTTTTTACCTTATATTAGCCCTTACATTACAGTTTACGATTACTTTAAAAAGCTCTATCTAGATGAGACAAGTATAAAAGAGCGTTTTGGTGTTGAGCAAAATAAACTCGTTGATTTTTGGGCATTAGCGGGCGATAAAACAAATGATATTCCGGGAGTTAAAGGAATAGGTACTAAATCTGCGCAGCAAATAGTTAATAACTATAACTCAATTGAACAAGCAGCCGAAGATGAGTCTCTAAGCCCGAGTATTAAAGCAAAGTTAGCCGCTAATATGGATATGTACGTAATTTCAAAGCACTTGGTTAGTTTACGCACCGATATAAATTTAGGTTTTAGTTTAAAGCAGTTAAGACTTAATTAGTCGCAAGTTAATAGCCTCTAAACATTACAAAACGTATACTGATATTAGTTACCGGAGTCAGAGTAAGCCATATTGAAAAAATTTATCCGATATTTAATTTTAGGTTTAGGGCTATATGCACTGATAGCTGCATTGGTGATTACCTTTTATAAAGACGATCCTCAAGCTATGATTTGGCAAGACCGAGAGGCTTTCAATAAACGTTACATCGAAAAACTATCACTTGAGAAGCCAACAACACTAAATAGTGTTCTTGATTACTTAGGCAGCCCCGATCTTACTTATGCCAAACGAGATGGTGAACAAGTATTTCAGATAGTTTTTTATCGTACACAACATAAAACATCTGACGGTATTACCACTATGGATGAATGTACTGGCCTATTATTTAAAAATGGGCAGCTGTTTTTATGGGGCCCGAGTGCATACAATAAATACCAAGAACAAAATTAGGTGAAGGTTTAATGGATGAAGCTGTTTCAACTACCTTAGAGCAGCTGCTTAATAATACGCAGCTGTTTTTAAGTTATTATAACAATAAACAAAAATGGACAGCTCTATATCCAATGGCAAGTAAGCTAGCTGAGCAATATAGAGTGCTCTACAGCAAACAGCCACTCGCATTACAATCCCGATTAACGCTTTATAATCCAAGTTATTCTTATGCAACAAATTTAGTTGTTAGTCAGAGCGTCATAACTGCCGCACTGTGTAAGTCTCAAAATTATAATAGTGCCTTAAGTGAGCTATACATAGCCGCTACTCTCATTGAACATTTATGTGTTGGAGCGCAATTAAACAAGCTTTGCGAGCAAACACCTTTTCAAGATTCTGATAAAAAAATTTGGAAAATGCGTCATCAGTTAGCAGCAAAAGTAATGTTAGCTAGTGGCGATTCAGCCAAACCTGTTACGCAGTTACTAGCTAAATTAAATAAATATAAACAAGCATTGGTAAGTGCTCCTAAAATAATGCTTTACGATGGGGGCATAACGCTGATTGCTCTAGCAAATATTATTAGCATGAACATTACGAGCAATACGGCTAATAAACATATTAGCTTATATAAAGCACTTACCGATTTGTACATTCGCACACCTAACTTGTTCGCACTGCAATTAATTAAATCACTAATAGCGCATTTAGGGCCATTATTACCGGGAAGCCGCGTTTTATACGCTGAGCAAACCATGATTTATTTAGCAACTGATGCACAACAACGGCATGTTTTAATTAGTACAGAAAATCCAAATAAATTAACCTGGTACAGAGTAAAAGCAACGCTTAACGAAAATCCAAAACAATGGCATTGCACTGATAAAACCATTAGCTTTAAAGTATTTAACAGTGAACATGTAAAACCACAAAGTGAGCTTGAGGTTGATAAGGCACAATCTTTACTTGAGCTAATAAGTAATATTAAGTTACAGCACGAATACAGCTATAAAGGATTAAGCCTGCTGATGGCGCCTCACCCTCTCGTAATTGCTAATTTATGCGAGGCAGTAAAACCATATAATAAAGAACATCAGCCCGCAAAAGACTTAAAACATAGTTTATCTATGGTCGGTTATTATAATGCACCTGCAATAATTCAACGGGTTGTTTTTGAACAATTAGTTAATGTTACCCCACATCCATTGCAAGCCTACGTGACTAACAGATTAAATGGATTAGTAAAAATAATGGCTTTATTGGTTAGTAAAAATGATCACGACCAGTTTGAGCACATCACTTTACCTTTATACGCTTACGCCCATTTTTTATTAACGCAGTGCGGGACACAGCTTTCTCGTAAAACGCTGATTGACGACACACCAAATAAAACATTGAGTGCCCCTATTTGCTCATTTTTTGGGGTAAGTTCAATTAACACCGAACAACTAACACAACAGCTTACTCATTTATTGAGTGATAACCCATGGTCAGCAGCACTCTTAGAAGCAGAGCAAACACCTAAAAAGCACTTAACTGAGGCCCATAAACTTTGGATCACACTTAAGGTTGTTGCTCAAAATGTGTTTAAACCAGAACTTTCGCTAACTCCGTGGCAGCAGCAAACGTTAAATGAACAGCTAAAAATACTCAAGTGGCATAACCAAGCTGATTTTTATCAACAATTAGAATCTCTTGAGTTGTTTAATAGTATTTAGTTTATTAGGCGCTATTTTATGTCTTTATACCCATTATAACTTTCGTGTATACCCAGTATTTTTTGTATAAACTAGCAAAATGGGTGATAAATTGGTATAAATGCGCCCTTAAATTTTCAAGCACGTTCACATAAATGTTCTAACAAGCGGTTACTCTCTCAGAGTAATAATTTATGTGCAAATCAAACTCTTTAAAGGAAAAGTCAATGGCCAAACAAACCATCACAGTGATCAAAGGCGACGGCATCGGTCCGAGCATTATCGACTCAGCACTTGAAATATTAAAAGCCGCAGGTTGCGACTTTGATTATGAATTTGTTGATGCTGGCCTTGCTGCACTTGAAAAAACTGGTGAGTTATTACCGCAAGAAACAGTTGATACAATTGCTAAAAACAAAATCACTCTTAAAGGCCCATTAACTACGCCTGTAGGTGAAGGTTTTACATCTATTAACGTAACACTTCGTAAGCAATTCGGTTTATACGCTAACGTACGTCCAGTTAAATCATTTGTTGGTACTAAAGCACGTTACGACGATATTGATATCATTACTATTCGTGAAAACACGCAAGGTATGTACTCAGGTGCTGGCCAAGTAGTAAGTGAAGACGGTAATGAAGCAGAAGCAAAATCGATAATTACGCGTGAAGGCGCAGAAAAAATCGTAACTTTTGCATACGAGCTAGCGGTACGCGAAGGTCGTAAAAAAGTAACTGCAGTTCATAAAGCTAACATTTTAAAATCAACATCTGGTTTGTTTTTAAAAGTAGCACGTGAAGTAGCTGAGCGTTACCCACAAATTGAATCAAATGAAATGATTGTTGATGCAACATGTATGAAGCTGGTAATGACACCTGAAGAGTTTGACGTAATTGTTACGACTAACTTATTTGGTGATATTTTATCTGACCTTTGTGCTGGTTTAGTTGGCGGTTTAGGTATGGCACCTGGTGCTAACATTGGTGAAGATGCAGCAATTTTTGAAGCTGTACACGGTAGCGCGCCTGATATTGCTGGCAAAAACTTAGCTAACCCAACATCTGTAATTTTAGCATCTATACAAATGCTTGAGCATTTAAATATGGGCGATACTGCAGAGCGTATTCGTAGTGCTGTTGCTGATGTAATTAAATCAGGTGACCGTACTACTCGCGATTTAGGTGGCAGCCACGGTACAACTGATTTCACTCAATCAGTAATTGACCGTTTATAATTAATATTTGTTATTAATTTAAATAGCCCGCTAATTTAGCGGGCTTTTTTATGTTTGCTAACTGCGTTTACTACCTAATGTATTTATGCAAGTTAGTATTAAACCTAAATAAACTTAACAGTAGTAATCCTAATAAACCCGCCAGTGATCCGCCACTTGAACCCGAACTACTTTGTTGTTTTTGTACAGTAGCAGATAACTCTTGAGTAAAAGTATCATTGGTTTGAGTATCAGTAACATTCAACGTTACGTTATAAGTCCCGTCAGCTTGATAAGTATGCCTTGGGTTTTGTAAATTTGATAACGCACTGCCATCACCAAAATCCCAACTGTAAGTGTAACTATTAAAGCCGCCGGTTACTTGGGCATTAAATTGTGCGCTTAAATCACTAACTGTAGCGTTTGCGTTTATGCTAAGCGGAACATTAGCAGTTACATCAATCGCTTTTGATTGTTCAGTGCCGTCGTCATCTGTCACTGTAAGCGTTACTTGGTAATCGCCAGAGTACAAATAATTATACGTAAGCGATTGAGTCGCTAAAGTACTTCCATCTCCTAGCTGCCAATTATAAGTATACGGTGCAACTCCACCTGTAAGCGATACCTCAGCTGTTAAAGTTCCTTGGTTTATTTCATATTCAATTTCACTTACAGTTAATGGTTCAACTAATGTAACTTGTGCTACAGCTACTTGCTGTGAAGTGCCATTATCTGCCATAAACTCAACGTTATAAGTGCCATAGTCTTGGTATTCATGAGTAGGCGTTAACTCTGTGCTGGAGCTCCCGTCGTCAAAACTCCACGTAAATTTGTCCGCTGGAGTAAGTGCAAAACCTTCTACACTAAAATTAACGGTTAAACCGTTTTTAGTAAAATTAATTCCCTTAGTAACATCGTAAGTAAGCTCTACTTCTATATCTTCACTGTCTGTTGACTGGCTTATAATACTAAACCCAAAACCAACCTGTGGAAGCACAACACCCGATGGTTTTTGCGCTGCAAAGCTATAATCGGTTTTATCAGTAAACCCGGTGATAGCTGATAAATCATCATCACCTAACCCTGCCCTTTGTTGATATAGACTAAAAGCAGCATCACGTATTTGAATTGCTGAAGCTGCCGGAGTTTGCGTACTACCTTTATTTATTGATCGCTGATCGGCATCTACCACTAATGCAAAACCACTGCCTGGATGCTCGGTAGTATTATTATCTGCTTGAGATTCATTGCTGTACCACAATAATAACCCCGGTGAGTACTGCTCTGCTTGCAAACTACTGTCAACGCCTGTGTATGAACGCAGTTGTAAATAGTAATGTGATGGCGATGCATATGTGTAACTACCAACTTTTTCAAAGCCATTAAACACAGTGTTAACTTGATCTTGTGCATTATTTTGCCAAATTAAAGTATCACTTTGCTCAATGCGCATATCATCAACAACAAAACCATAATAATGTGTGTTCGCATCTGTTATGTATTCAATTTTTAAATCAATTGTTTGCCCAGCATAAGCTGATAAATCAAACTTATGGGTCAAATAGCCGTTAGGTTGCTTAGCATCACTATTAAGAAATGAATCACCTGAGATATACGGACCAATATCACCGTAGTATGGATTAAGCGCTTGCGTATAATTACTCGCGATTGGCTCGCCATCTACTTTTACTTGAACTAAATCGTAATCGCGCTCAATACTGTAATAAGCAATAAAGCTTAAAGTAAGTGTCTCAGTTGTGCTTGGTAGCGCTATTGTATTAGCTAAGCTGTTGCTAATATTGTCGCCCGTATTTGAATAGTATTGAAAATCACCTTCTACTGGAGCCCTAAATTTTTCGAGCCTTGGTGGTAGTGATATTTTTATTTGATTTTGCTGTTGTGAAGTACTCGCAGTATTAATTAATGTTTGCTGTGAGTTAGCCTCTATCTCATCCATATCAAGCGTAAGCTGGTTAACCCAGTTACCCTGGTACCGCTTTTGTAAATATTCAAGCGCATAAGGGCTAAACATAACTGGCTCTGAGCCTCTTGGCGAACCAGCCCAACTTCCTGTCGACATAACTGACCAAGACGCGACAGGCTCACCTACCGTGTTAGATTGTAAGTCGTATTCATCTAATAATCCTAAATCATGCCCAAATTCATGCACAACCACACCAATCCCGGCATCAATAGGGTTAATGGTATAACCAAAGAGCTTAATGTTGCTGCCTGCAATCTCGCTCGGCCCGCTATTTTCATCAAATACATAGTAGCGGTGCGACCAAATAGCATCGGTGCTTAGGTAACCGCCACCCGCTTCTTCGCCAATACTTGAATGAAATACCATTACATGGTCAATAATGCCATTAGGTTCATTAAGGATACCGTCGCCATCAATATCATCTAAATCAGTTAAGTCATAATCCGCTAAATTAATATTAAACTTTGCAACTGCTTTCTCCACAGCCTCTTTAATTAAAGCGGACGCATTTATATCCCGTGTACTGCCTTGGCGCTCACCATATATTTTTGCATTGCTATTAGCGGTTACCCAGCCATATACCTGCCCGCTAAAGTTTAAGCTATTTCCCGAAGCCGCTTTATAATAATCAGCAGCCGTTTTTAAGCTTTGTCCATCAGGGCCTGTATAACCTTGAGTATTAAAAAGCATTTGCTGATAGTGCTCAGTTGAATAATCAGCGTAAAACATATCGGTGTCTTGCTCTACAAGTTGATTGTCGTCATGTTTAAGATCAGGAAAATCAATTAAAATAGCTAACACTTTCACATCATTAACGCTTTGATCTGGCACTAGCGACGTTGAAAAAGTGACCTGTTGTTTATTTGTATTTGAAAAAACGTTGGAAGAGGATTTAAATAGCCTAAAGCCGTTTTTAATAGAGTGATTGGCAACGTCTTTGTTACTCATATATAACTTAAATGAACTATCTAACTCACTTGAAGATATTTGGTCTCTTTTTTTAAGCCAATATAAAATACGCTCTTCGTTAGTTATACCAACATCATGCGGACTTAAGTTATTAGCCGCCACCATAGGGCTTAATAGCGTAGTTAAAAGCGCAATTAACGTCACTTTTTTCACTGTGTTTTCCTCAAACATAATTATGTAGCAATCATACCTAATAATAGAAATTTAAACATGCGATAAAAACATATAGTTAACATATGCAATTAAAGCTAATGGTCTCTCACACTCTTTTATATCTATAATCGAACTTACAATCTAAAATGCATAATTTCTGCCAGTAAACTCAATTAAACATAGGTTTTCTGCAGGTTTAAATTAAAAAAAGCCACAAAACGAATTTAAAATGCAAAAAACAGCTTTCAAGGTTGACATGAAGGCTTAAAACCCTTAAAAATAAACCTATACAAAATCTTTAATTTAAAAGCAGTGTTTTGCTAAGTAGAGTAAAAACTATGAACACACACATTAATCTTTTAGTCGTACTCGTACTGGTCTTAGTTATAAGCCCAGCGGGGATGTATTAAAAGGTGATACTGCTTTTTAAAAACCCTCGCACTACGCGGGGGTTTTTTTATGCATAAAAAAGCGCACAGAGGAATGAGGATGAGCAAACAAGAATATAATGGTTCTGAACTAGTAGTTCAGGCATTAAAAGAGTTAAAGGTAAAATACATATTTGGCTATCCCGGTGGTTCGGTTTTAGACTTATATGATGCACTTTTTCAGCAAGATGACATTGAACATATATTAGTACGTCACGAACAAGCTGCAACACATATGGCTGACGGCTATGCCCGCGCTACTGGAGACGTTGGTGTTGTACTTGCAACCTCAGGCCCTGGCGCTACAAACTGTATTACAGGTATTGCAACGGCCTACATGGATTCAATTCCTATGGTTGTGTTATCAGGCCAAGTGCCTACAAATTTGATTGGCGACGACGCATTCCAAGAAACCGATATTGTGGGTTGTTCTCGCCCTGTAGTTAAACACAGTTTTAACTGTAGAAGTGCTAAAGACATCCCTACAATCTTAGCTAAAGCTTTTTATATTGCTAGCACTGGTCGCCCAGGTCCTGTCGTTGTTGAGCTTCCAAAAGATATGCTTAACCCTGCTATTAAGTTTGAATACGAATTTCCTAAAACCACCGAGTTGAGAACGTACAGCCCTAATACTAAAGGGCACTCAAAACAAATTCGCAAAGCCGTAACAGCGATTTTAGAGGCCAAAAAACTGGTTATCTACTCTGGTGGTGGTATTGTTATTTCAAATACATCAGAGCAATTAACGCATTTAGTTGAATCATTAAATGCCCCCATTACAAATACACTAATGGGATTGGGTGGTATTTCAGGTGTGCATCCAAACTTTGTAGGTATGTTAGGCATGCACGGCACGCTTGAGGCAAACAAAGCAATGGCTAACGCCGATGTGATTTTAGCGCTTGGTGCCCGATTTGATGACAGGGTAACTAATAATGTTCAAAAGTTTTGCCCTAATGCCACAATTGTTCATGTTGATGTTGACCCAACTTCAATTTCTAAAACAATTAAAGCACACATACCAGTTGTAGGTTGTTTAGCAACCGTACTTGAACAACTACAAGCGGGTATTGATAAAAGCCCAATTAAAATAGACCGCAGCGCGCAAGAAGATTGGTGGCGACAAATTATCAGCTGGCGCGAACAAAAGTGCTTAAGCTACAACACTGATGGCGACAAAATTAAGCCACAAGCCGTGATAGAAGCGGTTTATAAAGCTACTAATGGCGATGCTTACGTAAGTTCAGACGTTGGTCAGCATCAAATGTTTGCAGCGCAATATTATCCATTTAAGCATCCTCGTCAATGGATAAACTCAGGCGGCCTAGGCACTATGGGCTTTGGCTTACCTGCAGCAATGGGCGTAAAGCTAGCCTTTCCTGATAAAGAGTCTGTGTGTATTACGGGTGATGGCTCTATTCAAATGAATATTCAAGAACTATCAACCTGTTTACAGTACAACCTAGCGGTAAAAGTTGTATCACTTAATAACCGCTCTTTAGGTATGGTACGCCAATGGCAAGACATGGTTTACGGTGGGCGTCATTCATCATCTTACATGGATTCACTACCTGATTTTGTTAAGTTAGTTGAAAGCTACGGCCATGTAGGCATACAAGTAAACACACTAGATGAGTTACAACCTGCTATCGATAAAGCAATGTCAATTAACGACCGATTAGTCTTTTTAGATATAAACGTTGATGAAAAAGAACATGTATACCCAATGCAAATTAAGTTAGGCGGCATTGATGAGATGTGGTTACGTAAAGGAGTAAAAGCATAATGCGTCGTATTTTATCTATTTTATTAGAAAACGAACCAGGTGCCCTATCACGTATTGTTGGGCTTTTTTCACAACGTGCATATAACATCGACAGCCTAACTGTGGGCACAACTGACGATCAATCATTGTCGCGTATTACCATTACCACTATGGGTGATGACAGAGTTGTAGAGCAAATTACAAAGCAGGTTAACAAACTAGTCGACGTGCTTAAAATTATCGACTTAACAGAAATGAGTCACATTGAACGTGAGCTATTGCTTGTTAAGGTATTTGCTCAAGACGAGACGACTCGTGCAGCGGTTACGCGAGTAGTTGATGTGTTCCAAGGTGCTATATTAGATATGGGCCGACAAAGCTATAGTCTACAACTAGTGAGCAGTACAGACAAAATAGAGTCGTTTTTAGACACTCTTCGTCATGAAACCGATATTATTGAAGTTGTACGTTCTGGCGCTGTTGGCATTGGTCGAGGTGATAAAGCCTTAAAAGCATAAATTTATAATATAAAGGCATCAATTGATGTCTTTATTAAACATAAAAAAAAAGAGCTAATTAGCTCTTTTTTTAATTTAATTCGTTAAACCTATTAAGGATTTACTTGGTCTTTAAGACCTTTACCTGCTTTAAAGCTTGGGATAGTTGCCGCTGCGATTTGGATCTCAGCACCCGTTTGTGGGTTACGGCCAGTGCGAGCTGCACGTTCTTTTACTGAGAAAGTACCAAAACCAACTAATGCTACTGAATCACCTTCTTTTAAAGAAGAAGTTACAGCACCTGTAAACGCGTCAAGAGCACGAGTAGCAGCGGCTTTAGAGATTTCTGCATCAGTAGCAATTTTTTCAACTAATTGAGCTTTATTCATTGTTAGATTCCTATTCGTTATTATTTTGCCTTCGCAAAACCTATCTTTATGCATTTTTAAAGAGTTAGCAACAGCAAATTGCATTTTTTGCTTAAATTCTTAAAAAATGAGTAAAATTTAAATAATTCTCTGTAAAATACAGCGTGTTGGGTTAACAAAGACTTAATTTGAGTACAATTTTGGCGCAAGTTAAGCAACTGGGTAAATAAGCTATATTTTTTCGATCACTAAGGTCACTTCCCCGACCTCGACACCAAACTTAACAATAGATGTGCGGTTTATCAAGCGCGATTGTGTAACCAGGTACATCCAATCATCAAAATTCACTTCTAAAGTACTGCCATCGTATGGAAGCTCTACATCGTAATTCCAATGAAATACGCTGCCATCACTTTTACCTTTTGCTGTACCTATAACATCATCTGCCACACCCGTTAAACTATTGTCTTCATTTAACGTTATTTTCCAAATACGTTTTTGAGTTTCGCCATCGTCATAAACAAAGTCTTCTTCAATAACGCCCTGGTTACCGTCCCAAGTCGCATTCATATCTACGACAAGCTTTCGGGTCAATTCACCCTTAAAGTCTTGTACGACACCGTAGGCTTTCAAATTTCCACTAAAAAATGTTTTAAAGTCAAAGTTTGGCGATGTATTTTTATAATGCTCTACATTTGGTGCCGAACAGCTTATCAGCAACAAAGCAGATAAGCTTACAAGAGCTGTTTTAAACGCGTTAAATACATTCATATTAATTCCCTAATAGTTGCTTTCGTAGTTTCGGCTCAGACGTTTTTTCATCCAGCCAAATGGCTAAAAAATCACTCGAAAATTGAGGTTCATTTATTTCGCCAATTTTTTCATCATTATGATAAAAAGTGCTCATACCCTGCTTATTTGTGACTAACGTTAGCGAATCACCTTGTCTAATATCAGGCCAAATAGACAATAATTTACTGTCGTATTTGTCTGCTAGCTCTTTTTTTCCAATATGCTCCCACTGCTCATTTGTTGCTTTTACGATTTCTTTAGCTTCAAAGTCACGTAAATAGGTAAGTTTAAATTTAATAGGATGCGATCCTGCGCTGTAATTACCTGAAGGGGTAAATAAAACCGCGTCATATACATCCCAAAATAAATACTCCATTCGTGCTTCGCCTACTTTGTTAAACTGTGTGTTAGCTAAAACAATTGAAGTTGTAAGCAAATAAAAAGTAACTGCCTTTAGTAAAAATTTCAAAATAAGCTCCCTTGAGTCAATGAGTAATGTTACGAAATGGGAATTGTGGGCGATCAGCGATTGATGAATAACTTGATTTTTTGGTTTATAAAAAGAATAACAGTAAACACTGTAGACCAAAGCGCACCGTAAACGAGCCAAAACTGCCATAAAGGTAAACCTAAACTTATTACTTCAAAGCGTGCTCCAGCCCAATAACTTGCTGGCGCAAAAGCCATGCATACTAAAAAGGCCTGCCAAAGCTTTAATTTACTCAAAAAAACCATAGAAGTATTTAAAGAAAGTAATAACGCAGCCCATAAAAAGACGAGCCATAGAGGGAAGGGATAAACTTTAAATTCTAACAAGCCTAACTTTACTGCTATAAATTCTAATAATAGTGCTAAAGGTAGTGCTTTAATCAGTAGTAAGGTGTCTTGTTTTTTTTGTTTTGACAACCAAAACATTAAAACAATAATCAATCCACTAAAAAGTAGCGAATCAGCTTCAAGCAGCAATGATAAAAACCACACTGCTTGAAATAAAACAAAATTAGTAACCGAGCGCAATATCATCGTTATCGCTAACAAAACGTGGTTTACGCGCCATTAAATGCACCGTACTTGTAGCTCTGGCTCTAAACGCGCCTTCGCAATAAGCAAAATAAAATAACCATAAACGATAAAAACGTTCATCAAATTTTGAGCGGTCCAAATCAGGCCAGCTTTTTATAAAACGGCTTCGCCAGTCTGCTAATGTTCTTGCGTAGTGTGCGCCAATATCATTAACAGTATGAATTACCATGTCGGTATTATTTTTAATCTGTTCACTCATTTCGTTGAGTGATGGCAAACACCCACCTGGAAAAATATACTGCTGGATAAAGTCAGAGTTTTTTAAGTAATGCTTATAACGTTGATCGCCAATAGTAATTGCTTGTATGAGCATGGCACCGTCATCTTTTAACAGTTCACCACATTGGGTAAAAAAGCTAGGTAAGTACTCATGGCCCACCGCTTCTATCATTTCGATAGAAACAAGCTTGTCGTATTTACCTTTTAGTAGTCTGTAATCGAGCTTGAGTAATGTTATTTTACTTTCAAGACCAAGTTCAACAATTTTGTTGGCGACATAATCATGTTGCTCATCAGATATGGTTGTAGTTGTTACATGGCAATCGTAATGTGTGGCTGCATATATAGCAAAAGCACCCCACCCTGTACCAATTTCAATTACTGAATCATTTTCTTGAAGCTCAACTTGCTCACAAATGCGTTTCAGCTTGTATTGTTGAGCCTCTTCAAGTGTCGCTTCTTTTGTAGGATATACGGCACTTGAGTAGAGCATTTCTTTACTCAAAAATGATTCGTACAGATCATTACCTAAATCATAATGAGCAACGATGTTTTTCTTAGAACCCGATTCAGAATTTTTGTTTTTTATATGATTAAACCGATGTGTGATATTACTAAAAAATGCGAATTTCTTTTCAAACTCATCAAGTTGCTTTTCATTTATAGCAAATATCTCAATGAAAGAGGTTAAATTGTCACAAGACCAATGCCCCAATATATACGCTTCACCAGCGCCAACGCTACCAGATAATGCAAATGCTTTATACATAGCTTTATCGTTTACTATAATTGTTGCTTTTAGAACTGAAGATGAGTCACCAAAAACTGTACGCTCATTTGCATCAATTAAAATTATTTGGCCTGTTTCAATTGACGAAAAGGCTTTAGTCACTAATTTTTTATATATGTTAGTTAACCAATTTGTGCTTTGTTCGCAATTTAAGCTCGACACTTTATCCATTGAAATACCTATTAATTGTCCTGACTATCTATGCGCTTTATGGCTTGCCTGAGTGGCCTAAAAAAGGAACTCGTTTAATAAACAACTTTAACGCTTGATAATAAATACCTTTGAAAATAGACCATGTCATGGCCGGAAAACGTTTAAATAACTTATTAACTTCTTCTTTAGTAAGTTCTTTACGTTTTAAGCGAAGTGTAGCATCAAATAACAGCTCTTCATTTCGCTTATTTTCAATATGTATCAATGTTTTATCAGACGATTGCTTAACATGCCAATGATAGTTCATGTCTAGATTCATGAAAGGTGATACGGAAAAAACCTTTTTAAAGTTCACTTTTTTTTCTAAAGGTACCAAATAATAATGACGTTCGTTCCATGGTGTATTACTAACCTCAGCAATCATGTATTTAAAACGGGTGTCGTTATGTCCAAAAAAGTAAAAATTAACAGGACTGAAATACACACCAAAACAACGAAGTTGCCCAAGCATGTAAATATGAGTAAAGGTTTCAGTAATACCTAAATTGGCAAGTTGTTCATGTGCACGCTCAATAAGAGGCAGTTTAGCAAGTTGTGAGGTACCTGTAAGATAATCAGTTTCATTAAATTTTAACGCTTTTAAACCTGATGTACCTATGTGTTTATGCACACCATTCAATTGGTTGGGATTATTTAAATCTACCCACATCATATACAAAGGGTAACTAAAGCGATGTTCTTTAACAGCAAAACGGCGATGTTTAACATCGCCTAAATACACTGCACTAGTCAAATTCGACCCCAAGTTGCTTGGCTACATCTACACCACTGTGTACGCCATCTTCATGAAAACCATTGTACCAATAAGCGCCACAAAAGTAACTATTGTTGTGTCCATCAATACTGTGTTTAAGTTTTTGAGCCGCAATAGACTCTTGGTTAAATACAGGGTGATGATACGTAAACTCGCGCAAAATTTTACTTTGGCTTATCCCTTCAAGATGGTTAAGCGTTACACAAAACTGTGTATCAGATTGTATACCTTGCAAAATATTCATTTGGTAAGTAACAACAGCGGCTTTATCAGTGTTGTTATTAAGTAGGTAGTTCCAGCTTGCCCATGCCGCTTTTCTATCTGGTAAAAGGTTTGTATCGGTGTGCAGCACAACTGAATTCTCAGTGTAAGCTATTGCACCCAATACTGACTTTTCTTGCTCAGTAGCATCACCCAGTAGTGCAAGCGCCTGATCTGAATGACAAGCAAATATTACTTTATCAAATTTGCTTTGCTCACCATTGGCAAACTCTATTGTTACTTCATCATTTTGACGTGTAACTGATTTAATATTTGTATTGAGGTTAATTTTATCGGCAAAACCTCTGATCAGTGGCTTAATGTACTGACGAGAGCCTCCTGGTACTACATACCACTGTGGTCTATTGGTTACATCTAAAAGCCCATGATTAAAGAAAAACTTAACAAAAAACTCAACGCCTACGTTTTCCATTTCTTTAATACTGGTAGACCAAATAGCCGCGCCCATAGGAAGAATATAATGGTATTTAAAAAAGTCATTAAACTGGTTATCGTTAAGCAATTGCCCTAATGATTGATCAGACTGGTAATCACCTTTTTCATGCATTGCTTTGCACAGTTTGTTAAACCTAACAATGTCGTACAATAATCGCCAAAATTTAGGTCTAAAAATATTACGACGCTGTGCAAATAAGCTTGTAAACGTATGTCCATTGTATTCAAAACCAGTGGCTTCGTTATGCACACTAAAGCTCATCTGGGTTGTTTGTTTATCAATACCGATGCGCGAAAGAAGCTTTTCAAAATATGGGTAAGTTCGGTCATTAAATACAATAAAGCCAGTGTCTATTGCGTATTTGATGCCACACACATCAACATCAACCGTTGCTGTGTGGCCACCTATGTAATCATTTTTTTCAAATACGGTTACATCGTAATGTTTGTGAAGCAAATGCCCACATGTCAAACCAGATATACCAGTTCCTATTATTGCTATTTTTTTCAACGGGCTAATCCTTTTGCGATTTTAAGCCAAATCGGCAGTGGTAAAATGCGTAAAGCTTTTAATATAAGTGTAAAACGATAAGGGAAATGAACGTCTTTGCGGCGTTTTTGAATACCCTTAATCATGTAGTCAGCTGCTTTTTCAGCAGTAACGGCCATAGGCATCGGGAAATCATTTTTATTAGTAAGTGGCGTTTTTACAAACCCAGGATGAACTAAAGTCACATCAACATCATTTAAATCAACCGCTAAGCTTTTTGCTAAGTAACTTACACCCGCTTTTGATGCGCCATAAGCTTCTGAACGAGGTAGCGCAAGATAAGTAACACTTGAGCTGACCAAAACAAGTTGGCCACCTGGATTTATTTTAGGAAGTAACGCCTCAAGGCAATACCCCATAGAAAGTAAGTTAACGTTTATTACACGCTCAAACAGCGCGCTATCAAAGTTGCGCGCATCATCTATATATTCACAATTACCAGCGTTTAAAATAACACGGTCAAAATGAGGAAAGCCAATAGTAGACTCTTTTATATCTTGCAGGTTAGTTGCATCAAATTTACATGCTTGGATATTGTCGTATTTAGCAAGCTCGGCGAGCTTATCACTATTACGGCCGCAAGCTATAACAGTGTCACCTAGCTGCGCATATTTAATTGCTAGCTGCTCGCCAATACCTGATGTAGCACCCGTTATAAGTGTGATCATAATTAACCTGCCCTTTTATCAATTAGCTTTATAACGCTACCAAGTAAAGGAATGTGTTTGTATAACAACTCGCCCACATTAAAGTAGTCTCTGTGCTTAATAATTTTGCCATCTTTAAAAATAAGCTTGCTATGACCGTCTACCGAGATAGTTTTACCTGATGAAAGCTTTGGATGTGCATAATGCATAGTCCAATAAATAAAAGCATTGTTACCGCTATTAAACGAATCACTAATATCAAACTGGCAATGCTTAACATTGCTGTATAAGTTAGCAAAGTACCTGCGCAATTCTACAATGCCGTTAATTTCATGCATCGGGTCTATAAACTGTATGTTGTCACAGTAAATATCACTCAATAAATCAAGATTAGTACTATCAAGCTGTTGGTATATTTCAACAAATTTATCTACTGGTAACTGGTTATCCATATCACACCTTAAATGCAGCAAGTGCACGTTCTCGTGCCGCTTTATGATCAACTATTGCTGGCCAGTAACATTCCTTATCTTTGCCTGTTGCGGCTAAATAAGTGTGTGGAAAATGAATGTGTTTATCTGGCACGTTTTCAAGCTCTGGCAAATACTTACGGATAAACTTGCCCGTTGGATCAAAGCGCTCGCTTTGTCTGATAGGATTAAAAACTCTAAAATAAGGCTGAGCATCACAGCCCGTACTTGCAGCCCACTGCCAACCACCATTATTTGAGGCTAAATCGCCATCAATTAAGTGCTGCATAAAAAAGCGTTCACCTTCACGCCAGTCTATTAATAAATGTTTAGTTAAAAAGCTTGCAACAACCATTCGTAAACGATTATGCATCCAACCGGTTTGCTTTAGTTGTAGCATTGCAGCATCCACTAACGGGTAACCTGTACGCCCTTCGCACCATGCTTTAAAATCGCTTTCACTTTTACGCCACACTACAGCATTATACTTTTCGTTAAAGTTATCGCCGCGCGAAAGCTTCGGAAATTCAGCAATTAAATGTCTGTAAAATTCGCGCCAAACAAGCTCGTTAATCCACGTAAACGTTTTACTTTTTGATGTAGTTAAAATATCAGGATAACGCTGCTGAATATTAATAAGCAGTTGCTTTGTGCTTACAATACCTAGTGCTAAATACGGGCTTAAACCCGATGTGCCTTTTACACTGGGAATATCACGCTGGTCGTCGTAACTTGTAAGTTTGTCGCATATAAAGTTATCAACTACGGTAGAGAGTGTTTCGTCGTCAACCGGCCACTTATCTGAGCATCCATCACTTTTTAGTAAGTCGCTTTCATCAAATTTTATTGGCTCAGAAGTTAAAGGCCATTGTGGCAAACTAAAGTGTGTATCTTGATACTGCTTTAACCATGCACGTTTAAATGGAGTAAACACTTTATACATTTCATTACTTTGATTTTTGACAGAGCCTGCAGGCGCAATTAAGTCACCTTCGTACAAAGTAAAAGTAATAGAAAGCTCATCGCATTCATGCAAAATTGCTTTATCGCGGTTTACTTCATTAAGCTCATACTCTGTATTAGCAATTACGTGTTTTACATCGTTTGCTTTACAAAAGTTAATAAGCTCTCGCGTACAATCACAAAAGCTCGGCGCTTCAATAATATGTAAAGTAATACCGTAATCAGCAAGTTGTGATTGAAGATAAGTAACTCGGAGCTTGAGTAAGTCAATCTGAATAGGCGCAGCTTGGTGTTGTTGCCACTGCTTTTCAGACACAAAAAAAATGGCGTGTTTAGCGCCATTATTTAGCGCTTGAATTAACGCTTCATTAGAAAAAAGGCGCAAATCGCGCCTAAACCAAAATAATGTATCCATTAAATACCAAATCGTAATTTTAAATCGTGAGGGTATGGGTTAAAAAACACCTGTTTTTCAAGGTACTCATTCGGATGAACTTTCAAATGATGTTTTAACAAGGTAAGTGGTACATACAATGGCACCAATCCTTCGCGGTATTCGTCTATGGCATCACGAAGTTCTTGTTTTTCAACCTTCGATAAATCATTTTTAAAGTAGCCTTGTAAATGCATTAGGGTGTTGCAATTATTTCTGCGAGAAGCTGGCTTTTTCAGACCCGTCATCAAACCAAAAATATATTCATCCGCAACTGCATTTATGTCGTCACCTACGAACGTTCCAAGCAGATTACCCAAATCACGATAAGCTTGGTAATTATGAGCCATCAACAAGTACTTATACTGAGAATGAAATTGAGTAAGCTTGTGAACAGTTAGTGGTTCTTGTACCAACTTTTGCCAATTTTTAAATACGTAAATTCTCATTACAAAGTTTTCACGTAAATGCATGTCGTTTAAGCGACCGTTTTCTTCACATGGCAATAATGGGTTGTGCTTCATTATTTGCTCAGCAAAAAAACCAATGCCTTCAGAGGTATTACCCGTGCCTGCTTCGTTGTATATTTTAATGCGCTCCATGCCGCAGCTTGGACTTTTTGCGCAAAATACAAACCCGCTCAACTCTTTAGCTTGTTCTGTTGCAACTTTTTTACCATACTCGGTAAGTTGTTGACCTACATCTCCAGTGCCATCTGGGCGACATACTTTAATAGTATCTCCCACTTTAACTTGGCGAATAGTTGGTCGAGGTATTGGTAAACCTACCGCTACCTCCGGACAAAACCGTGTATATTCAACGTGTTTACCTAACTCATCCATACAGAAGTTTGACTTTTTATGACCTGTGTCAAATCTAACTTTTTCGCCTGCTAAGCAGGCGCTTATACCTATTTTTATTATATCTGTGTGCATAAATTCTCTTAGTAAATCAAATTACCTATTGGATTTAGTAACTTGCTGAAGCCCTTATTAAAATGTAGCGCACTACTGACAACTGTAAAGCACAAACAACCATCTTTTGTTATAGGAGTATGTTGGTGGCTACCATCTTGCCATATAAAATCACCTGGTACATATTTTCCTTCTTCATCACTAAACTCGCCATCTAGGAGTAAAGTAACTTCAAAGCCAGTGTGCGTGTGTTCTGGTATTTCACCACCAGCATCAATATGTAACAAGCTAGAACGTAATGGGCCATCATCAAGTGCAATACGCGATCTAGCAAGCTTACCCACTTGGGTAAATTTACTGTGAGAAATACGCGTTAGCGCACGTGGAAGCTGATAGTTATGCTCATTAACTTTAATAGAAACAGGCTCTACTTCATAAACTTCGTCGATAGAATCATCAGACGTGATCATATCAAGCACATTCAATTCAAATTCTTCAAGTAACTCAGGTTGCTCAGCTTGAGTTTTCTCATACTGCGCTGGCTCTTCGCTAAATAATGCGTTTGCATTGCTTGCCTCAATTTTAGCTACTTTAGCTTGGCACACAGGGCACATATCTACATGTATAGAAACGGCTAAACTCAATGATGTAGCAAGTGATGCATCGCAATACTGTGTCAGTAAAGTTTCACTCGGGTGATGTTTAATCATGCTGATCTCCCATTTCATTACGTAATTTTTGCAAGGCCAAACGTAATCGTGATTTTACCGTGCCTACTGGAATATTAAGTTGATGTGCAAGTTGCTCTTGCGACATGTCTTGAAAATAAACGCCTCTTACCACTTCGCGTTGAGCAATAGGTAATTTGTCTAAATAACGTTTAATTTGTTTATCTTCTAAATGATCACTGTATTCGTGATGTGTATCTTGTGATTCGTTTAATAACGGCCAAATATCTTCGCTTATGTTTTCTTCTTTATTACTTTTCATTTTACGAAGCATATCGAATGAAGCATTACGCATAACGGTATAAACCCACGTAGTAGCCGCACCTTTATCACTGTGATACAAATGTGCTTTACGCCAAACAGATGTTAACGTGTCTTGCACAAGCTCCATTGCTTGAGCTTCAACACCAAATTGCTTAATTCCAAAGCGTTTAATTTTTGGCGCAAAGTATTCAAATAAATAGGAAAATGCTTTTTTATCGCGTGACTGTGCAACATCTATAAGAGCTTGCATGAGTTCTTTACTCGGCGTTTCTGGCATGGCAGTGTACTTACCTGTATTAGGTTCACAACGTGGTGACTGTTGTTGACTTACCATAATAATTTATCCCGTTATTGCTTTTGTATTAAGTAATACGGGCAATAATTAATTTAGGATCATAAAATTTAGGCAAATTCGTTATTAATCACAGTATGGAGGAAATTCAGTAAGTTATCAAAGTTCGTTTCAAACGCAAGTTGCTGTTTTTTCTCAATAGAAATAGGTAGGAGCTCAAGCCAACGAGCTGCAATCCAAGGCAGTTTGTCAAATTGAGTTTTTTTGTACAGTAAATTAAGTTCCGGATTACTTTTAAACACGTTTAAAAGCGCATCATGCAATAAATCATGTTCGCCAACTGAGTTGTTAGAATCCTTATACCAATATGGCGTGTTACAAGAAGACACCAAACCATGTCGCAGTTCGTCCTCGTCTTGATAAACATCATTTATTTGAACGCTTTGAGAAGCAAACACATCGATTAATAATACATCGTTGTCGTCTTGGTCAAAATCAATAATATCAACAAGGCAACCTTGCGCGCTTATATTAAATGGCGTGTCGTGCTCAAATGTACAAAGCACAAACCCTGTATTGTTTTTTAATGCGGTTTTAACCATATTTAAATAGCGAGGCTCAAATATGCGTAATCGCGTATAGCCTTCTGGTAACATAAAAATGGGTAATGGAAAAATCGCACGTTTCATAAAGTCTACTTCTTTCAAACACTCTGCCTTTATTTACGTGCGCTTTTGCTAAGTCGATCAGCTTTGTATGAATCGAATTAATTACCAGCTATATAATTGGCTAAAGATTAAACCAACCTCCTATAGCTTTAAACACTTGAACCGAGTAATAAGCGCTAATCATACTGACTACGGGTGCTAACATTAATGCAAATAATCCAAGTTCACTGCTCATCGTTTTAATCCTTTAAATGATTTATTTTACGTTTTTTATACTAGTGTCAGTATTTTTAAGCGCTGAGCTATCTGTTAAAGCGGGCTCATCTAATAAACTCTCTAAAACAGTTTTAGCATCAAAATAAAGCGTTTCCTTTAGTGATTTTTCAAGCTCGATTGTGGTTTGCATTACGTAGCTTGCTACACTTTGAGTTAATATATCAGTTACATCTAGGTCCACTTCTGTTGCATGTACTTGCGCAGAACCTAATACTAATAAACTTGCCATAGCGATTTTAATTGAATGTTTCATAATGGTATTCCTTGTTTGTGTATTGTTTAGACGTAGTTACATACTCAAGGGTTGTGCCAACATAAAAATAAATCATAAGCAACTGTAATTAAACAGTTTTACATAAAACACTTTAATTTAAAAAATTCATACCTTGTTAATTTAACCATTTAATTTAATTTTTTGACTATTTTTTAGTTAATAAATAAAAGGGTTTAAATGTATTAATACCGTCACACTAAATACATTTAGCGTTTATAAAAACGTCATATCCACCCGCTAAAGTGCACACCACTATAAATAATTCAAAAAGTGCAGTATGACCCTTTCATCACGTCGAAATTTCTTAAAAACCTCAGCAGCAAGCATATTTACCGTCGCAGTATCGAGTGCCATTACAGGTTGTGCTCAAACATTAACAAACAAACCACTATCGGCTATTGAATTTAAACACGGTGTAGCCAGTGGCGATCCGCTCAGTAATGCTTTAATAATTTGGACACGTGCAACTACTTCTCAATCAAATTTTGAAGTTACTGTTGCTTGGGAACTGGCAAGTGACTCTCAATTTAAAAACATCATCCGCAGTGGGCGCGAACAAACAGATAAAAGCAGAGACTTTACAATAAAAATAGATGTGCAAGAACTTGATCCAAACACAGAGTACTTTTATCGATTTGTGGGTTTAAATACACAAAGCCCAATTGGCCGTGCTAAAACACTACCAATAAACAATGTTGAACAAATAAAAATGGCTGTTTTGTCGTGCTCAAACTACCCTGCTGGTTACTTTAATGCCTACACTGATGCCGCTAAACAAAAAGATTTAGATGTGGTACTGCATTTGGGAGATTACATTTACGAATACCCAATGGGCGGATACGCTACCGAAAATGCTGAAAACATTGGCCGCCAATTAGCAGCCGATAACAGCGGTGAAATTATCACCCTTAACGACTACCGCAAACGTTATGCAATTTACAGAACAGACCAAGGCCTTCAAGCTCTTCACGCTGCAGCGCCATTTATCGCAATATGGGATGATCACGAAGTTACCAACGATACCTATAAAAGTGGTGCTGAAAATCATACCCCTGATGAAGGTGACTTTTTTAAGCGTCGTGCAGCAGCTATTCAAGCCTATTACGAATGGCTGCCAATTAGACCGCCTATGGGCGAACAAAGCCCGCAAATATACCGCACCTTCGATTTTGGTAATTTAATAAGCTTACACATGTTAGATACTCGCGTAATAGCACGCGATAAACAACTCGCTTACAGCGACTATAAAAACCTAGAGACCAAACAAATGGATGTTGCGCGCTTTGCCAGTGATTTAAATAATCCAAATAGGCAGTTACTAGGTAACACACAACTAAACTGGCTCACGAGTGCAATAACTAAATCAAATGCAAAATGGCAAGTATTGGGCCAGCAAGTATTGATGACTAAAATGTGGCTACCTACTGAAATATTCTCGCAATCCGATCGCACTAAAATACCCCAGGTATTAAAAGAGCTTGTTGCCATTAAAAAAGCCGTTTTAGCTAATAAAGCGGTAACACCCGCGCAACTTGCACGCGTAAATACTTTAATGCCTTACAATTTAGATGCGTGGGATGGTTACCCAAGCGAGCGCGAAGCATTATACAAAAGCGTTACTGCATTAAATAAAAAGTTAGTCGTGGTTGCAGGTGATACGCACAATGCGTGGCATGGTACATTAAAAAATGCAAAAGGCGAAAGCGTAGGAGTAGAGTTTGCAGCACCAGGTGTTACATCCCCGGGTATGGAGCATTATTTAGCGCTTAATACGGCACAAGCAAAACAAATGGCAGACTCGCTTTCATTGTTAATAAACGACTTAAACTATTGTGACTTATCACATCGTGGTTATATGTTACTGACTATTACTAAAGAGCAAATTACTAGCGATTGGCGCTATATAGATAACATAAATTCCCCAAGCTACAACATCACTGATCAACACCAAAGTGTTTATAAAGGCTAATACTTTTAAAAAGAAGGTGAATGTATTATTTACCTTCTACGCATATTTTATTTAACGCGCTTAACTACAGCTATAGATAAGCGTCCACGAAGCATCACTTCCGGGAATGCTGTTTGTATACCAATTTGCGCTGTATGCATTACCTTGATATTGCATTTTATCGTCGGTGTTATTGTGAGTAAACGGACCGGCCGAATAATCTTTTTTCACCCAATTAGGATATGTATTAATACCATTACAATCTGTTGAACTTACAACACTGCATCCGTTTGTATCAACACTTGTACCAGCGGGTGTATCTGGGCACTGATCAATATCATCATTCACTCCATCGTTATCCACATCGCTTTGAGGATCAACTACTTCAACAACGCAACCTACATTATTAACAGTTTCACCTGCAGGTGTATTAGGGCATTGATCAACACTATCGCTAATACCATCGCCATCGCTGTCAGTTACCTCACAACCAATACTATCAACCGTTGTACCTGCGGGAGTATTATCGCACTGATCAAGGCTGTCACTTATACCATCGCCATCAGAGTCTAAAGCAACCGTACTACCACCCCAACCTTGAATGATCTCTTTAACTTTAGCGCCTGACGCGGTTAGTGAATTCCAACTACCGCCTAGAGTAAATAACGAAGCACCTTCGTTTTTATCGTTTAAAGCCCAGTTAGCGTGGCTAATATTGTTTGTTTTAAAAAATGCCATCCATGCATCAGTTTCATTAGCATTAACACCACCATTGCCATCAGCATTAACTGTTCCCCACTCTGTAGCAAATAGTGCAATGCCGTTATCGAGTGCTGTTTGTGCTTTATTTCGATACGATTGACCATGCGTGCCAGCATAAAAATGCAGAGTGTAAGCAATATTGGCGCGATCTATCGGGTTTTGTGATGCCACATCAACATCTTGCGACCACGTAGGCGTACCAACCACAATTAAGTTATCAGGATCGATTGCTCTAATTTTATCAATAACTGTTTCTGCGTAAGGCTTAATATCGTTAGCCCATGAAATTTGTAACGGCTCGTTATAAATTTCATAAATAACATTGTCGTACTGCCCATATTTGGTAGCTACGTCTTCAAAAAAGCGAACTGCAGTCGCCTGATCGGTATGTGCTTCATGGCTATGAAAATCAATAATAACGTACATATCTTCGCTAATAGCTGCGTTTACAACTGTATCAAGACGGCTCATATTGCCCTCCCAATCAAAGTTCAAACTACCACCAGTACTCGTACCATGACCAATAGCTGCACGAATTAATGTTGCATTAAATTCAGTTTTTGCCTTTGCTACTGTTTGTGCTGTATAAAACTTTTCAGCCCCCCAACCGGTGTTACTCCAAAATAGGCTAGGTCCTGCAAAGCTTGTGTTTTCTCCACCTGCAAGAATTTGATTCCCACTCACCGTTAACTTTTCAACAGCGGCATTGGCCATAGTTGAGCATCCTAATAATAAAGCTAACGATAAGCTCGCCACTTTAAAATCCTTTCTTTTGTGATTATTTGAACTGTTATTCATCGTATTTCCTTAAATTGAAATTATCAGTCGTCATTGCTTGATGTAATAAATTGACACAAAACCAACACTTAATAGTTAAACAAAATTAATCTGACGAGCATAAAGTACCACTTATTTATTAACATTAAATGAATAAAAAGGTACAAGGAAAAGGATTTTAATTAACTAAATAGCAACAAGTGAGCGATTTAACGGGGTTTGAGGATTTTACTGGGTATATAAAGGAATTTACACGATGTTTACATAGTGCGGGCGAAAATCTCGGTTACAAAAAATATGTATAAAAATGGAAAAGCGGTAATAATTATTATTACCGCCATCAATAATAGCTAAGTATCAGGGTAAAATATTAATAAGCCAACCAAACCGAGTTCTGATTAAGTGGCTTATTTTTTAGTGGGCAGCGCTTTTATGCCCAAACGATATGCATCGGCTATGCTCAGCACCCAAATTATAATCATTAAAGGTACGTACTTATATTCAGCGAGCTGAGCGCAGGCGTTAGATGGTTGTTGCGCGGCTTTTAAAATGGCCGTAACCGACATGGGGATTTTTCCGTTTACAATTTCATTTGCAGTACACTGTGCAATCGCAAATATATCTTGAAAGGTTAAAATTAAAAGAACAGAGAATACACCCGCAAAAATAGCGCCTATAAGGTGTTTTTTTAAAGAAAAATGCCCCGCTCCAGGATAAACAATGGCGGTAAGTAAAGCAGCTTTTAGATCTTGTTTCATGGTTATTTCAGCTCGTAATATGTATTACACTAGACACCAACATAGTGAATTAATTCTCTTTAAAATCAAGTAAAAGCTAAAGTAGCGTATCAAATAAAGTTATTTAGAATTACTCACAGCTAAGATTGAAACTTTCAGCGTACAGTTGTACACTGAAATTAATTCCAATAGTGGTAGGAACAGTTATGTCGTTAGAAGCGCCTTATTCCCGTAAAGAAGAGAAATTAAACGTAATCAGCCATGCACTCGGTATTATATTTGCCGCGTTTGTTATGTGGGATTTATTTAGCCAAGCCACCAGCACTAAAGCGTATATTAGTACTGCAATTTATGGCAGCAGTCTATTTGTACTGTTTTTGTCGTCCACTTTGTACCACGCCAGTATTCAACCGCGCTTAAGAGCCTTTTATAAAAAGTGCGATCACTGCGCCATATACTTATTAATTGCCGGCACCTACACTCCCTTTTTATTAATCTCATTAACCGGTGCTTGGTCATGGGCCACACTTACATTTATTTGGGCGGTGGCACTGGCGGGCGTTGCGTACAAAGTATTTGTAAAAAACGGCAATAAAAAAATATCACTCGCCACCTACTTACTCATGGGCTGGTTTGCACTGGCTATTGTTTATCCGCTTTATTCAAGTGTTGATGTAAAAGCACTTTACTGGCTACTTGCCGGCGGCATTTTTTATAGTTTAGGCACTTTTTTTTACAGCGCTAAAAGCACCCAATTTAGCCACGCAATTTGGCACTTATTTGTTATTGCTGGGTGTGTTTGTCATTATATTTCAATTAGTAATTACGTTTATTAGGCAGGTAAAGCCAATTAGAATGGTCTGGTTTGAGCGAAAACCGGACACTGAAAAAGTTAAATTTATTCCCGCTTTTTTGAGTAGGAGCCTAATTTTGTCCGATAACATTATTAACCGCCGCTTTGGTGCAAAATAACAAGCTTAATTCCTAGCTATTTTAATTACTTGTTTACAAAGGTAATTATTGGTGAAATTATCAGGGTATGTAATACACGCCGTTTTGGTGTGTTATAAACCACCAAAATGGTTTTCAATGAGCTGTTAAGCCAACAGGAGTTGCAATGGCAGCCGGTGACAATGAAAAGAATTTCCTTTGCCTTCTTGAAACTAAATTTGGGAAAGGGTGTTTGTCGGGAAAACAGAGATATACTCTAAATCTTGAAGGATTTGAGCAAGTAGAGATATCCGTTGATCAATCTCTAGTTCTTGATGATGGCCGTACATTATTGATTGAAATTGATTCAGGAAATATGGCTAAACTTATTGCGGGGCAGTATGCATTATTAAATGGAATGAATGATGATTGTAGAGAAAACACTGCCTTTGTAGTTGTTCACTATTATACAGATAGCAAAACAGGTAGGGATTATACTCCGCAAAGAACATTGAAAAATATCAATGCAATCCAACATTTTTCAAGTGGCGAAAATTGGCTTAAATATAACGCAATACATATTAAAGAATTTAGAACTTTAGTCGCTAGTTCTAATTCAATTATAGAGCTTGCCGATAAAGTTTGGCCTAACAAGGCACTTAAACGGAACTAAAACAGTTGGTTAAGTTTCGCTTCGCTACACATTATAACCAACGATTTTAGTCCGCTTAGTGCGGCGTTACTAATGTCCGCTCATGGCACTCTCCAGCCAGTCGACAACATAAAATATTGATAATAATTGGCAAGGTATTTTACTGTGTCAGATGGCGTGGCTTCGCCACTTATCCGACCTACGTCAAAAGGTAGGTTGGTTAAGCCGAAAGCGCCACCCAACAGAGTATCGATTCACGCCTTGAAAGTCAGCTATGGCACTTACCTGCCCATAATAGTCATATCACTCCCATCGGCACTCACGCATATTCACTTTGTCATTTTTAAACAATACGCCTTCTGATAATAGCTTTTCGCGCTGTTTTTGGTATTTTTCGCTACCTGCAGGGAATGATATTTTACCTTGGCTATTCACAACCCTGTGCCAAGGTATAACTGAGTCGTTTGGCATCACTTTTAATAAGCGCCCGACCAACCGTGAATTTTGCGGGTATCCCGCAAGAGCTGCAACTTGCCCGTAACTTGCTACTTTGCCTATTGGTATACCTGCGATAACAGTATAAATAAGTGTTTCTTTATCAATTTCAGCGTTCATTTAAATACGCCTCACTAAGTACTTTAAATTGCTCCCAAATAGTGCGCGCTACAGGGCCGTGATGCACTGCATGTTGTCTAAAGGCTCTAATTTGTGCACTAAACTTATGCTCTCGATCAGTTATGTGTATTTCTTGAAGTGAGCCTGCTTTAATTTCGGGTGCACAGTGTTCTAGGCTCATCATTGCCCAACCTGCACCTGAAAGTAAAAACGATTTTAAGGTCGATACATCATCAATTTTCATCATGGCGGAGCCTTTTGAGTACGATAGTCTGTCGCTGTCGATACTCAAGTCACTTTCAAACATAGCTAAACACGGATACGTTTGTAGTTCGCTATAGGTTAGCTTTTGAGGGAGTACGCCTTTAGCGCTGACAATGCCAATATCGAGCCTGCCTATAGGTACGCTTTCTAAATCACCTGTCGCATGAAATAAATCAAACCAAGGGCCAATACCTAATTCGGCTTGCCCACTATTTACTTGCTCTAACGAAATAAAGCGCTTCCCGCTTGTTAAGCTAAATTCGGTGCTGGTAAACAATCTAAAAGTATTACTTATGATCTCGTTGTAACTCTGCGTATGGCAAAGTTGTTCGTAACAAATTCTAAATTGGGGTTCATTACCGAGTGCCAATTCTTTAGCAAGCTGCGCTAGCTCGTCGTTGGCATGCAGAAGTTGCTGCGCCTCGCGGTGAAAAATACGCCCTTTTTCAGTAAGCTGTAATCGGTACTTACTTCTGTCTAGCAACTCAAACCCTATTTTTTCTTCTAGATTTTTAATAGCAAGTGTAAGCGCTGGCTGCGTTTTATGTAGTTTTAGTGCTGCCCCGCTTAAGCTTGCGCTTTGCACTATGGCATCTAAAATTATTAATTGATTCAGCTTCATATAGCACTCTGCAACATTATAAGTAAAACTTATTGAGTTTCTAAAATTTAATGATTTTTATTTTATATGTTTGCAGCGTATGCTGCACTTAATTATTTTGCCATCATTGCAACGGAGAAGACATGAAACTCTTTCGTCTATGTTTTTTAACTACGACTTTACTAAGCTTAATAGCCTGTTCTGAGCCAGAACAACAAGTTAAAGAAGAGCCCATTCGCCCTGTTAAATTATTCAACATAGGTCATGATTCTCAAACCAACATTCGCAGCTTTCCTGCTGAGGTTGTTGCAAACCAAGGCTCTTACCTTGCTTTTAGGGTAAACGGCGAACTTATTAAGTTTCCGGTACTTGCTGGTGAACACGTTGAAAAAGGTGATTTATTAGCAAAACTGGACCCTGAAGATTTTCAGTTGCAGTTTGACGAACGCAAAGCGCGCTTTGAATTGGCAAAATCACAACTTGGCCGCATTGAGCAATTGTTTGAGAAAAAAATCACCAGCCAATCAGAATTAGATCAAGCCACTGCTAATATGCAAATTGCTGAATCTGCATTTAAAATTGCACAAACAAACCTTGAGTACAGCGAGCTACGCGCACCATTTTCAGGCACAGTTGCAAAAGTATTTGTTAAAAACTTTGAAAACATTCAAGCCAAACAAAATATATTGCGTTTAGAAACACGCGATTTAATGGATGTAGAAATTCAGGTTCCTGAAAAAATTGTCGCTCGTTTTCAAAAAGGCACTGATTACCACCCTACTGTAAAATTCGATGGCTTTGACAATAAAGAATACACACTTGATATTAAAGAGTGGGATACCCAAGCAGACCCTGCAACGCTTACCTATAAAGTTGTGTTTTCGCTACCAGTACCTGAGGACTTTAATTTACTAGCGGGTATGACGGGCAGTGTATTTATTGATTTAAGTAAAGTAACTCGCTCGCAAGTGTCTTACACAATACTGCCAATTGAGTCAGTGTTTTCTGAACCTCAAGAATCTATTAAAGATAATGCCTACGTGTGGCTTTTTGATTCAGAAACTAGCCAAGTACATAAACAAGCAGTAAAAATTGGCCAGCTACACCGCGATGGTATTGAGGTGTTAAGTGGTATTAAAGAAGGCCAAATTGTTGTTTCTGCCGGTGTGCACTCACTTAAAGAAGGCATGAAAGTAAGAGCATGGAATAAAGAGCGAGGCTTATAATTATGAGCTTTGCACAACTCTCCATTGAGAAAAAAGTAATCAGTTGGATGTTTACGCTGCTGCTATTAATTGGCGGTACCGTGTCGTATTTTGATTTAGGGCAATTAGAAGACCCTGAGTTTACGCTTAAAAAAGCCATGGTTATTACCATGTACCCTGGCGCATCGCCGCAACAAGTAGAAGAAGAAGTAACTTTTCCTCTGGAAAACGCAATTCAGCAATTACCTTATGTTGATTACGTTACGTCTATTTCATCTAACGGTAAATCACAAATTTCGGTAGAGATGAAAAGTACCTACCGAAAAGAGCAACTTCGCCAAATTTGGGATGAAATGCGTCGTAAAATTAACGACCTCTCCCCTTCGCTTCCCAGCGGCGTTTACCCAAGTACTATTTTAGATGACTTTGCCGATGTTTACGGTGTTATGTATTCGGTAACCGGTGATGGCTACTCATATGACGAACTTAAAGACTACGTCGACTTTTTAAAGCGCGAGCTAGTCTTGGTTAAAGGTGTAAGTAAAGTAACAGTTGCAGGTGAGCAACAACCGCAAGTAATGGTTGAAGTATCAACGCGTAAATTGGCTCAACTAGGTATTGCACCAAGTCATATATTTCAGTTACTGCAATCGCAAAATACGGTATCTAACGCGGGTAAAATTCGCGTGGGCGATGAGTCAATTCGATTGCACCCTACTGGCGAGTTTAAAGATGTAAAAGAGCTCGAAACGCTATTAATTTCAAAACCTGGTGCAAGTGAGCTTATTTATTTAGGCGACGTAGCAAAGGTTTACAGAGAGTACGCAGAAGTACCTAACAATGTTATTCGTTATAACTCTCAGCAAGCTTTGCTTATTGGCGTGTCGTTTATGTCGGGAGTTAACGTGGTTGATGTGGGTAAACACATTGACGATCACTTAGCTTCACTTGAGTATCAACGCCCTCATGGTATTGACATAAATTCGGTATACAACCAACCACAAGAGGTTCAAAAATCGGTTGATGGTTTTATTATCAGCTTACTTGAAGCTATTGCGATTGTTATTGTAGTACTGCTGTTATTTATGGGTTTAAAAAGCGGTGTTTTAATTGGTGGTATTTTACTGCTTACTGTATTGGGTACGTTTATATTTATGAAGTTGTTTGCTATCGATTTACAGCGTATATCACTTGGAGCACTTATTATTGCGCTTGGTATGCTGGTTGATAACGCAATAGTTGTAACCGAAGGGATACTAATCAACCTTAAACGTGGGCAAACAAAACTCAAAGCGGCGGTTAATATTGTTGAGCAAACAAAATGGCCCTTACTAGGTGCAACAGTTATTGCAGTCACTGCATTTGCGCCAATTGGTTTAAGCTCTGATGCCAGTGGTGAATTTGCCGGTAGCTTGTTTTGGGTGTTGTTTATTTCGCTTTTATTAAGCTGGATAACAGCCATTACGCTAACGCCATTTTTTGCCAATTTAATGTTCAAAGAAAACGAATTTAAAAACGAAGAAGGCCAAGAAGATGAAGACCCGTATAAAGGTTTTATTTTTAATGGTTATAAAGCGGTTTTAGATTTAGCGCTGCACTTTAGAAAAACCACGCTTATATTAATGGTTGTTTTACTGTGTACTGCGGTTGTTGGTTTTGGCTCTGTTAAACAGTCGTTTTTTCCTGCTTCTAATACACCTATGTTTTATGTTGATTACTGGCAAGAGCAAGGATCTGATATTCGCTCAACCCTAGAGGGCGTTAAAAAGCTTGAAGAATTTTTGCAAAAAGAAGACCTTGTTGAAGAAGTAACAAGTACAACAGGCCAAGGCGCGCCACGCTTTATGCTTACCTACGCACCAGAAAAGTCATATCCCGCGTACGGGCAATTAATTATTCGTGTGGCTGACAGAGAAGCCGTAGCAACTGTAATGCAAACTGTACGTGATTACTCAAATAATCATGCGCTCTCTGCGCAGCTTAAAATTAAGCCAATGGAAATTGGCCCCTCTACTGATGCAAAAATAGAAGCGCGTTTTTCAGGCCCTGATCCTGTTATTTTAAGACAATTGGCTGCTAAAGCTGAAGAGCTTATTGGTAATGATGATGGCGCATACAATATTCGTGATGACTGGCGTGCACGTACTAAAATGATTCGCCCACAGTTTAACGAGCAAAAGGCACGCCGCTTAGGTATTAGTAAATCTGACTTAGACAATGTATTACTAACAAGCTTATCGGGTAAACAAGTGGGCGTATATCGCGATGGTACACAATTGCTGCCTATTATTGCCCGCTCTCCTGCTAACGAGCGCTTAAACGTAGAAAGCGTACACGACCTTCAAATATACAGCCCAGTACTTGGTGTATTTGTACCAGTAACCCAAGTGGTAGACGAGTTTATTGTACAGTGGGAAGACAGCCTAATAATGCGCCGCGATCGCAAACGTACAATTACGATTATGGCCGATCACGATGTATTAGGGGATGAAACCCCAGCTAAACTATTTGCGCGTATTCGCGGACCAATAGAAAACATGGAATTACCGCGCGGTTACGAACTGGAATGGGGCGGCGAGTTTGAATCTTCAAGCAAAGCTCAAAAAGCAATATTTGGCTCATTACCGCTGGGTTACTTAGCGATGTTCGCAGTAACCGTATTACTTTTTAACTCGCTTAAGCAACCACTTGTGATTTGGGCAACGGTTCCGTTAGCTATTATCGGTGTAAGCGCGGGCTTGTTAGCTATGAATGCTCCGTTTAGTTTTATGGGACTACTTGGTTTATTAAGCTTAAGCGGTATGCTTATTAAAAACGGTATTGTATTAGTTGATCAAATAAATCTCGAATTAAGGGAAGGTAAATCGCCCTATGAGGCCGTATTTGACTCTGGTGTGAGCCGTGTACGCCCAGTTGCTATGGCGGCTATAACTACTATTTTAGGTATGATCCCGCTGTTATTTGACGTGTTCTTCCAGTCAATGGCGGTAACAATTATGTTTGGTTTAGGCTTTGCTACAATTTTGACTCTAATTGTAGTGCCAGTACTTTACACGGTTATATTTAGAATTGATTACGAACCGCGTAAGTAGTTAAACATATAATCGGTTAACATTAAAAATGCCACTGGCTCATGGTCAGTGGCATTTTTATTTAATACCGATGAAAAAAGAAAGGCTACATATTTAGTTGTTAAGAAACTAACCGCAATACTTCTTATATTTTTTGCCGCTACCACATACACAAGGTGCGTTACGCTCTGGTACTTTATCAAATACTTGTGGTGTTGACTTGCTAAGCGCAAAGTCTAGTTCGCGAATATCTTCTGGTACTTCAGCTTTAACTTCAATTGAAGCAAACAGCGAATGCTCTTCTAATATTGCTTCTATTTCTGATTGTCGTTCAACTGAGTTTACAGTTAACGTGAGCGGGTGTAACTCTGAGCCTGGCTTTGCAGTACGTTTTGGCGCAAATCCATTACTGTTATTTTTACCCATTATGTCGGGCTTACCCATAAAGAAAAACTTTGACATGCTACTTCTATAACCTTTCTAGACTATTGAGACGGCGCATCTTAACAGCTTAACCTTCATATAACTAAGTGTACTTGATAATGCACAATATAAATCAGGCTTTAGCGCATATACGCCTAATATAGCGACATAATGAGGCCAATTAATGGATTTAGGCAAAATTTAAATTCGAAATATAGTAAAATTATAATGACTCAACTTAGTGGCGTTTTAGTATCTAACTCAATATTATGGAAAAGCATTGGAAAACTTTAAAATTGCAGTACTAATAGCAGGCAGTCTTTTTATACTTTTTGGTTATTTACGCTTTATAACTGACGATAATGGTAACGTGAACTTAAACAACTACCGTTTTACAGGGGGCATACTACTGGTTATTTCCGGTATGGTTGATGGCACACGCGACCTTGTTAAGCGCCTGCGCTCTAAAAACTCGTTATCGGCGATTGCAGTTTATTTAGGTATACTCTTATTTTATATTGGCTTTAGCATTTAATAGCGAAATATTAAGCGCTAATTTGGGCTTTATACAAGCAACATTTTATAAGTGAATACCCTTTGACCTTTAAGCAACTCTTCAACAGCGCCTTATTACTCTTAGTAACAGCACCTCCGCTGGTTTTACTTGCATGGGATGAACAAGCTGACCCCGCTTTTATCCCCAACAGTATATATAACACCTTAACATTTACGTTATTTCCAATAACGGCGATAGTGTTGTCGATTGTTTTATTAAGGCACCTATATAAAAAATATAATAATAACTTTGAATTTAAACATACAGTTAAAAATTATATTGCTGAGCATGGGAAGTTCCGCAGCGCATTTATACCACTGTTTTTGCCTATTTTAATTTACTTATGGTTATGGACGTCAGTTTGTATTTCTGTGAAATTATGGGCCAATAAACACAGCAATAATATATGGCAGCAAGAGCATCAATTACTCGAGGTAGGTAGTTGCCCAACTGATTATGAGTACAGTTGTGCAACACTAACAGTGCTTAGTTTACAGAACTACAGAAAATACACTTTTAGATGGTATTTAGATAAGAATAAATTGGTGACTTTGCAAAATAACAATATAAATTTAGTGGGCGTTATAAGCCCACTTGGCAATATAGTACAAGAAATACAGTGGTAGTAGAATACCACTTAGCTGCAGATTATTTTTTTAAGCTAAGAGTACGCCCCGAGCTAGGTTTTGACTGTGACGACTTGTTCTCTTTAATACTTTTTGGCTTACCAACATACGTGGTAGAACGCTTTTGATAAGGTGCTTTACTGCGCTCATTTTTGCGCTCGCCATTAGCATTACTGCGATCAGAGTTGCGACTTGAATTTCGTTCAGTACTACGCTCGCCACCTTGTTCGCCTTTATTAAAACGGCGAGGATTTTCACCCTGAAAATCACGCTTTTTAGGAATCGACGGCGTATTATTTTCTGATTGTTTATTAGCATCAAGCGAATGTTCTTGAGTTTTACCTGAGTCAGAAATCGAGTCGTTTATTTGCGCCATTTCTACATCAGTTAAATGTCGCCACTGCCCTACTTTTAAGCCCTTAAGCGTCACGTTCATAATGCGTGTACGTTTTAATGTCACAACTTCATAGCCTAAGTATTCGCACATACGGCGAATTTGGCGGTTTAAACCTTGTGTAAGTACTATTTTAAATTCTTTAGGGGCAGTTTGTGTCACTTTACACTTTTTAGTCACGGTATCTAAAATAGGCACGCCATTGGCCATTTTTGTAACAAACTGACGATTAAGCGGTTTATCAACCGTAACAACATATTCTTTTTCGTGGTTATTACCCGCACGCAAAATTTTATTAACGATGTCGCCTTCGTTAGTTAAAAATATAAGCCCTTCAGACGGTCTATCTAAACGCCCTATTGGAAATATACGCGTAGGATAATTTACCGCGCGAATAATATTACTTTGAATTTTACTTTCGGTAGTACACGTAATACCAACGGGTTTATTGTAAGCGATATAAACGCGTTTTGGTGTGGCTTTAAGTGGCTTGCCATCAACCAATACAACATCGGTAGCAGCAACTTTTACGCCCATTTCAGGCGAGTAGCCATTAACGCTGACACGACCTTGCTCAATATATTTATCGGCTTCGCGGCGTGAACAAAATCCTGTTTCACTAATAAATTTATTTAAACGTTTTAATTCGGTCATGGCACTTATAGCGTAGTAATTTTTAAGGCGAGTAGTGTAAACCACCCACACTATTTTTTCGCCCCTAATTTAGAATTTATAGGTGTTTAAGCATTAATTTTTGCTTTCGTTAATTTACGCCATACAAATTCAAGCGGGCCTTGGTTAAAATAACGGCTGTATATAAAGGTAAATATGAGCTGCAGTGCAACTAATGCCGTTGCAACTAACCAGTAGTCAATACGATCAAAATTGAGCACCCAGTGCGTAAATAGCACTTTATATAACAATAATTGTATGAGTGTTTGGCTAATATATAAAGTAAATGCTAAGCGCCCCGCTTGTTGAATAAGCGTGCCAACATGTGCGCTGTTATTGCAAAATTTAACAATTAATTGAATATACAGCGTAGCCATACCTAGCGCCGCAAACATATTTACAAATTCTTGCACCCCATATCCTAAGCTGCCATTAAGCTGTGATGCATAAAGCCTGATTCCACAAAAAACAAGGGTCATTGCACCGCAAACTATTAATTGCTGAGTCGTTAAGCCTTTACTAAAAACGTCTTGTTTATATAAATAAATACCAATGAGCATAAGGCCCACGCACATCCACATTGTCATTATTGGCACCATAACAAGCATTAACGTGTTCATAGCAAGGTTACTAATAAAGTAATCAATATAGTGTGGGTTATATAATTCAATAAACTGTGCTGTATCGCGGTAAATTATTTCATCGGGTACGCTAGATATAACAAGTAAGGTAACCACAGCCGACAACAAGGTAAATGCAAGCCCTCTTTTTAAAAGTACATTGCTATCACTTTCTAAATATTTAATAACAAACCAGCCAGATACACCGTAAACAAATAAAATATCACCGGCCCAAAGTAAAAAACCATGCGCTAAACCAAAGAGGATTAACCAATAGAGCCTGCTTTTTATCTGCACTTCAGACTTGTAACGTTGCCACTGAATGTAAAGCCCAGCACCAAAAAGCAAACTAAACAGCGTTCTAAAACGCCCGTCTACAAACACGCTGCTAAGGGCGTGAATAATTGAGTCGCTAACAGGAGGAGTAGTTAAGGAGGTATACCCGTATTCAAAAATGCCGAAGGCGTAAGCATTCATGTAAACTAGGCCAAGCACGGCAACGCCGCGAATAAAGTCCATATTATAATTGCGCATTAAAGCTATTATCCGTTAAATATTATTCTTATAACTGTCAGCCCAATCGACTGACTGCTGGTAAAGTGGAGGTAGTATAGCACTGTCTATATTTAGCAAAAGTACAGCTTGTTCAAGTGCCCACCAGCTTCCTGTTTCATATGCTTTAACAACGTTTAAAATATAATAAAGTGTGTTTTTGTCCCCTAATAATGCCGTTTTTATTTCATCAGGGAAAGGTAGCTTTTCAACAAGCAAGCTCATTGGTTGATCAAGGATTGCATCCAGTAACGAGAATAACCCTGTTAAAAATGCTTCGCCTGACTGACTTTTATTAACCTTTTTTGCCACAAGCTCACAAAAACGAGCACGTACAACACACACTTGCATTAGCTCTGCAGGTTTTTTACCCGCTGTATGAGCAGTAACAATAAGGCTCACAAACTTTTTAAGGCGTTCGTGTCCTAAATACACAAGCGCTTGCTTTAATGACGATATTTGGCTTTGTATAGGAAACACACCGCTGTTTATTAATCTTAGTAACTTATATGCGAGTGCAGCATCTAGCTCAAACAGGCTTGCGATGGTTTTAATATCAGGGCTTTGCTTCATTATTTCTGCGTAAATAGCGACGACTAAACCATAATTATAATCAATGTCGTTTTGCTTGATCATGGTAGGCTTTGCAAAAAAATAGCCTTGAAAATAATCAAACCCCATATCAAAGGCGAGCTTATAGTCTTCTTGTGTTTCTATTTTTTCGGCTAGTATTTTTATTTGTTTATGCGCTTGTAACTTAGTAACTATGGGCTGTATTTCGCTAAGAGGTGTAATTGCAATATCAAATTTAATGAGCTTCACAAGCTTTAAAAAACGATCCCATTGTGGTTTATATACAAAATCATCGAGCGCGAGTTTGAAGTTACTATGAAATAAACCTCGGCATAGCTCATAGTTATCGTCGGTAGGTTCTATGGTTTCGAGCAGCTCAATCACAACGTCTTGACATGGTAAGAAAGCACATAAATCGAGTTTTAGTGATTCTGGTCCTATATTAATAAGCGCTTTTTTGCCTGATGTAATATGGCGTGTACCTAAATTTAATTGATTTTCCATAATAAGCCTTGCTGTTGCTTGGCCTTCTGCAATATCTGGAAAATAATTTTTTGGACTATCACGAAAAAGTAGCTCATAGGCTACTACTTTTTTACTTCGATTGAATATTGCTTGCCTTGCAACAAATACAGACACATTACCTACTTCTTAGCTTTTATATAATACTAAGTAATTAAACCCTAAGCAGGTAGATTTGTCACTAAACTTTAAAGTACACAAACGTTTTACCGGTATAAGGTTGTTATATAATCAGTTGCCACTTGTGGCCACGAAAAACGCATTTGCTCTGCGCTGTGCTTAATTTTATGCCATCTTTTAGGATTTTGCTTTTTAATTAAGAGAGTTTCGGCTAAACAGCTAATTAAATTACGCGTTTGCGTTGCCAACGTGTCTCCATTAAAGCTAAAACCATTTTCGTGGTGTTTAACAGTATCTTTTAATCCGCCAACACTGTGTACTAAACACGGTTGCCCCGCTCGCATTGCTAGCATTTGGCTAATACCACACGGTTCAAACGAGCTTGGCATTAAAAATAAGTCACCTAATTGATACATTAAATCGCCAACACCTTGACCATAGCCCTTTAAAAATAAAAGATTGGAATTACGCGCCATTGCTTTGGTAAATATGCTTTCGAGCTCTTTGCCACCCGAGCCGAGAATAATAAGTCTGCCGCTATGTTCACTAATTAATTGGCACACTTTATCAATAGCTAAAACCCCATTAACCTGCTGGCACAATAACAACACTTTTTGCTCAGTAAGACGGCCAACGCTTGTAACTAATGGACCGTTATTAACCGTTGCTTTAAATTGCTGTAGTCGTTGGTGGGCAATATAATAGCCACTTTGTAACTGCTCGCTATTTGCCATCCAAGTAAATAAAGTGCTCTCTGCTTGGCTATAAAAATCAGCGAGAGTTGCTCCTTCAAGTGCATTGATTGGATATTCGCAGCCATTTAAAATACCAACAAGCTTGCCTTGGCTTGCTGCATTTTGCAGATCTTGCTCAAGCCCTTCGCCACCAAAAAAACCATGTTCGTAATTGCTAGGTTCAAGAACCTCTTGGCTGTAAGTTGGCGATACAACATGTATTTTATCGCATAGATTTATTGCACTGCGCATAGGATTAAAACAATGAGGGTAACGCGGGTCGCATAATTGCTGGCCATTATAACTAAGTGATGGAAACCACGCCTCTAAGCTTGAATCATCATGTTTGAAAGGCCTTATCCCTTGCAGTGCAATATTATGCACTGTGAAGGCAATAGGTAAGGTATTAAGTGAGCTATAACGTGGCTCAAACTTAAGTAAAACTGCAACGCAGGCACTGTGCCAATCATGTAAATGCAGCGCTGTAGGGCGCTTTAATACACCTTGTAATAACGCTTCGCAGACGGCTGCGTTAAATAGAGCAAATTTAGTCGCATCAGTTGCAAAAGGCCTCCCCGGTGCATCATTACAATATACACTGCCTGATTCACTAAATAACGGGTGGCTAATAACAATTTGGCTTACATTATTTTCGGCTTGTTGTACTTTAAAAATGGTTAATACATGGGGTTGAGCATTAAATGCAACAGTTACTTCACCTACATAAATACGCTCAAGCGGCTCAAACCCGTAATCAGGAATAACAACATCAACCGTTATACCTTGCTTTGCGAGAGCCTTAGGTGCATCGCGTACTACATCTGCCACACCGCCTACTTTTGCGCCTGGTAACGCGTCATTTTCTGCTGCAACCATTAATACATGCATTAATTTATTATTTCCTTTAAACCTGTGTGAGCTTGCTCACAAATGAGCAAGCTATGTTGTCGTGCTTATCTAACTTGTTGTTACGCTAGTTTTTTATTTTCTCGCGCTTGGCGTTCTAACTTTTTTGCAAGCTCAGTGAGCATATCACGTGTAACAAGAACGATACCTTTTTTAGATACCCTAAAGCCGTTTTCTTCATCTGTTTTTTTGTCAAAACCGATTTCAAGACCCGCCGGTATTTCACAGCTTCTATCTATTATTGCGCGTTTAATTTTACAACCTCGGTTTATAACCGCACCGGGTAAAATAACCGACTGCTCAATGGTACAAAATGATCGAACGTGAACGTTAGAAAACAACAGGGATTTTCTAACCGCAGAGCCCGAAATAATACACCCACCCGAGACTGTTGAGTCTAAAGCCATACCACGTCTATCTTCATCATCAAAAATAAACTTAGCAGGTGGTAGTTGCTCTTGATAAGTCCATATTGGCCACGTTGGATCGTATAAATCAAGTTGTGGTTCTGGCATTACCAATTCCATATTAGCTTCCCAGAACGAGTCAAGCGTACCTACATCTCGCCAATAAGGTTGCCCTTCTTGGTTTGGATCTCTAAATGGAAAGGCAAACACATTATGCTCTTCTATAATCGCTGGAATAATATCGTGACCAAAATCGCGTCCAGAGCCTTCATTTTCAGAATCTTTTTTAAGTTGCTCAAATAAAAATTCAGTATTAAAGATGTAGTTCCCCATTGATGCTAAACATGTACCTGGCTTGCCGGGTACGGAGCTCGGCATTGCTGGTTTTTCATCAAAACGACACACTCTATTTTCTTCATCAACGGTCATTACACCAAACGTGTCTGCGGCTTCTTCTACTGGGACTTCAATACAACACACAGTCATATCTGCGCCTTTTTGCACATGTTCAGCCAATAAAGCGCCATAGTCCATGCGATACACATGATCTCCAGACAAAATCATCACATATTTAGGAAGCTCGTGACGAATAATATCTATGTTTTGAAAAACAGCATCTGCGGTTCCACAATACCAATCATCACCTTGGCGCTGAGATGCAGGTAGTATTTCAACCGACTCTCCTAGCTCTTTTTTAAAGTGCCCCCATGCGCGGTTTACATGGCGTATTAATGAATGTGATTTATATTGTGTAGCAATACCAACACGTCTCACACCTGAGTTAATGCAGTTTGATAGTGGAAAATCGATAATTCGATGTTTACCACCAAAGTAAACTGCTGGCTTTGCTCGCCAATCGGTTAACTCATGCAGGCGAGAACCGCGACCGCCTGCCAGTATTAACGCGTAAGTTTCTCTGGTTAGGCTACTTATGTAGCGATTTGCATAATTAGGCATAATACTCTCTCCATTTAGTCTAGGCTGTTAGTGGCATGGCTTTTAGTTGTCGTTAAGTCTGTTTCACTAATATTGAGGGGTTCTAAATGCCAAATATCTTCACTGTATTGGCTTATGGTTCTGTCACTTGAAAACATACCACTGGCTGCTGTATTTAAAATACTCATTTGTGTCCAGTAGGTCTGATCTGCGTAAGCTTTATCAACTTCTTTTTGAGCTGCTACATAACTTTCAAAATCGTGAGCAACAAGCCATGAATCGTGCGGGCTCTTAATTGCATTTGTTATGTCGTCAAATAAGCATGGTTCAAATAAATTAAAATGCCCGCTCTCGAGTAATTGCATCACATTCTTTAAATCGCTATTTTGCGATATTAAATGCTCTGGATTATAACGTGATTTAATATCGTCAATTTCGTGCGCTTGTGCGCCAAACAAAAAGAAGTTATCAGCACCAACAGCATCTCTAATTTCAATGTTTGCGCCATCCAGCGTGCCTATTGTCAATGCACCATTCATCATAAATTTCATGTTGCCAGTACCAGACGCTTCTTTGCCTGCGGTAGATACTTGCTCTGAGAGATCGGTTGCAGGACAAATAACTTCCATTGCGGTTACGTTGTAATTAGGTAAAAATGCGACGCGTAAATATGGCGCAGCTTGAGGGTCTTTATTTATAACCTCTGCCACGTTATTAATAAGCTTAATAATTTTTTTAGCCATGTAATAACCTGGCGCTGCTTTACCACCTAATAGAACACAACGAGGAACAAGTCCTTGGGTATCCCCACGGCGAATACGGTCATATAAATGAATCACATGAAGTATGTTTAATAGCTGACGTTTGTATTCGTGGATACGTTTTACTTGTACGTCAAACATCATTGATACATCAAAATCGATATCGCAGCGCGCCTTGACTAAATCAACTAAACGTTGTTTGTTTTCACGTTTAGCATTTTGCCACTGCTCATGAAATGCCTTGTCGTCATAAAAACGACGTAGGTCACTAATTTTTGAAAAGTTTTTAACCCAATCATGGCCAATTTTTTCACCAATTAATTCGCTTAATACTGGATTACAATGCGCAAGCCATCGACGAGGCGTTACACCATTTGTTTTGTTATTAAACTTATCTGGCCACAGTGCATAAAATTCTTTAAATAATCCCGCTTTTAACAGTTCAGTATGAAGTGCTGCTACGCCATTTACAGAGTAACTACCTACAATAGCTAAATAAGCCATACGAATTTGCGGCTCATCACCCTCTTCAATCAGTGACAATGCACGTTGCTTTTCAACATCTCCCGGCCATTGCTGTGCAACTTGTGCTAAAAAGCGTGCATTTATCTCGTAAACTATTTCTAAAATGCGTGGTAATAATTTTGAAAACAACGAAACAGACCATTTTTCAAGCGCTTCAGGAAGTAGCGTATGATTTGTATAGGCCATGGTTTTAGTTGTGATTTGCCACGCATCGTTCCAATTTAATTCGTAATCATCAATTAAAATACGCATTAGCTCTGCAACAGCAATACTTGGATGCGTGTCGTTTAACTGAAAAACATGAAAATCAGCAAAGTCACTAAAGCTCTCGCCATGTTGAGAAACCCATTGGTCTACTACGTCTTGAATACTCGCCGATGATAAAAAGTATTGTTGGCGTAACCTAAGCTCCTTACCATTTTCGCTGCTGTCATTTGGATACAGCACCATGGTAATTTGTTCGGCTAGATTTTTTTGTGCGACGGCTTCTGAATAACTGCCCGCATTAAATTCGGTTAAATTAAATTCATCTGTTGCCTCTGATTTCCACAGACGTAGTGTATTTACGATATTGTTTTTATAACCTGGGACAGGTACATCGTACGGTACAGCTAATACATCTTGTGAGCACATCCATTGACGGTGCTCTCTGCCAAATTTATCTGTGTAACTTTGCACATAGCCACCAAACTTCACACGTTTTGCATGCTCTGGTGCGCTTAGCTCCCATGGATGTCCTTCACGTAGCCAGTTATCTGGTTGCTCAATTTGGTTACCATCTTTAATCGATTGATTAAACATGCCGTATTCGTATCGTAGGCCATAGCCAATAACAGGCAACGCTAAACTAGCACAGCTATCTAAAAAGCAGGCTGCAAGGCGCCCTAGTCCACCATTTCCTAGGCCAGCGTCGTGCTCGGCGTCTTCAATTGTTTCTATTGTTGTGCAGTACTCTTGTAGTGCTGAGCTTACTTGTTCATCTAAATCTAGATTTAAAACAGCATTACCTAGCGCACGCCCCATCAAAAACTCAAGAGAAAGGTAAGCCGTTTTGCGGCGTTTCTCTTGCTTAATTTGTTGATTCGTTTCTCTGCAGCGGGCCACAAGTCTGTCGCGAATAGTAAGCGCTAATGCGTGATACAAATAATGCTGCGATTCACCCACCTTATCTCGGCCGAGGGTATAATAAAAATGCCGTGTTAAGTCATCTTTAAGCGTACTTTCATCAATAACGGGCCCTTCTTGCCAGCTCTTTACTACACACACTTGATCACTTTGTTTAACCATGACTAACATCCTCTAAATTGGCACTAAAAACCCAACTACTTTGTGCTGAAATTTCAACCATCGCATCTTCATTACTGCTCACAGATGCATTATGTACACTTGATAGAATCATTTGCCACGGCGCATTAATTGGCGATGGGGGCATTTGACAAAAAATTGTTTTTTCACTGGCATTAAATACAATCAGCAATGCATGATTGTTTTGCTTATCAAGTAAGCTATACATTAAAAACTGCCTGGTATCTTCATGCCAGTGAGCATCAGTCATGGTTTTACCTTGTTCGGTAAACCACTTAACGGTAAAACGCTCGTCTATATCATCTAAAAATACACTGTGTTTAAACGCACTGTGCGCACGTCTAATTTTTAATGCATCATCAATAAATCGTGTTAACGAATGATTAAGTTGAGAATCTTTCCAGGCAAGCCAACTAGTGCGATTATTTTGGCAATAAGCATTGTTATTCCCCCCTTGCGAGTGCGCCATTTCGCTGCCAGCGGCAATCATTGGAACACCTTTTGAGAGAATTAAAGTAAGTAAAAAGTTCTTTTGTTGCTGTAAGCGCAGTGCGTTTATTTTAGAGTCGCTGGTAAAACCTTCTACCCCACAGTTAAACGAATGATTTGCACTGTGCCCATCTCGATTTTGCTCGCCATTAGCTTCGTTATGTTTATGCTCATAACTCACTAAATCAGCAAGGGTAAAACCATCATGACTCGTTATGAAATTAATACTATTGAGCGGCCCACGTTGGCTGTGCTCAAAAATATCAAACGATCCATGCAAACGTTTTGCAACGCTTGCAATAATGCCTGTTTCACTTTGCCAAAAACGTCTAATTACATCGCGATATTGATCGTTCCATTCTCGCCATGGCGGCGGAAATGCACCAAGCTGATAACCACCTGGGCCTATATCCCAAGGCTCACTTATTAACTTAACTTTGTTAAGCACAGGGTCTTGGGCAACTACTTGTAAAAAAGTATGTGCGGAGCTAAAGCCTGCTTTTGAGCGGCCTAAAATGGTCGCTAAATCAAACCTAAAACCATCAACTCCCATTACTTCAACCCAATAACGAAGGCTATCAAGTACAAGTTGCAGTGTTTTAGGGTGGTCAATATTTATGGTATTACCACAGCCGGTATCGTTTATATATACGTCAGGCTGGCCATCTACTGTGCGGTAATAGGCTAAGTTATCAAAGCCTCTAAGCGATAGTATAGGGCCATCCGCCCCTGCTTCAGCTGTATGGTTGTAAACAACATCTAATATGACTTCTATGTCTGCAGCATGGAACTCTTGCACCATTTGCTTAAACTCGTTTATATCGTCGTTTACCAAATAGTCTTTATGGGGCGTAAAAAAGTTAAGCGTGTTGTAACCCCAGTAGTTTTGCAAACCTTTCCCTGTTAAAAATTGCTCACTAATAAAAGAATGAACAGGCAAAAGCTCAACGGCTGTAACACCAAAGCTTTGTAAGTGTTCAATAAAGCTTGGGTGGCTTAACCCTAAAAACTTCCCTTGTAGAGGTTTAGGTATTTTAGGATGACGACACGTTGTACCTTTTACATGACACTCATAAATAACCGTGTTTGACCAACGGTGGTTAGGCTTTTTATGCGTATACAACGTAGGAGCCGCTACTTTTGATTTAGGTATATCAATCGCATTATTTACAGTGCTTTTAGTACCGATTGGCATTTGCCCGTAGTGGCGTTCACTCCAAGTAAACTCGCCAAACAAGTCTTTTGCATATGGGTCTATCAGCAGCTTATTTTCGTTAAACAGTTGACCATTTTTAGGGTTATATTCACCCTCAACTCTAAAACCATAAAGCGCACCGGCGTTTAATGGCGAAATATGAATACTCCAAATACCCCCTTCGTTGATGTTCATCGCCATTTTTAGTATTTCTGAATGGCCACTTTTATCAAACAGGCATACATAAGCTTGGCTTGCCCCAGGCGCATAAAGCGCGAAGTTGACCCCATTATCAATAACACTAGAGCCAAGTGGTTCTACATTACCGGGTGCTACATCAAATCGGTTACTCATCATCAACCTTTTGTAAATAAATAGTAGTTAAGCCACCAATGGCAATTGAAATACTGTGTTTAAAACCATGATTTGATTCGTTTATTGCTTGAACTACCTGCGATGAATCTTTAGTTACCTCAACGCCAGAGCCAAAAAACTGAGTATCATCTGTATTTAAAATGACCTTGTAACGCCCTTTACTCGGTACGCCAATAACGTAGTTTTCATAGGATGCGGGGGTAAAATTAGCAATAACAACCACAAAGTTTTTTGCGTTTTTAGCATAGCGAACAAAGCTTAAAATGCTCTGCTGATTATTATTGTTATCTATCCAGGTAAAACCAGCCGCGCTCGAATCTAGCTCATACAACGCAGGTTGGTTTTTATAAACCGTATTTAGTGTTTTTACCGTTTGCTTTATACCATTATGGCTTTGGTGCTCAAGTAAATGCCAATCGATAGAATGATCGTGTCCCCACTCTTTTCGCTGTGCAATTTCACCGCCCATAAACAAGAGTTTTTTACCCGGGTGTGCCCACATAAATGCGTAGTAAGCGCGTAAATTTGCAAATTTCTGCCAATCATCGCCTGGCATTTTTTCAATTAACGATCCTTTACCGTGTACTACTTCATCGTGGCTTAATGGCAATATATAGTTTTCGCTAAACGCGTATACCATCGAAAAAGTCATTTCGTGATGATGATGCTGACGATAAAGTGGGTCGTTCTGCATGTAATGCAAACTATCGTTCATCCAGCCCATATTCCACTTATAACCAAAGCCTAAACCGTTGTGCTCAACACTTTGGGTGACACCCGGCCATGCTGTTGACTCCTCAGCCACCATCATAATGCCTGGGTTGTTTTTATAGCTGCGCATATTGACTTGCTTTAGGCACTCAATTGCACCTAAGTTTTCACGCCCGCCGTAACAATTAGCAACCCACTCGCCTTCTTTTCGGCTGTAATCTAAATACAACATAGAAGCTACGGCATCTACACGCAGGCCATCTAAACCAAATTGATGTAGCCAATACATAGCATTTGATATTAAAAAGCTTTTAACTTCAGGACGGTCGTAGTTATAAATGTAGGTATTCCAATCAGGATGAAACCCTTGGCGCTTATCAGCATGCTCATATAAATGGGTGCCATCAAATCGATGTAAGCCATGCGGATCGCTTGGAAAATGCCCTGGTACCCAATCAAGCAAAATACCTAAATTAGCTTTGTGGCACTGCTCTACAAAGTATTTAAAGCTGTTGTAGTCGCCAAAGCGGCTGGTAGGTGCAAATAATCCAACAGGCTGATACCCCCACGAACCATCAAACGGGTATTCACTTATTGGCATAAGTTGCAGGTGAGTAAAATTCATTTCAAGGGCATAGCTAACGAGTTTGTCGGCAAGCTCTGTGTAACTTAAATAGCGGTTGTTTTCAGCCCGTTGCCATGAGCCTAAATGCACTTCATAAATACTAATTGGTGCATCTATATGGTTACGCTTTTGTCTGTTTTGAAGTGCCTGCTCGCCAAGCTTTATAGGTTTTAGTTTATACTGCAGTACACTTGCAGTGCCAGGTGCTTGTTGCATTTTAAATGCATAAGGGTCGGCTTTTTCGAGCACCTCTCCACTTTGCGCGGTAATTGCAAATTTGTAGCACATGTCAGCTTTAAGGCCTGGTACAAATAACTCCCATACACCACTTGCAGGATGAAAGCGCATAAAGTGGCGATTCGCTTGCCAAAAGTTAAACTCACCAATAATAGAGACACTTGCCGCATTAGGCGCCCATACACAAAAACGTACACCGTCTACGTTTTGTTGAGTACTAAAATGTGCACCAAAATGCGAGTAAGCATGTTCAAGACTGCCTTCGTTAAATAAATACATTGCCTCTGCATCAAGTGTGCTTTGGAAACTGTATTCATCATAAAAGGTAACGCTGCTATCTGTGTACTGAGCAATGCATTCATATGGTGCAGTGGGCAAAGCATCAACTTTGGCTATAAATAAGTCACTTTGCTGGTAGCGCTGCGCCTTAATAGTTTTATTATTTAATGTAACACTTACGCTTATTGCACAAGGTAGATAAAAACGAATTTCAACTTCGGCATTCGTTTTATGTGCCCCTAAAAAGCTAAATGGGTCTTTAAATCGCCCTGTATTTAATGCGTTTACTTGTGCATCATAACTATTTTCATTAGTTGTACTGCTCATTTAACCTTTCCTTATTGAATCGATAGCAGCTAAAAGTGAGGCATTTTTGGTAAAAATTTCTTCACTGGTATGCGTTAATACACGTCGCCAATTAGGATATTCTTTATCTGTCCCGGGGATATTAACCGGATACTTCTGCTCATCTAAGTCATCTATTTGTATTGCAAATAAACGCGATTGAGAGCCTGCTAAACACAATGCAAGTGCGCTATAAACAGTCACTGCTTCACTATGTAATAAAAGCTCAGTTGTATTGCCATGGTGATTAATAAATCGTAGTATCCTATGTTGCTCTTCTATTCGTTGTTGCTTTAATTGCTCGTATTCATTGCAAGTAATAAGCTTGTATTGTTGCTTAATATTTAAATCAGCATGCTGCCACCAACCTGTAAATGGCGGCACATCATGATTAGCTATCATTAACAAACACTGTGTTGCTAGCTCATCTGTCGATAAAAACTCACCACTGTGTTGTTTTTCAAAATAAAATAAGCTGTTAGAAAAAATACCGCTAGATGCCAAAGCCTGCCTTACCTCTGGCGGCACAACGCCTAAATCTTCTCCAATAACAATACTCTGATTAATATGTGATTCAATTTTTAAAATGGCGAGTAAGTGCTCAAACGGGTAGTAAACATAACAGCCATCTTGTTCAGCATTGCTTTCAAAGCACCACCATAGGCGCCTAATAGCCATTACGTGGTCAATTCGAAGTCCACCTACGTTTTGCATGTTTGCGCGAATGAGCGAGCGGTAAAATTGGTAGTGATTATTACTAAGGCTTTGGGGATTGAGGGCTGGGAGGCCCCAATTTTGACCTGCTTCAGCCCATGGATCGGGTGGAGCGCCTACACTTGCACCTTGGCTAAACAGCGATTGCTGGTTTTTAAATTCAGCCCCATCGCCAGCACAACCAACAGCTAAGTCGTTTATTAAGCCAATAGCCATGCCTCTCTCTGCGCAACTTTTTTGACACAGTGCAAGTTGCATATGCGCTTGCCATTGCAGGTAATAAGCAAATGTTAGGTTATCTGATTCGAGGGTATTTAACGTAGTAGAGTGAGCATTACAAAAATCAGTAAACGCTTGGCGACGCTCATCACTTGCCGTTAATTCAAACTGATTATAAAGCGCTTCAAATAACGTATACTTTATACGGCTTACATTTTCATAATCTATAAACTGATCATTACTTTTAATAAGTGCAGCGACATCATCTTGCTGCATAATGGCGTCAAGGTTTTCGTTATTTATTGCGTCTTCGCTTAGTACGATAGAAATATAAAGAGGATTTAATAAAGCGCGACTATTAGGGCTATAAGGACTGGCTCGCTCTGGCATATCAGCGAATAGCAAATGCAGTGGATTAAGTAATATGTAATCCATGTTTTGGGAGCTGCATAGTTTTGTAAGCGCTAATAAATCGTCAAAGTCGCCAATACCCAAATTCGCTCTATTTTTTAATGTGTAAAGCTGAATAGATAATCCCGTGCGCTTTGTGTCTTCCACTTGATAGACTTGCTCAGGCACGCACCAAATTTGTGTAATAGCGTGTTGCTCACCTACCTGAACATTAGCGTCATGATAGCCAATTGGCATATTATCTATGGGTAGTGCCAGCTCAATATAACGCACGCCGTGCAAGTAATATTCACCAGTGACGGCCAAGTTATAAAGGTTGTCAAATGCTATGTGCATTCCAAGTGAAGGGACATCAATATTAGCGGCTAAATATTGCTGACGTTCATCTATACGAAGCTTTAACAAACATGTACTTTGCTCAACTAAACTCACACTAGGTACTAAATCAAGCCAAAGCGATGCATCTAAATCATAAGTTAGTTGAGCTATTCCTGCTTCATTATTTGTATCAACACCACAACATTGCAAAGCACGTTTACGCGTTTCTTCGCTAAAAAACACCTGTTCACCTGTATACTTAGTGAATTCAAAGCCAATACCATGCAGGTAAAACAACTGCGAAAGAGCATCCATTGAATCGCCTTAATTAGTGCGTTGAGTATTTACTATGCTGTTTTCTGTGCCAAAAGTATTGCCGATATAACCGTCAGCTTGATGGTCGTTATCCCAAATGTCTCCATTAATCAGATAACGAAAGTGAAATTGTTGATCGATAGGTAAGCGTTGCTTAAATTTAAACACACCTTGTTTTTTATAAAGCTTCATTGGCACTGGTTGCCAATCATTAAATTCACCTAATAAGCAAACTTCTTCTGCCTCTGGATGAGAAAATTCAAAAGTAACTTCAGCTTCATCTTTTGTTTTAAAAAAACGTTTATTCAACATAGCAGGCTCCAACTAAACCAAAAAGGGTACTTAATCTTTGCCACAGGCCATACAACTAAACAAAAAGGCGATGTGGTAACCATCTAAAAATCATTAAACGTGTTATTAGTTAAACAAAACTTTATTTACGCTTTATTACAGTGCAAATAATATTTCAATTACACCAAAAAGGTGCATTAACCTTATATACAATACGCTTTAAATGATACTTAACATACAGAGCAATATTCAAACCAACAAACTATTAAAAACCTCATTAGTTCAATATATAAATATTTATAGCTGCAAATATCCGAAGAAAATTTAAAATCCTAAATTACTTTTTTTATATTACTTCATCATGGATAATACACATCATTCTAATACTCTGAAATATCATTAATTTCATGTTGAAAAAAACCATTTTAATAACTACCACCATCATTTTTTTAGTTGTAGCTGCATTTATTGGTACCTCAATTTATACCCTATACAGTAAAAAAGAAATTTCAGTTGACCCTAAATTAAAAGAAATATCAGGAATAGAATTTGATAAACAGCAACGTTTATGGGCTATTAACGACGGAGGCAATGAACCAAAGCTATACAGACTTAATAAAGACGGTTCTATTGCTAAAGAAATTTTAGTTGAAAACGCTAAAAACATTGATTGGGAAGACATGACCCAAAACAAATTTGGGCACTTCTTTTTAGGCGATTTTGGTAACAACAAAAACGATCGTAGATGGCTCACTATTTATAAAATAGAAAACCCGATAGATATAAAAACAGATACGACTCAAGCAGAAATAATTAAGTTTACCTACCCCGAAATGGATGGCAGTCCTATAAAGCCCAATAACCGTAATTTTGATTTAGAGGCATTTGTAGCCCTAGGACGTCACTTATATTTATTTACTAAAAACCGCACAGAGCCATTTGACGGTATTACTAAGGTTTATAAAGTGGGCGATCATGCCGCTAATTTTAAAGCAGAGTTAATAGACTCATTTAAAACATGTACCACTTTAGAAAAGCTATGCTGGATAACATCGGCCGCTTTAAGCCCTGATCGTAAAAAACTAATATTACTTGATTCAACCAGTATTTGGCTATTCGAAAATTTTGAGGGTGATAAGTTTTTTTCTGGCGATGTATCAAAAATTGACTTAGGAATAGTAACTCAAAAAGAAGCTATCACTTTTTTTGATGACAATACTATTGTATTTACAGATGAAGAATTTAAAGGTATTGGCGGTAATGCTTATTTTATAAAGCTTGATGAAGCCAAAAAAGAAATTATAAGAAAAAAGCCGACCTCAGAAATAATACATCCATAATATAATGTTAGCTAAGCTAAAGTTCTAAAGCTTAGCTAACTTATGAAAGGTATCGAGTTAGTTACTCTTTTCGTTTGACGAATGGAGTGCTTTTTCTACATCAACACCTAAAATCAACACTCCAATATGACTATTATTATCATCTAAAACAGGAAAACTTAGCTGTACTTGAAAATGATGTGTTGATGCATCATATGTTACGCTATCAAAGTTATAGTCCTTTGACTGTTTAAATATTTTAGTAAACTTATTCTCATCTCCTTGCCAGTAATCACTGGTTAACTTACTTATTGCTATATTTTTTCCTTGGCTATCAGTCAATATAAGCTCAGTAACAACACCTTTAAACTGCGATTGCCATTTTTTAAATACCTTAGATAACGGTAAATCAAACATAGTTAACCCATCAGCATGCCCAACGTGTTTACTTTCTTTTATCCATAGCTGGTCTCGTTTCTTAATTTCAGGCTCACTCAAAGGAGACTCATTACTTATTTGAACTTCTTCGACTAAACTAGGTAAGTTTAATAAAGTTTTAGCGCTACTGTAGAGCCTATCAAGTATTTGCTTTTCTTCACTTTTTGATAGTGAAAATGGAGCTTGCGCACAAGTATTTATATTTTCATCGAACTGCTGCATAAATTCAGGAAGGCGTTTGATAAGGGAATGCGAAGCAAATAATCCCAAAGGTACATATCTAAAAAACTCTTTTTGGTACTCGTCTTTATTAATCCCTAGCTTAGAGGCTGCTAATTCAAAATCATCTAAATCAAGTAGGATTCTATCAATCCGTTTATGGTGCATTACATTTACTATTTCTTCTAATGAATTTACTTCTACCTCAGCAATAATATTTTGAGTTTTAAACCAATTTGCTTGATAACTTCCTCTTACTGCACCATAAAGCATTTTATTTTTTGGTTTATTAATGCTCTCTGGGTGAGTAAACCAGTACCAGCTTTCTAAAAAAATGGGGGATGATATACGTCCATAAGCTTTCATTTCAGGCATTAAATGGGTTGTGAAATATCCATCTAAGCGCTCTAACTTTACTTCTCTACGAGCACGTAACCATGGCAAGGTTTGTAGCTGAAAAGGAGCTCCCATTTCAAATAAAATACACTCGACTTGGTTGACTGCATTATTAGGTGCTGTGGTGGGTAAGTTTGTCCCAAACTGGAGAGGCTCAGTTAAACCTAACAAAAGAGTAAAAAGATATACGGGCATAATCCATTGCTAAATATTGTACAAATTAAAATAAGTATAGTCATGCTTATTAAAAAAGTATAAATTTTCCTTACAAAATTTTGTACCTTATCAATGGCTTCAATATTTAAACCTATGATTTATTGCTATTAACTTATAAAAAGCACGCTTAAACATTTAAATTAATGCATTTATATCTAGAGTCTGTTTATCATTGCGGATAAAAATTTGCTCACACTAGGCGCTATTTTATTGCGGCGCAAGATCTATAACCTAGTGTGCTCGATAACTGCTCCTGCGTTATTCTAATTGCTTATATCCATGTAAGAATAAGTAAAAACCGAGCAATGCTTCCGCGCCCTGCTCACGCCCCTACCCTACATCTATGTAGGCAACCAAGAGAAAATAGCGCCTAGGAAGAACCTTTTGGGGGCTGTTAATTTAACCTTGAAGGTTAAACAGACCCTAGCCTTTTTATTATTGACCTAGAGTATACCGAGTGTTCACTTAACGACTAAAACAAAAAACTCACTGACTCTAGCGCTTAAATTTAGTTTCTAAAATAACAGAAGATGTTGTGCGCTCCACCCCATCAAGATTTCCTATATCGTCCAACAAATGACTAAGCTGTTCTAAATTTTGAGCCTGTACCACCGCAATTAAATCAAACTCACCACTTATGGCATATAGCTGTGAAATAGCATCAATTTGCTTAAGCTCAATGTTTGTTTTAGTCGTTAATTTTTGTCTTACTTTTATAGACACATGAGCTGATACCATTTTACTAAGGTAGTCGTCACCGTAATCAACGCTATAGCCTTTAATTACACCGGTTTCTTCTAATTTGAGCATTCGGCTCTGTACTGTTGAACGAGACAAGTCAAGCATTCGCGCAAGATCAGAAATACTCGCTCTTGCATTTGTTTTTAGTACAGAAAGTAGCTTTTCATCTTGTGGAGTTATCATAATGGTTATTTTCTTCGTTATTTTGACTTTTATTTTAATCATTTTTCACAAAATAGCACTGCAATTTTAACAGCTAACCTTCGATAATGACACCTAACAGAAATAATAACGTGTTTGCTGAAGAATAAAGGCTATATTCTTCTTTGAGTTAGCAACTAATCTTTTATCTAAGCCCATTAAATTTAGGTGTAAAAATGCAAGTAACAAGAGACTTATTTAACGACGTAATGGTACCAAACTATAACCCATCAGCAATTATCCCAGTTCGTGGTGAAGGTTCACGCGTTTGGGATCAAAATAACAATGAGTTCATTGATTTTGCCGGTGGTATTGCCGTTAACTGTTTGGGTCACTGTCATCCTGCATTAGTTAAAGCATTAAAAGAGCAAGGCGAAAAAATTTGGCACTTATCAAATGTTATGACCAATGAGCCAGCACTTCGTTTAGCTCAAAAAATGGTTGAAGCAACATTTGCTGATAAAGTTTACTTTGCAAACTCAGGTGCAGAAGCAAACGAAGCAGCCCTCAAGCTAGCGCGTCGTTATGCATTGGACGTATATGGCGCTGAAAAAACGCAAATTATTGCATTTAATAAAGGTTTCCATGGTCGTACATTCTTTACAGTAACTGTGGGCGGGCAAGCGGCTTATTCAGATGGCTTTGGTCCAAAACCTGCGGACATAGTACATTGTGATTTTAACGATATAGCGGCATTTGAAGCGCTGATCAGCGATAAAACATGTGCTGTTATGATGGAACCATTACAAGGTGAAGGCGGTATTATTACACCAACAGATGAATTTGCTAAAAAAGTACGCGAACTTTGTACTAAACATAACGCGTTACTTATTTTTGATGAAGTACAAACGGGTGTTGGTCGCACAGGCGATTTATACGCCTATGAAGGTTTAGGGGTTGTTCCTGACATTTTAACAACGGCAAAAGCATTGGGTGGTGGTTTTCCAATTGGCGCTATGATCACTCGTACACCTATTGCTGAGCATTTAAAAATTGGTACTCACGGTTCTACTTATGGCGGAAACGCACTTGCTTGTGCTGTGGCCGAAGCGGCATTTGATACAGTAAATACACCAGACGTACTAAACGGTGTTAAAGAGCGCGAACAATTATTCCGTGACGGATTAAACGCAATTAACGAAAAATATAACGTATTTAGCGAAGTACGTGGTAAAGGCTTATTAATTGGCGCGGTACTAAATGACAAATTTGAAGGCCGCGCACGCGACTTTTTAATAGCCAGTGCTAATAATGGTTTGATGAATCTTGTAGCGGGTATGAATGTAATTCGTTTTACACCGTCTTTAATTATTCCGTTTGAAGATATTAAAGAAGGCTTAGCGCGCTTTGAAAAAGCCGTTAGCGACGTAGTAAACGGTTAATATAGTTTAAATTAGCACGCCTAATGGCGTGTTATTGGAGCAAGCAATAAATGCAAGTATTACGTCCTATTACTGCTAATGATTTTGACGCGCTTAAACAAATAGCGATTGAATCCGGTCATGGGTTTACCTCTTTACCTGTGGACGATACACAGCTTAAAGAAAAAATTGAACGTGCTGAAAAAAGCTTTGCCAAAAACATTAACCAGCCACTTGATGAAAGCTATTTATTTGTTTTAGAAGACAGTGAAACAGGTGACGTTATTGGCACAACCGCTATAGAAGCCGCGGTAGGTTTATCGGTGCCTTTATATCATTATCATTTGGGTAAAACAGTACACCACTCGCCTACTTTAAATGTATATAACACCGTTGATATTTTAAGCATGTGTAACGACTACACTGGTTGCTCAGAAATATGTACATTATTTTTGCGCGAAAATAGCCGTAAAGGCCTAACGGGTCGATTTTTATCTCGTTCACGTTTTTTGTTTATGGCTCAGCACAGCGAGCGTTTTGCCGATACTGTTATCGCAGAAATGCGCGGTGTTAGCGACGAAGACGGTCATTCTCCTTTTTGGCAATGGCTACAAGAGCACTTTTTTAGTATCGAATTTCCACAAGCGGATCACTTAGTTGGCTTAGGCGATAAGGTGTTTATTAGCGAGTTAATGCCTAAATACCCTATTTATGTGAACTTGCTTAGTAAAAAAGCCCAAGCAGTGATTGGGCATGTGCATGAAAAAACAAAACCTGCGCTAAAACTATTAGAAAAGGAAGGTTTTGAGCACAGAGGCTACGTTGACTTATTTGATGCAGGCCCAACAGTTGAAGCAAAGCTTGGAAATATTCGCAGCATTCGCGACTCTCAAGTTTGTCCTGTTACGATTGGCGAGCTTGATCACATATCACAAAATAGCTCTGATACGCTGGCTGTATGTAACCAAGGCGTAAGTGGCTTTAGAGCGACATTTACCAAAGACGCACACTACAATCATGCAAAACATACCCTCGTCATTAGCCAAGATGTGGCTAAGGCGCTTAATTTAAGCCAAGGAGATGCAGCGCGATTTTTCCGCCTGTAAATAATTTATGAATACACACCTAATTAATAATCAGTGGCATGTGGGACTTGGTCCAGCATTTGAGTCAATCAATCCAAGTAATGGCGATGTGGTATGGCAAGGTAATGGCGCAAACACTGATCAAGTAAATTCAGCTATAAAAGCAGCTAGAGCCGCGCAATTACAATGGGCAGACAAACCACTTAAAGAGCGTATCGCCATTTTAGAAAACTTCGCAGCACAATTAAAAGAACACAGCGAAGAATTTGCTACTATTATTGCACGCGAAACGGGTAAGCCATTATGGGAAACCCGCACCGAAGTGGGCGCAATGACAGGTAAAGTAGCTATATCTGTAAAAGCGTACCATGAGCGTACAGGTACAACCGAAAACCCAATGCCCGGTGCTAAAGCGTTTATTAGACACAAACCGCATGGCGTTGTGGCTATTTTTGGCCCATATAACTTTCCGGGGCATTTGCCAAACGGGCATATTGTTCCTGCAATTTTAGCCGGTAATACTGTTGTATTTAAGCCATCAGAATTGACTCCGCACGTTGCAGAATTTACCCTCTCACTTTGGTTAAAAGCAGGTTTGCCCGCGGGTGTTATTAACCTTGTCCAAGGTGAAATTGAAACAGGTAAAGCGCTTGCTTCTCATAAAGATATAGATGGCTTGTTTTTTACCGGTAGCTCAAACACAGGCCACTTATTGCATAAACAGTTTGCAGGACATCCTGGCAAAATTTTAGCACTTGAAATGGGCGGCAATAATCCTCTTATTGTAAAAGATGTGAGCGATATAAGCGCCGCTGTACACGATATTATTCAATCAGGCTTTATTACCTCAGGTCAACGTTGTACGTGTGCACGCCGCTTATTTATTGAAAAATCAGCCAACGGCGATGCTATTTTAGAAAAGCTAATAAGCGCAACTAAAAACATAGTTGTAGACGACAGTTTTGCTACAGAGCAGCCTTTTATGGGTGCAATGATAAGCGAAAAAGCAGCACTGGGTATGGTTGCCGCGCAAAGTGAATTAGTCTCAAAAGGTGCACAAATCCTTGTTGAACTTAAGCAATTAAAACCAGGCACAGGTTTTGTAAGCCCGGGCATTATTGATGTAACAAGCATTACCGACATGCCAGATGAAGAGCATTTTGGGCCGCTAATTAAAGTGTATCGTTACACCGACTTTGACAGCGCAATTATTGAAGCCAACAACACAAGCTTTGGTTTATCTGCAGGTTTACTTAGCGACAGTGAAGATGATTACACTCACTTTTTAAAGCGCATTCGTGCCGGTATTGTTAACTGGAACCGCCCCATTACAGGAGCCTCTAGTGCAGCTCCATTTGGCGGTATTGGCGCCAGTGGTAATCACAGAGCAAGTGCCTATTACGCCGCCGATTATTGCGCATACCCTGTCGCATCTGTGGAGTCAGATAAAGTGAGCTTACCGCAAACCCTAGCGCCGGGCTTAGTAATTGAATAAGCAATAAAACCAAATTTTAGATTTAAGGACTTAACATGCATACTGATGTAAATACATTATTTGAGAACCTTTGGGAAAACTATTTAAACGTAACTCCATCGGCAGATAAAATTCACGACCTTTTAGGGTCAACGCAAAAAGATGACATCATTAACGATCATATTGCGCTGCGTACATTTAATATAGAAAAAGTGGGTCTTGAAAAGCTCGCCGCTCACTTTTTAGCAATTGGTTACAAAGAATGTGGTGAATACCACTTTGAAGCTAAAAAACTTTACGCAAAACACTATGAGCATAGCGATCCTAATCAGCCAAAAGTATTTATCTCTGAACTATTAGTAGAAAAATGCTCGCCAGAGTTACAAGCCATCGTGACAGATATGGTAAGTCAAATTGACGAAAGTGCAGTTACAGCAGACAACTTCTTGTATTCAGGCACGCATTGGCAAGTAAGCACCGATACTTACAAGCAATTGCTAGCTGAAAGCGAATATGCAGCGTGGATGTCGGCGTGGGGTTACCGCGCCAATCACTTTACCGTAAATATTAATACGCTTGCTAAGTTTGATAACATTCATGATGTTAACCAAGCTCTAAAAGATGCAGGTTTTTCGCTTAATACATCAGGCGGCGAAGTTAAAGGCTCACCAGAGGTGTTACTAGAACAATCATCAACACTTGCTGATGAATACTCTGTTACCTTTAGTGACGGTGATATGAGCATTCCTAGCTGTTTTTATGAGTTTGCTATTCGTTACCCTCAAGCAGACGGCGAGCTTTATACTGGTTTTGTTGCAGCCTCAGCTGACAAAATATTTGAAAGCACTAACGCGCGATAATTACATTTAAAGTACTTTAATTTAAAAGCCCGTTACGGGCTTTTTTTTATGTCGGTAAGTTATGTTGATTAATTATAAAAATAGCGGTTTATAATCGTTTTCTAACTTTTCAAACGACAAGTCGCCAATAAAACGACCGAAGCTCAACCAAGTTGCCAAACCGCGTAAGTCTTTAAAGTGTGGTGGCACAAATTGTGGGCTCTCTATTACACCTAAATCATGAAGCTGCGATATTAATCTAAAATCATCTATCGATATTTTACCTACCAATAATAAAGGGAGTCTATCTATTCGACCAAGCTGTATTGCAACGCGTATTAAATTATAAACCAGTACAAAGCCTTTAATGTAGGCAATATCTTTTGTAAAAGGCAAACCTGTTGGCGTACTGCCTCTAAATACACGCTGCGCGAGTGTGTAGCTGTCGTCTTTTGATAAACCTTGCGCTACGTAATCACGGTAAATGTCTACAAATTCAGCACCGTCAATTACCTTTGTAACCGCTTGAATACGGTTAACTAATTTAGATAAACGCCTTGGAGTCGATTTTAAAGTAATAATTTCGGTAAGTACTGCTAAGCCTTCTTGGGTAATAGTTGAGCTAGGCGTGCCTTTACTCAAACATGTTAAATACGGCTGTGCTAAACCATTTTGAGTGGTACCTACGTGTATCCACCCTTCGTGAACTTCTAAAATATCAAGTTCGCGCTGAGAAAACTTAACATCTTGATTAAGCTTTATATTATTAGCACCTGCGGCTGCATCACTAACAATACCATCGCTAAGCATTACCTCTACATTTATGCCTGCCATACTAGCGGTTACTTGCTCAGACAGAATACGCACTGCATCAACAGCATCAATATTTTTAGGGTCGTCAGGCAGTATGTCGGCTATAAGTAAATTTTGCAGCGGTTTATCTAGCATATTAGCTAGCTCAGAAAGTGAGGGCTCACCGGCATGAAATAAATCTTTAGGGTGACCAAATAACTCCACCGATAAGTCATGAAACTCTGGCGTTCCACGATACTCAAGCATGCTTAATACTGTTTTATACTCTGTGCACATTTTTCCCATGTATTGAGCTATGGGATTTAACTGCCCCAATTGGTTAATAATGTTACGGTGCAAAGTAGAAAACGCTTGGCGTAACTCGCTAGGTACAAAACCAAGATCGCGCTGTTGATAGTATGCACGATCGATGAGTGGGTTTTTTTGACATTTCTGTCTAAAAAACTCCTCTTTAGTTTGTTTATCCCAATTAATAGCATCGAGTATCCTAATAGGCGTTTGCAATGCAATTAATTGATCCGATAACTCACGAGTTTTTAGTAGTAACGCCTTGTCTATCATGGTGTAAGCTCAACAATAAATGAATTTTGAGCATAATTTAAAAAGGCCAAATTACAAAGCAATATCACATTTTTTTAGCTATTGTTTTTAAAATGATCGACCCTCATATCTATATCGTATGAGTTACTAAATAAAAGGTATAAAGCATGAAAAACGAACTCGACAATAAACAGATTTTAGCCGTATATGAACGCATAATTCAAAAAGGTGAAATGACTGATGAAGGCAAACATTATCAGGGAGTTACTGCATATTCAGACGTAGACGGTTACACCGTATATCTACAAGGCAGCGGCGTAGAACTGCGCTTTGGTTTTCATAATACTTACCACCTAGACTACGAACATGAAAAGCATAAAGACGACTTTTTGAAAAAATTATATAACATTGCAAACGAGAGCTAATGCACCCACGAAAACTAAGACACCGCCCGACCAGTAAGCTCAATACTACTTTTATTAATCAAGTAGTAGAAGAGCTTAAAGCTAATCCAAGTAAAGTCTCTATTATTCAAGACAACCTAGAACAGTACCGTTCTCAAACTCATTTAAAGCGTGGTTTTTTACTGGCTATAGAGCGCTTTGATTGGGTATTTGAAGCAAGCAAAGATATTGATTTCATTTGCCAGCAAATTTTAGCTGATGACTACATTGGCAATAGACTAAGACGTTACCCCCTACTTTTTAAAGGCGTTATTAATAATGCCTGACCTTTCAATACCAAGCGCTTTAAAACGATAAAACCACAAAGTTTACTCTCCATATAAATTTATTAGAGCACTAAGTAATTGCAGGTTTAGTGCTCTTTTGTATCAAAATAATACTATTAGTACTCTAACTATTATTGTTCTAATGGTTTTTTGACATTTTATTCATTTATTGCTGTAAACAAATCATTACTATTATTAAATTTAAAAATTAAATTCTCAAGCCACTGTTTTAAATGAAATTAAACAAATAAAAACCTCATCTTCTTTGTCTTATTAATTGCACTTTTATTAATGATTAATCTACATTTTGGCATCTAGGCATTTACTTCAGCCTTGAATTGTTAGAGCTATTACCTTAAGCTTATGTTTATTGAACGTTCAATTAATAAAAATTATGCCTAAAGTCGGAATGGAACCTGTCAGACGTCAGCAGCTAATTGACGCAACTATAGAGTCAGTTGCTACTAAGGGACTACAAGGCACAACAATAAACAGCATTAGTAAAAATGCAGGTTTATCGTCAGGCATCATTAGTCATTATTTTAATGGTAAGCAGGGGTTAATTGAAGCCACGGTTAGATACTTACTAACAAGCTTAAAGCAAGGCTTAATAAGTAAAGTAAATCATCAAACCACTGCCATTGAGCGTTTAATGTTTATTATCGAAGCCAACTTTGCGCTTGTACAACAGCGTAATGATACAACCCGAACGTGGTTAAGTTTTTGGGCGCAATCGATGCATGATGAAGAATTACACAGACTACAAAACGTAAACAGTAAACGCTTGCAAAGTAATTTAGCATTTTCTTTTAAGCAATTAATGCCTATTGAGCAAGCAAATCAAGCTGCAGAACTTAGCGCCGCAATGATCGATGGCCTATGGTTAAGAGCAGTACTGAGTAAATCAGACAATAATCAGTTTAAACACAGTGAAAAGTTAGCAAAGAGCTATGTACTTTCACTTATCAAGCAATATGGAGCCTAGCGTGACTACACCTGTCTATCAAAATTTTATTAACGGCCATTTTCTTGCAAACCAGAGCGGCAAAACATTTGATGTAACAAACCCAGCAACGGGTGAGGTTATTTACGCAGTAGAAATTGCCGACGAATTTGTTCAAAAGGCAGCCATTGCCAGTGCAAAGCAAGGTTTTGCACAGTGGTCAGCAATGACACCTATTGAACGTAGTCGTATTTTATTAAAAGCAGTGGCTATTTTACGCGAGCGCAATGATGAGCTGGCACTTGTAGAAGTACTCGACACCGGCAAACCAATGCAAGAAGCAAATTGTGTTGATATTGAAACAGGCGCTGATGTAATTGAATACTTTGCAGGCCTTGCGCCAGCACAAGTAGGCCAACAACAAATGGTTGGTGATGACTTTTACTACACACGTAAAGAGCCATTAGGTATCTGTGCGGGTATAGGTGCATGGAACTACCCACTACAAATTGCATGTTGGAAGTCGGGCCCTGCCCTTGCTGCTGGTAATGCATTTATATTTAAACCATCTGAAGAAACACCACTTGGCGCTATTAAACTTGCAGAAGTATTTGTTGAAGCTGGTGTACCTGCAGGTGTGTTTAATGTTGTTCAAGGCGCAGGCGATGTAGGCCAGTGGCTAACGCAGCATAGCGATATTGATAAAGTATCGTTTACGGGTGAAGTAGGCACAGGTAAAAAAGTAGTAGCGAGTGCTGCCGGTACGTTAAAAGATGTCACGATGGAACTTGGTGGTAAATCTCCACTATTAGTATTTGATGATGCCAACATAGAGCAAGCGGTTAGCGCTGCTATGTTAGGTAACTTTTATACGCAAGGCGAAATTTGTACTAACTGTACACGTATTTACGTTCATAAAAATGTATATCAGCAGTTTATTGATGAGCTTAAAGCGCGCACTGAGAAAAACATTATTGCTGGCGACCCACAAGATTTAAATACAAACTTTGGCGCACTTATCTCTAAAAAGCACCAAGAACTAGTAATGAGCTACGTTAATAAAGGCATCGAAGAAGGTGCAACGCTATTAACTGGTGGTACAACGCTTTCACCTGAATCTGCACCTAATGGCTATTTTGTAGCACCGACTGTGTTCATTGATTGCAACGACGATATGACAATCGTTAAAGAAGAAATATTTGGCCCTGTAATGAGCGTTCTTGTTTTTGACGACGAAGACGATGTTATTGCACGCGCTAACGCAACCCACCTAGGCTTGGCCGCAGGCGTATTTACTAGCGATATTAAACGTGCGCACCGCGTTATTCACAAGTTACAAGCTGGTATTTGTTGGATTAATGCATACGGTAACTCACCTGCTGAAATGCCAGTTGGCGGTTATAAGCAATCGGGTATTGGCCGTGAAAATGGTATACAAACTCTTGATCAATACACGCAAACTAAGTCTATTTATGTTGGTATGGCCGACATAGAAAGCCCATTTTAAGGCGCCCTACTATGAGTAATCATTACGACTATATTATTGTTGGCGCGGGTTCGGCGGGTTGTGTTTTAGCAAACCGTTTATCTGAAGATTCAAGTAACCGCGTGTTACTACTTGAAACTGGCGGTAGTGATAAAAGTATTTTTATAAAAATGCCAACCGCGTTATCTATTCCTATGAATAGTGACAAATATGCATGGCAGTTTCATACGCAGCCTGAGCCTCATTTAGATAACCGTGAGATGCATTGTCCTCGAGGCAAAGTATTAGGCGGCTCGTCATCTATCAACGGCATGGTATACGTACGTGGCCATGCAAAAGATTTTGACGAATGGCAGCAACACGGTGCAAACGGCTGGGATTACCAATCGTGTTTACCGTATTTTCAAAAAGCAGAAAGCTTTTATCTTGGTGAAAATACTTACCGTGGTGGCAAAGGCCCGCTTGGCGTTAATAACGGCAACGAAATGAAAAACCCGCTTTACCGCACCTTTATCAAAGCAGGTGTACAAGCCGGTTACGCGTCTACAGATGATTATAATGCATCGCAGCAAGAGGGTTTTGGCCCAATGCACATGACTGTAAAAGACGGCGTGCGCAGCTCTGCTTCGCGTGAGTATTTAGACCCTGTTAAATCGCGTAGTAATTTAACAATTATTACAGGTGCACTAGCACAGCGCGTGATTTTAGATGGTAAAAAAGCCACTGGCATTGAATACAAAGTAAATGGCGACGTTAAAACTGCACATGCTGCAAAGGACGTTATATTAAGTGCAGGCCCTATCGGCTCTCCACATATTTTACAACTCTCTGGTATTGGTGATACTCAAGCGCTTGAAAAAGCAGGCGTTGAAATACAGCATCATCTACCAGGTGTAGGTCAAAACTTACAAGATCATCTTGAGTTTTACTTTCAATACAAGTGTAAGCAACCTATCACGCTTAACGGCAAACTAGGCATTGTTTCAAAAGGGTTGATTGGTGCGCGCTGGTTATTAACGCGTTCGGGTTTAGGTGCAACGAATCATTTTGAATCGTGTGCGTTTATTCGCTCAAAACCAGGTGTTGAATGGCCAGATATTCAATATCACTTTTTACCAGCGGCTATGCGTTACGATGGTAGAAGTGCATTTGCAGGTCATGGTTTTCAGGTACATGTTGGTCATAACAAACCAAAAAGTCGCGGTAGTGTCACTATTGCTTCTGCGAACCCTGAGCAACCACCAACCATTTTATTTAATTACCTTGAACACCAAGACGATATTGAAGGCTTTAGAGCGTGCGTTCGCTTAACACGCGACATAATTGAGCAAAGTGCCTTTGATGAATACCGCGATGAAGAAATTCAACCAGGTAAACATATTCAAACAGATGAAGAAATAGATGCCTTTGTACGCCAAGCTGTAGAAAGTGCCTACCACCCTTCTTGCTCATGCAAAATGGGTGAGGATGATATGGCCGTTGTTAATTCAAATACGCAAGTACATGGTATTGAAGGACTACGTGTTGTTGACTCATCTATCTTCCCAACAGTCCCTAACGGAAACTTAAATGCGCCTACTATTATGGTTGCCGAAAAAGCAGCTGACATAATTTTAGGTAAAGAACCATTACAGAAATCGGATGTGAATGTTGCCATAACAACAAATTGGCAAGAAACACAACGTAGCTCGGAGATCTAATTTTAGCCACATGCTTAGGTTTAGCCTCGTCGGGCTAAACCATTGCGTGCCTTGCAGTGGCACACGATGTAAATAGGTTACGTTGTGTTAATGCGAGAATAAAACAATAAAATACGGAGTGCTTATGAATTATTTTTATTCATTATTGGAGGGTAACAATGACTATTTGGCTTAATGCAGGCATTATTTTTACCTTACTTGCTATTATCACTATTTTAATTAAATGGGGTAATGTTCGCGTAGTAGGTGTAACACCAGTTAGAACCTTTACGTTTATAGCAATACTATTTACTTCTGGCCTTGATGTTGGCCTCATAATGTTTCCTTTAACTGAGTTTGCAGGTTATGCAGACATAAAAGCAAGCCCAGAATACGCGTTTGCAAATCCATTGGCTATTGAGTTTGGCTACTGGGGATTTTTGATCTGGGGATTTTACTTTCTTACGTGCTTTTATTTCTGTGTAATAGAACCTAAAGTGAAATTTTTCGAAATTCCTTGGGTTAAATTTATCAACAACGTTGTAATTATTGGTACATGTGCATTTACCGCTTATTTACTGCTTACAAACCTACCATGGTATTTACCCGAATTAGGCGATGGAACAAGTATAGTTTCTGAGTTTTATTTAATTGTCTTTGCGGCTATCTGTTTTGCTGTTTACTCAAGTACTGATATTAAATATGTACGTATTTTAAGTATTTCTACTACGTGGTTATTTTTAGCTTTAATCGCATTTATGTGGGTTGGGGCATTTGTGATTGGTGATAGTCAAATGTCTGCATTTACAGATAACTTAGGCTCTATTGGTACTTACTTTGCAAACATTAATGAATTTGTTTTACCGCTTAATGATTACCATGAGTTTTACTTATTCTGGTGGTTTGCGTGGAGCATAATGATTGGTCAATTTACATCTCGCTTTGTTGGTGGACTTAAAACATACCAAGTATTAGGTGCTATGTTGATTTTCCCTTCTATTCCTATTGCGATTTGGTTTAGCGTACTTTATCACTACCATGAAGCGGGCATTCCAACTCAAGGTATTAAAAACTTCGCTATGGTATTTGTAGGTATTGTATTTGTAATTAACTCACTTGATTCGTTAGTGCGTTTATATACAGATAACCTAAACTTTACCGTAAAGCGTTTTGGCAAAATGAAATACATAATCGGAAATGTTGTTGCTCTATCGTTACTTACACTATTGTTTAAATTAGAATTTTTACAAATTCAGTGGGTAGGCGCATTAGTTATCGGCTTGTTCTTTATTTGTGCAGCTTTTATTGGTTACAGTAAATTTAAAACAGTAACGAATATAGATAGCTCACCAAAAGCAAACGCAATTGATTACACAAAAATAGACACAGTACACTAGGGATTAATAATGAATAACAAACTAAAACAACTTGTAGTAGCACTACCATTTGCACTTTTATCAACAACTGCAGCAGCTGATTGGTCAACAACAATCACTGCGGCGTCTGACTACACTTTTAATGGTGTAACACAGACCGATAGCGACCCTGCAATTCAAGGCAGCTTAGATTATGCCTTTGATAGTGGTGTTTACGCTGGTGTTTGGGCTTCAAACGTAGATTTTGGTGACGACACTGATTTTGAGCTTGATGCTTACTTAGGTAAATATGTACAACTTGATGAGCAATTTAGCGTTGATTACGGTATTGCTTATTACACTTATCAAGGTAATAACAGTGACGGTAACTACGCTGAAGCTTACACTAAGTTTGGTTATGCAAGTGAATACGGCCAAACTGAGCTTAACTTTTGGTATAGCTGGGATTACTTTGGAACAGGTGCGGGTCATGTAATTTCAATGGTTGCTCACACGTATGAACTAGCTCCAAATCACGCACTACGTGCAAGTTTTGATATTTCAAACTCACTTGATGGTGAAAAGTGGGCTTGGGATACAAACCAGAAAAAATCGTACAAGCACTACCGCCTAGCTTATCAAACAAGCTACGAAGGTTTTGGTATTGAAGTGGCTGCTGAAAACACTAGCTTAGATTACGATTATGCTGATGAGCGTATTGTACTTGCTGTTTCACGCACATTTGATCTTTAATACATCAATTACTGAGTAAACAAAAATGCCACTCTATTTAGAGTGGCATTT